>DASQAW010000348.1:0-3131 GCA_035635495.1 Burkholderiales bacterium
TGTGCCAGGTGACGCCGCACGAACGCGGCCACGTGCGCCGCAGACGAGCGCATCTCGCGCGGCTCGAGAAGCGGCCGGATGCTTTGCGCCGGCAGGCTTTCGCGCGCGCCGTCCCAGCCGTAGCGCCGGTAGAACGCCACGTTGAGCAGCGTCGGCGTGTTGCGCTCGATTTCGTCGAGCCCGAAGGCGCGCGCTCGCGCGTCCTGGAACGCGCGGTAGGGCACATGGCAGCTCGCGCACAGCACCGACCCGGTGCCCGAAAGGCGCGGCTCGAAGAACAGCCGCTCGCCCAGCGCGATGACTTCGCGCTTGCCCGCAGCGCGCGGCGCGGGCGGCGGCCATGGACCATGGGTCAGCACGCGCGCCCTTTCGACCGCGGACAACGGCTCCCCTGCATGCGCTATGCCGGCGAGGCAAAGGAGGACCGCAGCGAGCCGCGCACGCATATGGTGTATTGTCCAAGAAAAAATGGATGTCACGCCGCCGCGCAACCTGAGGGAGCTGTTCACGGGTTTTCTCGCCATCGGCGCGCGCTCGTTCGGCGGCGTCATGCCATGGGCGCATCGCACGATGGTCGAGGAGCGCCGCTGGCTCACGCCGGCCGACTTTGCCGAGACGATCGGTCTTTGCCAGTTCCTGCCCGGCCCGAACATCGGCAATGCGTCGATCGTGCTCGGCAAGCGCTGGTTCGGCGTGAGCGGCGCGATCGTCGCCTTTCTCGGCCTGATGGCGCTGCCCTTCATCTGGGTGATGGCGCTCGGGATCCTGTATCTGGAGTGGGGCACTCACCCCATCGTCCGCGCGGTGGTGACGGCCGTCGGCGCCACCGGTGCCGGCCTCTTCATCGGCACGGCGCTGAAGCTCGGCCGCGCGCTGATCAAGCGGCCGGCCGCGCTCGCGCTGGTCGCCACGTGCTTCCTCACCGTCGGCATGGGCCGCCTGTCCATGCTGCTCGTGATGCCGGCGGCGGCGGCGGTGGGTATCTTCTGCGCGCGGCGCGGCTGGCTGTGATCCTGCTCGACATCGCGTTCACCTTCGGCGTCCTCTCGCTGATCGCGTTCGGCGGCATGCCGTCGGTGATGCCCGAGATGCAGCGCCTCGTCGTCGACGTGAAGGGCTGGACCACGCATGCGGAGTTCATCCAGCTGTTCGCCATCGCGCAGGCAGCGCCCGGACCGAACGTGCTGATCGTCAGCCTGCTCGGCTGGAAAGCGGCGGGGCTTCCCGGCGCCGTGGTGGCGCTCCTCGCAGTGTGCGCCCCGGCCGCCGTACTTTCGTGGTGGGTCGCCGACCTTTGGGAGCGCTTCAAGGAATCGCCGTGGCGCATCGCGATCCAGAAGGCGATCGCGCCGCTGGTCGTCGGCCTCGTCCTTTCCGGCGGCTACGTGCTGTGCACGCCATCGACGCCCGACTGGCGGCTGTGGGCGATCGCGGCGGCGAGCGCCGTCGCTTTCCTGACGCTCAGGATCAATCCGCTCTGGATCCTCGCCGCCGGCGGCAGCATCGGCGGCCTGCTGTTGAGCGCTTAGAATGAAGCGATGAACGGCACTTTGCTCATGCGCGGCAAGCATGTCCTCACGGATCCGCGCAAGAAGGAAAAAGGCTTGCTGCGCGATGGCGCGATCGCCATCGAGGGCGACCGCATCACTGCAGTGGATGAGTTTTCACGGTTGGTGAGAAACCATCCCGGCACCCGCGTCCTTGGCGATGGCAGGCAGCTCCTGATGCCGGGCCTGGTCGACGCGCACAGCCATGGCCGCGGCATGTCGCCGATCCAGAAGGGCGTGAAGAACGACTTTCTGGAGAACGCGCTCTTCGACTGGGCCTACATGCACCTGCTGCCGGCGGAGCTGTGCGCCGGCATGACCGCCTACCACCACATCCGCAGCGGCAGCACGCTGCTGCACCACAACGGCTTCGACGACGACGGCGCCATCGGCCAGGAGCGCGCGCATCAGGCGATCAAGGTGTATCTCGACTCGGGCATCCGCCTGGCGTTCTCGCCCGGCGTGCGCGACGAATCGAAGCTCGCACTGGACGAATTCGCGTTCTTCGAGACGCTGCCGGCGGACCTCAAGGACTGGGCGAAGCCGCGCGTCTTCTACGACAAGAAGAAGCTCGAGGAGGACTACTTCGCGCTCTTCGCCGACTTGTACGGCAAGTACAACGATGGAGAAACGCGGATTCTGCTATCGCCCTCGTGGGCGCACGGCCTCACCGAGCGCTTCGCGCGCAGGGTGGCCGACGTTGCCGCGGGCAAGATCCAGATCCACATGCATACGCTGCAGTCGCCGGTGCAGAAGGCCTACGGGCTGCGCCGCCACGGCAAGCCGACCCTGCAGTGGCTCGACGAGGTCGGCCTGGTGGCGCGCAACGTCACTTATGGGCACGCCATCCACGTTACCCAGGCCGACATCGACCTGATGGGCCGCCGCGGCGCCTCGGTCACCAACCACCCGAGCTGCAACTTCATCATGCGCAACGGCATCACGCCGGTGATGCAGATGCGCAAGGCCGGCGTCAACGTGGCGATGGGGCTCGACGACAAGACCATCAACGACGACGAGGACGCGGTGATGGAGTTGCGCATGATGCACAAGGTGCACCGCCTGGGCAGCTTCGAGCTGTCCGACCCGCCGCTCGACGCCTACGAGGCGTTCGAGATCGCCACCCTGAACGGCGCCCGAGTGTGCGGCTTCGAGGGCGAGGCCGGGGCGCTCGCGCCCGGAATGAAGGCCGACGCGGTGCTGGTCGACCTCGAGCGGGTCGAGAACCAGCCGTGGCTCGATCCACGCTCGGACATCGTCGAGGCATTCGTGCAGCGCGCGATGGGGACCGACGTCAATACGGTAGTGGTCGGCGGCCGCGTGGTGATGGAGGATCGGGAGCTGAAGCTCCTCGACGTGGAAGCGCTCTTCGCCGCGGTGCGCGAGTTCTGCGCCAAGGGCCTGAGCGAGGAGCACCGCGCCCGCGCCGACATGCTCGCGCGCATCAAGCCGTATGCGCAGAAATGGTACAGTGGCTGGCACGAGCAGATGGTGAGCGAGCCGTTCTACCGCGTGAACAGCCGCATTTGATTTCTTTTCGGGGAGCGTAATGATGCGATCGTTTCTTCTCGCCGCCCTTCTCCT
>DASQAW010000349.1:0-2408 GCA_035635495.1 Burkholderiales bacterium
GTTCCTCGCCATCGTGATCCTCTGCGTCTTCCCGGAGATCGCGACCTGGCTGCCCGACACGCTGATGGGACCCGTCCGCACCCGCTAGCGGCGCAGCCGCGCGTACAGCGCGGAAATCGCGGGCCAGAAGAGCAGGATCACCGCGAGGGTGGTGATCGACCCCACCAGGCCGTTCGACCAGAAGACGCGCAGGTCACCGCCGGCGCCGATCATGGAAAGACGAAACGCATCCTCGGCGCGGTTGCCGAGGACCAGGGCGAGCGTGAAGGGCGCGAGCGGAATGCCGATCTTCTTGAAGACGTAGCCCACGACGCCAAACAGCAGCATCAGCCAGACGTCGAACATCGCGTTCTGGATGGCGAAGGCGCCGATCGCGCACGACACCACGATCATCGGCGCGATGGCAGCGAAAGGCACTCGCAGCACGGCGGCGAACAGCGGCACGGTGCTCAGCACGAGGATCAGCCCGACCACGTTGCCGAGGTACATCGAAGCGATCAGGCCCCAGACGAAGCCCTTGTGCTCGACGAAGAGCAAGGGGCCGGGATTCAGCCCCCAGACCATGAGTCCGCCGAGGAGGATCGCCGCGGTGCCCGAACCGGGGATGCCGAGCGCGAGCATCGGCAGCAGCGCGGAGGTGCCGGACGCGTGCGCCGCGGTCTCCGGCGCGAACACACCCTCGATGCGCCCCTTGCCGAAGCTCTCCTTGTCCTTGGAGAATCGTTTCGCCAGGTTGTATCCCATGAAAGAAGCCGCGATGGCGCCGCCGGGCGTGATGCCGAGCCAGCAGCCGATCGCCGCGGAACGCAGCAGCGTCATCCAGTAGCGCGGCATTTCCTTCCACACCTTGAGCACCACGCGCAGGCTGATGGCTGCGGCATGGCCGCGCAGCGCGAGGCGCTCCTCCATCGTCAGCAGGATCTCGCTGATACCGAAGAGGCCGATCACGGCGACGAGGAAGTTGATGCCGCGGAACAGCTCGCTCCAGCCGAAGGTCATGCGCAGCTGGCCCGAGACCGTGTCCATACCGACGCCGGCGAGCAGCAGGCCGAGCGACATCGAGATCAGGGTCTTGTGCTTCTCCTCGCGACCGAGCCCGACGAAGGAGCAGAAGGTGAGGAGGTAGACCGAGAAGAACTCCGGCGGCCCGAAGCGCAGCGCGAAGGACGCGATCCCCGGCGCGAGGAAGGTGATCAGCAGCACCGCGACCAGCGAGCCGATGAACGACGAGGTGAAGGCGGCGGTGAGCGCTTCCGCGGCCTTGCCCTGCTGCGCCATCGGGTAGCCGTCAAAGGTCGTCGCCACCGACCAGGCTTCGCCGGGGATGTTGAACAGGATCGAGGTGATCGCCCCGCCGAAGAGCGCGCCCCAGTAAATGCACGACAGCATGACGATGGCCGACGTGGGATCCATCGTGAAGGTGAGCGGCAGCAGGATCGCGACGCCGTTCGGTCCGCCAAGGCCCGGCAGCACGCCGACGAAAATGCCGAGCACGAGGCCGAGCATCATCAGCGCCAGCGTCTTCCAAGTCAGAAGCACGCCGAAGCCGTACATCAGGAGATGGAACGCCTCCATCGGCCGTGGCTAGAAGCCGAACAGGGCTTCGAGCGGACCCTTGGGCATGATGACGTCGAAGGCGACGTCGAAAGTAACGAACATCGCCACCGAAAAGACCAGCGCAGTTACCACGGACTTCCAGACTGCAATGCGCCCCACCCAGATCATGAAGCCGGCGATCAGCAGGAAACTCGCGACGTAGAGCCCGAGCCACTGCATGAAAAGACAAAAGAGCAGCGTCGGCACAAGCACCTGGACTACGCGGCGGAGCTGCTCGCGGCGCACGAACGCCCCGCTATCGGCGCGGCGAGCCGCGAGCTCCTTGACGATGCCGTATACGCTCGCGCCCGCAAGGATCAGCGACAGGTAGAACGGGAAGTAGCCGGCCTGCGGGCCGGTCGAGTCCCACGACATGCCGGTGCGCCAGTTGTCGAACGCGAGCACGCCGGCGAGCGCCAGCAGCACGAGCGAGACCGCGATGTCGACGCTACGGCTGCTGGCGACAGCCGCGGACTCCTCGACCGGGTCCGCCGGCTGCTCTTCAGGCGCCGCCATCAGTTGGCGACGAAGCCGGCCTCGGTCATCAGGCTCTTGTTGAGCGCGTCGTCCTCTTCCAGGAACTTGAGCATGTCCTTGCCGGTGAGGAAGATCGGCTTCAGCGCCTGCTTCTCCATGTACTCCTTGTATTCCGTGGTCTGCGTCACCTTGCGGAACAGATCGACGTAGAAAGCGCTCTGGTCAGCCGTCACTTTGCCGGGGAGGAACATGGCGCGCAGCATCAGATACTGGACATCGAGTCCTTCCTCCTTGCAGGTCGGCACGTCGTTCCACGACTGCTTGTCGGTCACCTT
>DASQAW010000350.1:0-4021 GCA_035635495.1 Burkholderiales bacterium
TCGAGGCCCTGGTCCTTCTTGAACTCGGTGACGACGTAGTCGATCAGGCGCTGGTCGAAGTCCTCGCCGCCGAGGAACGTGTCGCCGTTGGTCGAGAGCACCTCGAACTGCTTCTCGCCCTCGACGTCCGCGATCTCGATGATGGAAATGTCGAACGTGCCGCCGCCCAGGTCGTAGACCGCGATCTTCGAATCCTTCTTCAGCTGCTTGTCGAGGCCGAACGCGAGCGCCGCCGCCGTCGGCTCGTTGATGATCCGCTTGACGTCGAGGCCGGCGATGCGGCCGGCGTCCTTGGTCGCCTGGCGCTGCGAGTCGTTGAAGTACGCGGGCACCGTGATGACCGCCTCCTTCACTTCCTCGCCGAGGTAGTCCTCGGCGGTCCTCTTCATCTTGCGCAGGATCTCGGCCGAGACCTGCTGCGGCGCGATCTTCTTGCCGCGCACCTCGACCCAGGCGTCGCCGTTGTCGGCGCGCACGATCTTGTAGGGCATCAGGTGGATGTCCTTCTGCACTTCCTTTTCCTCGAAGCGCCGGCCGATCAGGCGCTTCACGGCGTAGATCGTGTTCCTGGCGTTGGTGACCGCCTGCCGCTTGGCCGGCGCGCCGACCAGGATCTCGCCGTCCTCGGCGTAAGCCACCACCGAAGGCGTCGTGCGCGCGCCTTCCGAGTTCTCGATCACTTTGGGCTTGCCGCCCTCCATGATCGCGACGCAGGAGTTGGTGGTGCCGAGGTCGATGCCGATGATCTTTGCCATGGTTGTCCCGAATTAGTCTAAGTCTGTGTCGGAGATGGGGTTTCCATCCGTTTTTTCAACTGGTTTGGCTACCGTCACCAGCGCCGGGCGCAGGATGCGGTCGTGGAGCTGGTACCCCTTCTGCATCGTCGCGACCACGGTATTGGGTCCAGAATCGCTCGGCACCGCGGCCATCGCCTGGTGGCGGTGGGGGTCGAAGCGCTCCCCCGGCGCAGGGTCGATCGAGGTTATGCGCGCCTTTTCGAGCGCTTGGCCGAGTTGCCGCAGGGTGAGCTGCACGCCCTCGCGCAGCGCCTCCGGGCTCGCTTTCTTGTTGGCGAGCGCGGCCTCGAGGCTGTCCATCACGGGCAGGAGCGCCTCGGCGAAGCGCTCGAGCGCATACTTCTGCGCGTTGGCCGCCTCTGCCTGGAAGCGCTTGCGCGCGTTCTCGGCATCGGCCATCGCGCGCAGCATCGCCTCGCGCTGGCTCTGCGCCTGGGCCTGGGCTTCGGCGAGCTGCTGTTCCGGAGTTTTGGCGTTTTCTGCGGGTTGGGGCTGAACGGTCTCTTCCTGCATCTTGTCGAATTGGGGATGGCCGCGGCTCATTTCAAGCTCGACGACGTTATTCCAACTTCCTGATTAGACGATGAAAGCTATCAGATACACGCTATATGCGATCGCGGGGGTGGTGGTCCTTCTGGTCCTGGGGGTGGCCGTGTTCGCCATGACCTTCGACCCGAACCGCTACAAGGGCCAGATCGAGACCATCGTGAAGGAGAAGACCGGCCGCACGCTGAGCCTCAAGGGCAACCTGGAGCTCGCCTTCTGGCCTGCCCTGGGCGCCAAGGTGAACGGCGTGACGCTCTCCGAGCGGGGCAGCGAGCAGCCGTTCGTCGCGCTCGACTCCGCGCACGCCTCGGTCGCCGTCCTCCCGCTCCTGCGCGGGCAGGCGATCGTAGACGGCATCCGCGTCTCGGGGCTCAAGGCGACCATCGTCAAGGAGAAGGACGGCCGCTTCAACTTCAGCGACCTGCTGGAGGCGAAGGACCAGGCGGCGGCGCAGAAGCCGGCGGAGAAAAAGGCCGCGGAGCGGAAGGACACGGGCGGCCAGGCGGTCGCCTTCGACATCGGCAGCGTGCAGATCGATCGCTCTTCGGTCAACTACGTCGACAAGGCGAGCGGCCAGGAGCTCGCGGTGAGCGACCTCAAGCTCTCGACCGGCCGCATCGCCCAGAAGGCCGACGGCAAGCTCGAGCTCAAGGCGGCGGTGAAGGGCAAGAACCCGGACCTCGACGTGAAGCTCGACGTCGGCGGCGGCTACCAGTTCGATCTCGGCGCCAAGTCATTTGCGGTGTCGAAGCTGGACGCCAAGGTGACCGGCGCGGCGGCGGGCTTTACCAACCTGGACGCGCGCGCCAAGGGCGACGTCGCGGCGAACCCGGAAAAGAACGAGTACCGTGTGAACGGCTTCGCGCTCGACGTGAAAGGCGTGCAGGAGAAGCAGAGCCTCGAGGCGCACATCGCCGCGCCCGAGCTGCTCATCGCCGCGGACAAGGCCAAAGGCGGCGCGGTGACGGCCGACCTGAAGATGAAGGAAGCAGCGCGCGAGATCGAGGCCAAGCTCAAGCTCGCCGGGGTCGAGGGCTCGGCCAAGGCGCTGGTCATCCCGCAGCTCACCGCGGATCTCGCGATCAGCGATCCGAGCCTGCCGCAGAAGAACGTGAAGATCCCGGTCACCGGCTCGCTCAAGGCCGACCTCGAGAAGCAGACGGTGAACGCCGATCTCTCGGCGAAGTTCGACGAGTCGAACATCGAGGCGAAGCTCGGCCTCGCCAAGTTCACCCCGCCGAGCTACGTCTTCGACGTCGCGGTCGACAAGCTGAACCTGGACCGCTACTCGCCGCCGGAGCAGAAACCGGTGCAGGCACCGAGCGAGAAGGGCACGGAGAAGCCGGCGCCCGCGCCGCAGAAGCAGGCCGAGGACACGCCGGTCGATCTCTCGGCGCTGAAGGACCTGAATGCCAACGGCCGGCTCCAGGTCGGCGCGCTGCAGGTAAAGGGCCTCAAGCTCGCGAATCTCAAGGCGGAGGTGAAAGCCGCGAACGGCCGGCTCGACGTCGCGCCGCACTCGGTGAACCTCTACGAGGGCTCGGCCACCGGCGCCATCACGGCGATGGCCGATGGCCGCGTGGCGATGAAGGAAACGCTCTCCGGCGTTGCGGTCGGCCCGCTGCTGCGCGACTTCGCCCAGAAGGACCTGCTCGAAGGCAAAGGCACCGTCGCGCTCGACGTCAACGCCGCCGGCAAGACCGTCAACACGATGAAGAAGTCGCTCGCCGGCACGGCGCGCGTGCAGTTGAAGGACGGCGCCATCAAGGGCATCAACCTCGCCGAGGTGTTCCGCAAGGCGAAGAACGCGCTCGGCTCGCAGGAGGCGCGCGCCGAGGCGCGGCAGACGCAACAGACCGATTTCTCGGAGATGACCGCGAGCTTCACCATCAAGAACGGCGTGGCGCACAACGACGACCTCGATGTGAAGGCGCCGCTGTTCCGCATCTCGGGCAAAGGCGACATCGACATCGGCAACTCCACCATCGACTACGTCACCAACGCGACGGTCGTGGCCAGCACGCAGGGTCAGGGGGGTGCCGATCTGGCGCAACTTGCCGGTCTCACGGTGCCAGTGCACCTCACCGGGCCCTTCGACGCGATGAAATACCAAGTCAACTACGCGGCCGCCGCGTCGCAGCTCGCGAAATTCAAGGTCGGCGAGCGCATCACCGACAAGCTGAAGGAGCGCCTGGGCGGCGGCAAGCCTCCCGCGGAAGGAAGTACCGCACAAGGCGGCGGGTCGGCGCCGAGCGGCGGTTCCGCGCTGGACAAGCTCAAGGGCCTGCTCGGCCGCTAGCCTCGGTCGCAAGCGCCGCCAGCGCCTCGATCCACTCCGGCGCTTCGTTGAGGCATTCGATGAGGCGCAGATCGCGCCCGCCGGCGCCGTGGAACCTCGCGCGCGCCCGGATGCCGAGCTCTTCCAGCGTCTCCAGGCAGTCGGCTACGAATCCCGGGCACACGATGTCGACTCGCCCGCGTCCGCCGCGGGCCAGCTCGATCAGCGTCTGCTCGGTGTAGGGCTCCAGCCACTTCGCATAGCCGAAGCGCGACTGGAAGGTGACGCGCCACTCGCCGTCTTGCAGTTTCAACTGTTGAGCCAACAACGACGCAGTAGCGCGGCACTGCTGCTCATAGCTTCCCGCGCCGCGCTTCGGCAGCCCGTGGAAGCTCATCAG
>DASQAW010000351.1:0-4236 GCA_035635495.1 Burkholderiales bacterium
CGATAAATCAGATCGACTGCCTGGGACAGAAAGAACGGCAGCGCACCGACCACCACCGCAAGTCGCCAGCCGTTCCCGTCGGTCTGCCGCCATGCCCATGCGAAGTTGACCCTTCTATCGACAGCAGTCGCGGGGAGAACCAACGACGTGCGAGCGAAGACATAGTAGGCGGGCAGAGCGGCAAGATACTTCGGCCAATAATCCAGCGGCCTTTCGCCATTCCATAAGGGGAGCATGGATAACACCGCCGCCATCGCCACCATCACGATCACACAGACGAGCGCCAATCCAAATGCCAAAAGCGCGAATCTTGTTTCGCGCCAGGACCAAGTTGGAAAGGATCGAAAGCCTCGACCACCAGCATCAAGAAGTACGAGCCTGTGGCATAGGACGACAAAGACAACGAAAATTGGAAAACTGATGATCAGACCCCAGACGGCACCCCAACCGAGCGGACCGCCAAGCTGCTTCGAAAGCCAGTCAACGACCGTTAATGCGACGAACGGCATCCACAGGGTGCGTAAGAACGCTCGTCTGTTCCACCATGGAACAAGGAAAGCGCCTAGCAGTACCTTTCCGACATTGAGCTTAGCTGCCACTCCACCTCACTTTTCTTGGCTGCCCTATTTGAATGAGGCTCTGACCCGGGTTTTCAGCGTTTTGGCTTGGCGATCTGGGCGCGCAGCCGCTCTTCCTGCTCGCGCAGCTCGGGCGTGAACTCTTTGCCGAAGTCTTCCGCCTCAAACACCTGGCGAATCTCGATCTCGGCCTCCGTGCCGGGCATCGGGTTCGGGCAGCGCTTCACCCACTCGACCGCCTCGTCCATCGACTTGCACTGCCACAGCCAGAAGCCGGCGATCAGTTCCTTGGTCTCGGCGAACGGGCCATCGACGACCGTGCGCCGGTTGGCCGAGAAGCGCACGCGCTTGCCCTTCGAACTCGGCTGCAGCCCTTCGCCCGCCAGCATGACGCCTGCGTTGACCAGTTCCTCGTTGTACTTGCCCATCGCCGCCAGGAGCTCCTGGCTCGGGAGCTTCCCGGCCTCCGAATCCCGGCTCGCCTTCACAATGACCATGAATCGCATATTCGCCTCTCCGTAAGTTGGACCGCTCCCCAGCACTACTGTTTCTGGGGGAGCCCGTCGGTGATCTCGTAGTAGTCGCCCTTCTGCCCCACGTAGACATGGATGTGTATGTGCGTATGCGTCGGCGCGTCGAAGGCGCCCATCGCAACGCCGATGTAGTCCCTGTCGTTCGGGTCCCAGAACAAGCTCGAGCCGCACCGCGAACAAAAGCCCCGGCGCACGCGCTCCGAAGATCGGAACCAGGCCACGTTCTCGCCACCGTACACGGTCAACGATGAGCGCGGGACATCCGTCGAGACGAAGAAGTGACCGGACTGTTTCCGACACTGCCGGCAGTGACAGGCGTCGGGCGGCGGAAGCGGACCGGCGACCTCGAAAGTCACCGCGCCGCAGAGACAGGATCCCTTGTGCAGTTCGTTCATGTGGTTGCCTTGGGCAGGGATGCCTGCCACCAATGTATGTCTCGAGCCGGCGCGCGTCCACACTGAATAATTACGACCCTGACCCCGAATTGCGCTTGCGAGCGAACATGCGGCTGGAGTAGATTCGCCGGGCCCATCATGCCGCGCGTGGGAGAGACTGGCCAGCTGCCAGCGCCGAAGGGGTAAGGCCCCGCAAAACTCTCAGGCAAAAGGACCGCGCGAGGCTCGGGCGCTCTGGAGAGAAGGCCATGTTGGCCTCGCCGAAGGAACACGCGGCCGCACCTTGGCCGCCAATTTCTCAGGCAAACGGACAGAGGGGGCATGAGCGGCGCAATGGGCGTCGGGCATGCTCGCCAGGAGATGTCATGAACATTCCAGAGAACCTGAAGTACACCGCGTCGCATGAATGGATCGCCGACAACGGCGACGGCACCGTCACCGTCGGCATCACCGCGGTGGCGACCGAGCAGCTCGGCGACCTCGTCTACGTCGAGCTGCCGAAGGCCGGCACCAAGGTCTCGCGCGGCGGCAGCGTCGCCGTGGTCGAGTCGACCAAGGCGGCATCCGACGTCTACGCGCCGGTCTCGGGCGAGATCGTCGAGGCCAATGCCGAGCTCGGCACGCAGCCGCAGCTCGTCAACGAGTCGCCGTACAAGAAGGGCTGGCTCTTCAAGCTCAGGCTCGCCAACAAGGGCGAGCTGAAGGAGCTCCTCGCGAACGACGCCTACGCGAAATCGGCGGGCGTATGAGCGATCTCGCCGATCTGCTGGGGAAGGACGAGTTCGCCGCCCGCCATCTCGGCAGCGATGAAGCACGACAGCGGCAGATGCTCGCCGAGCTGCGCCTGGATTCGCTCGACGCGCTGGTGCGCGAGGTCGTGCCCGCCGCCATCCTGCTGAAAGAGCCGCTCAAGCTCGGCGCACCCGAGACCGAGCTGCAGGCGCTCGCCGACCTGAGCGCGCACGCGATGCACAACGAGGTGTGGCGCAGCTACATCGGCATGGGCTACTACGGCACGCACACGCCCGCGGTGATCCAGCGCAACGTGCTCGAGAACCCGGGCTGGTACACCGCCTACACGCCCTACCAGGCCGAGATCTCGCAGGGCCGGCTCGAGGCGCTGCTCAACTTCCAGCAGCTCGTCATCGACCTCACGGGATTGCCGGTCGCCAACGCCTCGCTGCTCGACGAGGCGACCGCCGCCGCGGAGGCGATGGCGATGATCCGGCGGGCGAGCAAGAGCGCGGAAAAGGTGTTCTTCGTCGACGCGGCCGCGCATCCCCAGGTCCTGTCGGTGATGCGCACGCGCGCGCAGTGGCTCGGCATCGAGCTGAAGATCGGCGACCCGCACCGCGAGTTCGATCCAAGCGGCGTGTTCGGCATCCACCTCCAGTATCCCGACACCTACGGCCATATCGACGACTGGTCCGGCCTCATCGCCGGCGCGCACAAGGCGGACGCGCTCGTTTCGGTCGGCACCGACCTCCTCGCGCTCATGCTCCTCAAGTCGCCGGGCGCGATGGGCGCCGACGTGGCGATCGGCTCGGCGCAGCGCTTCGGCGTGCCGATGGGCTACGGCGGCCCGCACGCGGCGTTCATGGCGTGCCGCGACGAGCACAAGCGGCAGATGCCGGGACGCATCATCGGCGTGTCGCGCGACGCGGCCGGGCGGCCGGCGCTGCGCATGGCGCTGCAGACGCGCGAGCAGCACATCCGCCGCGACAAGGCGACGAGCAACATCTGCACGGCGCAGGCGCTGCTCGCCAACATGGCGGGCTTCTATGCCGTCTACCACGGCCCGCGCGGCCTCGCGCGCATCGCCTCGTGCGTCAATTTCATGGCGCGGCTGCTCGCGCAATGCGCGGGCGGCGAAAGCGAAGCGTTCTTCGATACGGTTATCTTAAAGGCAGCCGACGGGCTGGATGCGCGCGCGAGGGCGAGGCGCATCAACCTGCGGAAACTGGAGGGCAACCGCGTCGCCGTGAGCTGCGACGAGACCATGACGCTGAACGACATCGCCGATGTCGCTCACGTGCTCACCGGCGAGCACCCCGACATCGAGCGCCTGGCGCGCGCGCTGGCCATGGAGCCCGCCTCGATTCCGCCTGCGCTGCGCCGCGCGGACAAGGTGCTCGGCCACCCGGTGTTCAACAGCTACCACACCGAGACCGAGATGATGCGGTACCTCAAGCGCCTGGAGAACCGAGATTTGTCGCTGGTGCACTCGATGATCCCGCTCGGCTCCTGCACCATGAAGCTGAACGCGGCGGCCGAGCTCCTGCCGATCTCGTGGCCGAAGTTCGCCAACCTGCATCCCTTCGCGCCGCCCGAGCAGGCGCGCGGCAGCCGCGAGATGATGGCCGAGCTCGAGGCGATGCTCGCCGAGATCACCGGCTTCGCCGCGGTCTCGCTGCAGCCGAACTCGGGCGCGCAGGGTGAATACGCCGGGCTGCTCGCGATCCGCAGCTACTTCGCCGCCAAGGGCGAGGGCCAGCGCGACGTCTGCCTCATCCCCGCCTCGGCTCACGGCACCAATCCGGCGAGCGCGCAGATGATGGGCCTGCGCATCGTGGTCGTCGCCTGCGACAAGAACGGCAACGTCGACCTGGCGGATCTGGATCGCAAAGTGAACGAGCATCGCGCCAAGCTGGCCGTGCTGATGATCACCTACCCGTCCACGCACGGCGTGTTCGAAGAGGCGATCGTGCGCATCTGCGAGCTGGTGCACGC
>DASQAW010000352.1:0-1809 GCA_035635495.1 Burkholderiales bacterium
GCTGGTGAAGAGTAGCCTGCCGACTGCGCTCTGGATGCGCTCGAAGGGCATCCGCTTCACCGCCGCCTGGGGCCGCCAGGCCTTCAAGGTCGAGGGCCGGTTCCGCTTCTGGGGCGGCCTCGCGCTCGAGGCGGTCGGCGGTGGCCCGGGCCTGGTCGAGGGGCTCACGCAGGCCGCGCGCAAGCAGGGCATAGACATCTGGTACCAGGCACGGGCGCTTTCGCTCATCGCCGACGACGATGGCGTGCATGGTGTCCGGGTCAGATACAAAGGCAAAACTCAGGAGGTGCGCGCGAAGGCGGTGGTGCTCGCCGCCGGCGGCTTCCAGGCGAACACCGAGTGGCGCACGCGCTACCTCGGGCCGGGTTGGGAGCTCGCGAAGGTGCGCGGCACGCGCTTCAACACCGGCGACGGCATCCGCATGGCGCTCGACGCAGGCGCGGCGGCGACCGGCAACTGGTCGGGCTGCCACGCGGTGGCGTGGGAGAGGAATGCCCCCGAGACGGGCGACCTCGCGGTCGGCGACCAGTTCCAGAAGCACTCCTACCCGTGGGGCATCTACCTCAACGCGCACGGCAAGCGCTTCGTCGACGAAGGCGCCGATTTCCGCAACTACACGTACGCGAAGTACGGCCGCGTGATCCTCCAGCAGCCGGGCCAGTTCGCGTGGCAGATCTTCGACGGCAAGGTCGCGCACCTGCTGCGCGACGAATACAAGATCCGGCAGGTCACCCGGCGCAAGGCGAACACGCTCGCCGAGCTCTGCGCGCAGCTCGAGGACACCGACGGAAATGCAGCCCTCGCCGAGATCGAGGCCTACAACCACGCGGTGCGCACCGACGTACCGTTCAATCCGAACCTCAAGGATGGGCGCGGCACCAAGGGGCTGGCGATACCGAAATCCAACTGGGCCAACACCATCGACACGCCGCCGTTCGAGGCCTATGCCGTGACCTGCGGCATCACCTTCAGCTTCGGCGGCCTGAAGATCAACACCGACGCGCAGGTGATCAGCTCCGACGGCGAGCCGATCCGCGGGCTCTACGCCGCGGGCGAGCTCGTCGGCGGGATCTTCTGGTTCAACTACCCCGGCGGCTCCGGCCTCACCAATGGCGCGGTGTTCGGCCGGATCGCCGGGAAGAATGCCGCGCTGCACGCAAGCTAGCAGCGCGGCGCGCGTCCTCAGTCGTGGTCGTCGCCGCCGTCGCTGTGGCCGTGCCTGATCTGGGCGCGGATCTCGCCGCCCGGCCGGCCCTTCGAATGGACGTTGGCGTAAGTCGCGCCGGCACGAACGGCGCGGACCAGCTCATCGAACTCGCCGACCGTGAGCCCTTGCGCTGTCGCGCCGGCGCTCACGTCCGCTGGCGTGAACGTCCCGCTGATAGTCGCAGGGGCCGGCGGGCATGCCTGCACCACCGTCCCGGCGGGAGCGTTGCCGAGGTTGGTGCAGAGAAAGACGCTGATGCCGCCGTTGATGGCCGGCCGCCCGAGGTGGATGTGAGCCTGCAGCACGTCGCTCTCCAGGTCGGCGTAGCTGAGCTGCCAGTGGACCTCACTGCTGCGGGCATCGATCCGCGCATCGAAGCGGCCGTTCCCGGTTGTCGAGAGCGTGGGCACCTCCTGGTACCCGACGAGGTTGCCGCCAAAGCGGTTGCCGCCATCGTCCGCCAAGGCGGGGAATGCGGCGAACGCGGCGATGCCTAGAAGTACTGCGCCTGCTTTCTTCATGCTTGCCTCCTCTGCTGTGTTGACTGCGAAAATTCCTCCTAGTGTTTCGGGGGCCCGACCTGGATTCGTAGCGCGACGCCG
>DASQAW010000353.1:0-6666 GCA_035635495.1 Burkholderiales bacterium
GATGGCTGGTTCGGTGTTGCTGATCCTGAGTACGCCCTCGCTGTAGCTCCCCTCGGCGTCGTAGATGCCAGCGAGGAAGCCAGCTGCCCATTCGCGCGAGGGCGCTTCGCGCCACGCGATCAATTCGCGAATGCTCTGAACGTCGTCCCGCGCATGGGTCCTGATAGCGTGCATCATTCGTCGTCCGGCGCTCGCCTCCTGGAAGACGAAATGCGCGGTTTCGACCTCCCAGCGGCGCAGGTATTCCTGCGTTCTCAGCAGCGCTTCGACATCGCACGCGAGCAGGCCGTCGCCGCGCACCACGCCGCAAAGATAGCCAAGCCGATACTCGGCGTTCTTGCTCACCTGGCTTGCGAACGCGCCGGTACCCATCAGTTTGTTGCTTGTCGTGAGATGGGGCCGCCCGTCGCCCGTCACGAACTTCCAGCCCCGCTCGGTCAGAAACCGGTGGTCCGCGCCGGCCACCAGCTCGGTCCCGTCCTCCAGCGTGATGCGAAAGGCCGGCTTCACTACACTCCAGTGGGCCAGGACGCGAGACTTCACGTAGCGGCGGTACCAGCCTTCGCGCCTCGTGCCGTAAATCGCATCGCCGACCCTTATTTCGGCAATCGGTTTGGCGCTGCCGTCGGCCATGAGAACGAGCGTGTCGCCCTGGACACAGTAGATGCAACCGTGCTCGCATCCGCGATACGGGTTGATGGAGCTGTCGAAGCCGATGTCGGGCGAGTCGTTGTGCGAGACGATCGAGCGGGCGCGCTCGATGGTGACCTGCGTCTCGAGCGGCCGCTCGTCCTTCTCCTCCGGCGTCCACCCGTCGTCGAACGATTCGCGCGCCACGGTCTCGAAGCGCCCCTGCATGAAGGAGCGCGCGCCGCGCATGAAGGTGATTTCGCTCTTGCCGTCTTTCGCCATGGCCGTCGGACCTACAATCCGGCGCTGGAGATTCTAGCGCCGATACTGTATAAATGACCAGTATACGCCCGCCGGCGTTCGTGGGGCAGCGGGTCGACGAGGTCGACACGCCCGCGCTCGTCCTCGAGCTCGACGCGTTCGAGCGCAACCTGCGCACGCTCGCCGACTCGGTGAAGGGCCGGCCGCTGCGGGTGCGGCCGCACGCCAAGACGCACAAGTGCCCCGAGATCGCCAAGCTCCAGATCGCGCACGGCGCGGTGGGTATGTGCTGCCAGAAGGTCGCCGAAGCCGAGGCGCTGGTCGACGGCGGGATCGACGACGTGCTCGTCAGCAACGAGGTGGTCGGGGCGCCGAAGATCGCCCGCCTGGCGGAGCTCTCGAAGCGCGCGCACGTCGGCGTGTGCGTCGACCATCCCGACAACCTGGCGGCGCTCGAGGCGAGCGGCGCGAGGCTCGACGTCTACATCGAGCTCGAGGTCGGCATGCGCCGCTGCGGCATCGCGCCGGGCGAGCCGGCAGTCCAGCTCGCTCGCGCCATCAGCCGGTCCCGGCATTTGAGCTTTGCCGGCTTGCAGGCCTATCACGGCCGCGCACAGCACATGCGCACCATGGAGCAGCGCCACGCCGCAATCGAATCTGCCGCGCAGCATGTCTTCGAGATGAAGCGGCTGCTGGAAAAGGCCGGCATCCGCTGCCCGATCGTCACCGGCGCCGGGAGCGGCACGTACATGTTCGAAGCGGAAGCCGGCGCCTGGGACGAGATCCAGCCCGGCTCGTACATCTTCATGGACGTCGACTACGCAAAAAATGAATGGGCCGCGCCGCTACCCCGCTTCGAGCACGCGCTCTTCGTGCTGGCGACGGTGATGAGCCGGCCCGCGCCCGATCGCGCGATCGTCGACGCCGGGCTCAAGGCATCGAGCGTGGATTCGGGACTGCCGCTCGTCTGGCGGCGCGAGGGCCTCACGTACCGCGGAGCGTCGGACGAGCATGGCTCGATCGAGCTAGCCGCGGGCGCACAGGCCCCTGCGCTCGGCGAGAAGCTCTTTCTAGTGCCGGGCCACTGCGATCCGACGGTGAACCTCTACGACTGGTACGTGGGCGTGCGAAACAACCGTGTCGAGGCGGTGTGGCCCATCACTGCGCGCGGGGCTTTGAACTGATTTTGTGACAACGCATTAGGGGAAACTGGGATTGCCGGCGGACGGGCAGGTAAGAAGAATCTGCCGGTTTGCCATGGGGACGGAAGAAGCCAAGGGGGGCGATAACCCCAAGGCGCGCACTCTGAGACGCGCAGTCGAGGTGGTCGGCAGCGAGGAAGCGCTGGCCGACACGCTCGGCGTTTCGTACGAAAGCGTGTCGGCCTGGCTGCTCGGCGAGCAGCCGCTGCCGAACGACTTGTACATGCGCGCGCTCGACCTCGTTTCGCAGGGCCCGCACCACCAGCCGCGGCGAAAGCCAAAATAGCGCTTTTCGCGGGAGGGAAGATGGACAAGCAGTACCTCAATCCGGCGGAGCTCGGCGCCCCGCCGCGGTTCTATTCGCATGCAGTGGCGGTCGCGGGGCCGGCGAAGCTGGTGTACGTCTCGGGGCAGGTAAGCTGGGGCGCGGACGGCAAGGTCGTCGGCGCGGGCGACATGCGCGCGCAGTGCGAGCAGGTGTTCAAGAACCTGACCAATGTGCTGCGCGCGGCCGGCGCCGGCTGGGGCGACATCATCAAGATGAACGGCTACATGGTCGGCATCAACGCCGAGAACGTCGCCGCCTATCGCGAGGTGCGCTCGGGCTACCTGAAGGCGAAGCAGCTGCCGGCGAGCACTCTGGTCGGCGTGACCAGCCTGGTGCAGCCCGAGTTACTGCTGGAAATGGAGGTCGTCGCCGCCATCGCCCCCAAAAAGAAGAAGCGTTGATCGGCGCGCGGTATGGCTGGGTGGTGGTTGCGGCGGCCTTCACCCTGATGTTCGTCGGCTTCGCCGCGGCGTATTCGTTCGCCGCGTTCTTCAGCGCCTACGAGGCCGAGTTCGGCGCCTCGCGCGGGGATATCGCGCTGGTCTTCTCGGTGGCGGCGTTCCTCTGGTTCCTGCTCGGCGCGCCCGGCGGCATGGCGGCGGACCGCTACGGGCCGCGCCGCGTGGCGCTCATCGGCGTGGCCAGCCTGGTGGCCGCGCTGTGGCTCGCCAGCCGGGCGCCGTCCCTCGGCGTGCTGTACGCCACCTACAGCATCGGCATCGGCCTGGGCGTCGGCCTCGTCTATGTGCCGTCGGTGGGCGCGGTGCAGCCGTGGTTCGGCGCGAACCGTGCGTTCGCTTCCGGCCTCGCGGTTGCCGGCATCGGTGCGGGCAACATCGCCGGGCCGCTGCTCGCGGCGTGGTGGATCGGCCTTTTCGGCTGGCGTGGCGCCTACGTCGCGCTCGCCGTTTTCGTGCTCGTCCTGGGCGGGGCGGCGGCGCTCGCCATCCGGCAGCAGCCAACGATTGCCGCTGCGGGACCGGCAAGCGGTATCCCGCTGCGCCGCGCCATGCGCACCCCCGCGTTCTGGTTCATCTACGCGTCGCTGGTGCTGAGCTGCGTCGGCCTCTTCGTGCCGATGGTGCATCTCGGCCCCTATGCCCAGGACGCGGGCTACAGCGAGGCGCAGGGCGTGACGCTCGTCAGCCTGATCGGCCTCGGCAGCCTGCTCGGGCGCTTCACCGTCGGCGGCATCGCCGACCGCCTCGGCCGCCTGCCGTCGCTCGCGGCGATGTACGTGGGCCTGGGCGTGATGCTCGTCGTCTGGTGGTCGAGCACCGCGTGGTGGCTGCTCGCGCTTTTCGCGCTGGTCTTCGGCATCTGCTATGGCGCCTACGTCGCGCTGGTGCCGACGATCGTCATGGACCTCTACGGCGCGCGCTCGGTCTCCGGCATCATCGGCACACTCTATACCGGCGCGGGCATCGGCACTTTGCTCGGCCCGTGGCTCGCCGGCGCGGCGTTCGACGCTTTCGGCTCCTACGCGCTGCCGATCCTCGCCGCCGCGGCGCTCTCCTTCCTCGCCGCCCTTTGCGTGGCTCCGCTTGTCCGCCAAAAAGCCGAAATCGTCCATAGCGGTCAGTGACGCGCGCGGCGTGCGCACGCTGCACGTCGGCGGCGAGGCGATCCAGAGCGCGATGCGCATCGACGACCCGCACTCGCTCGCGCTCGACTACACGCGCTGCATGATGGCGTTCCTGCTCGTGCACCCCGAGCCGCGCGAGGCGCTGATGATCGGACTCGGCGGGGCGTCCCTGCCGAAGTTCTTCCACCGCCACCTGAAGACGACCAGGGTGCGGGTGGTGGAGCTCGATCCGCGCGTGCTGGCTGCGGCGCGCGCGCATTTCGCGCTGCCGGCCGACGACGAGCGGCTGGTGGTGGAGATCGGCGACGGCGCCGAGGCGCTGAGCCCCGAGTGCTGCGACCTATTGATGATCGATGCCTTCGAGGACGAGCTGCACGTGGCGCAATTCGTCTCGAGCGAGTTCTACGACGCGGCGTTCCTCGCCCTGCGCGAGCCGGGGGCGCTGGTGGTCAACTTCATGGACGACGACCCGAAGCTCGACCAGCACCTCCGGCGGCTCGAGCGCGCCTTCGGTGGCGCGGTGCTGGCCATGCCGGCGCTGTACGATCCGAACATCCTCGCCTTCGCCTTCCGCGGCGCGCCGGCGAGCCTGCCGTGGTCGACGCTGCGCAGCCGCGCCGAGAAGCTCGAAGCGCGCTACGGCATGCCCTTCACGCGCTACGTGCCGAAGCTGCGCTCGATGAACCGCTGCACGCCGGAGGCGCTAAAGCTCCATGGCGAGTGAGATTGCCCTGCTCGCCGGGCTCGCCTTCGTCGGGGCGCTGATCGTCGGCGTCACCGGCTTCGGCTCGGCGCTCGTCACCATCCCGCTGGCGACGCATTTCGTGCCCCTGCAGTTCGCGCTGCCGCTTTTCGCGCTGGTGGACCTTTCTACGGCGTTCAGCGTCGGGCTGGAAAATCCCCGCAACGCGGCGCGCGACGAGTGGCGCCGACTCGTGCCGATGATCCTGGTGGGCACGGCGCTTGGCGTAACGCTGCTGGTCAACCTGCCGCGCGCCGTCGGCATGTTTCTGCTCGGCGCTTTCGTGCTGTCGTACGCGCTCTACAGCCTGGTGCGGCGCGGACCGCCGCGGGTCATCCACCCCGGGTGGGCATGGCTCGCCGGCCTGTGCGGCGGCATTACCAGCACGCTGTTCGGCGCCGGCGGGCCGCCGTACGCGGCCTATCTCTCGAGCCGCGGACTGACGAAGGAGCAGTTCCCCGCCACCATGGGCTTTGCCACGATGACCAGCATCTCGCTGCGCGTGCTGGCGTTCCTCATCACCGGGCTCCTGCTCCAGCGCTCGGTCTGGATTGCCGCCGCGGCGGCGGTGCCGGCTGCGCTGCTGGGTCTATGGCTGGCGCGGCGCCTCTACCTGCGCATCTCGCGCGAAGCGCTGATGCGCGCGGTGGCGGTGATCCTGCTTTGCTCAGGCGGCTCGCTTATGGTCCGCGCTCCGAACTGACGCCAGGTCGCGGTTCGCCGGGCCGTTGATGACATGGCCCACGGCGTCGAAGCGCGAGCCGTGGCAGGGGCAGTCCCAGGTCTGCTCGCCGGGATTCCAGTGCACGATGCAGCCGAGGTGCGGGCATACCGCCGAGCGCTCGTGCAGCGCGCCGCTTGCGTCGCGGTACACCGCCATTTTCTCGAGGCCGCGGCGCACGACGGCGCCGCTTTCGCGCGCGATCTCGTCGGGCGATTTGACGTCGCCCGGCGTGAGCCAGTCCGCGTACTGCGCCGCCATGTTGAGGTCTTCCTTGGCCAGCTCGCCCGCCGCCAGCACCGGCACGCGCGAAGGCGAGTAGAGCTTCTCCCACGGGTTCTTGCGGCCCAGGATCAGGTCGCAGAGCAGCATCCCGGCGATCGTGCCGTGCGTCAGGCCCATCCCGGAGTCGCCGGTGGCGACGAAGATGTTCTCGTGGTCCATCGGGTTGCGGCCGATGAAGGCGAGGTAGTCCACGGGCTCCATCACCTGGCCGCCCCACATGAACTCGACTTCGCCCATCATCGGGAAGCGCTTGCGCGCCCAGGCTTCGAGCCTGCGGTAGCGCTGCGGCGAGTCGTGCGCCTGTCCGCTCTTATGGTCCTCGCCGCCGATGATCAGCAGGTCGTCATGCAAGCGGATGTAGTGGTACGGATCGCCCGTGTCCCAGGCGAGTACCTTCGGCACCAGCCCCCGCGGCACGCGTGCGGCGATCACGTACGTCATGTAAGGCGCCTGCTTGGTGTGGAGGGTGATCCGGTTGTTGATCGGCACGTTGGTCGCCACCACCAGCGCATCGCCTGTCACGACGTGCTTCCCGACATGGACGAGACCGGGCACGCCGCCCTCAACATGATCCGCGTGGCTGTTGCAGAAGATGCGGCCGCCGTCGCGGCGGATCGCCTGCGCGAGGCCCGCCATGTACTTGAGCGGATGGAATTGCCCCTGGCGCGGAAAGCAGAGGCACGGCCCGGTGTCCCAGTCGTACGGCGCGCGCGCCACGCGCTCGACGTCCCTCAGTCCGGCGCGATGCGCTGCGGCGAGCTCGCGCTCGAGCGTCGCCGGCCTATCGCCCTCGGCGAGGTAAAGATAGCCGTCCAGGCGCGAGAAATCGCATTCGATCCCTTCCTTGCGCACGATCTCGTCGATGCGCTCGATCGCCGCCGTGTGGCTGTCGGCAGCCACGCGCATCGCTTC
>DASQAW010000354.1:0-9321 GCA_035635495.1 Burkholderiales bacterium
CCGTTGTGCGCCTGCCCTTCGACGTCGGTCAGTCCGCCGCCGGGCAGCGTGAATCGAACCGCCATTCCGCGAGGACCGGCGTTATCCGAGTTGTCCGGGACGAAGGGGTTGGCTGAGCCGTCCGAAAACCGGACCGTCACCGGAACGGACGCACCCTGGAAATGCGCGGCCTTGGAGAGCGTCGCCGCGCCCGCCGATGGCACGAACGTTCCCTCGCACACGATTCCCTTCGCATGAGCCACCCGGTAGCCCGGCTTCCCTCCGGGGTCCTGCGCCATGGCCTCGAAGATCTGCTGGGCGAGGCTCTTGTCCTCGGCATCCGCTCCCGGCGCCGCTGCAGCCCACAACGCGCCCCCGGCCAAGATTGCGGCGCCCGCCGCGATTCGCTGAAGCGCTGAAAACGAAGAGTTCACGAAATGTTTCCTTTCACCTTGAGAATGATGTCCAGCTCGACCGGGTTACCATTTGCTCTGAGTGCACAGACGAGATCACATCGCAAGCGCGAAGGAAAATCCATCGGACGATGGTATCGGTCCATACTTTGGTATCGGTCCGCGCGACAATCGGTGATCCGGGCTACTAAGTGAATCCGCCTGACCACATCGTTTTCATCGTCGACGACGATCGTCGGATCCGCGAAGCGGTGTCCGACCTTCTTTCAAGCTTCGATATGCAGGCCGTCGCGTTCGGCTCGGCTGCCGAATACATGGCGTATGCGAAGCCCGACATCCCGGCCTGCCTCGTCCTGGACGTGGAGCTCCCGGACATCAACGGGCTGGATCTGCAAAGCCGGATCGCGCAGGGCGATCACCCGCATATCGTGTTCATCACCGGACACGGAGACATTCCGTCTTCGGTGCGCGCGATCAAGTCCGGCGCGGTCGACTTCCTGACCAAACCATTCGAGGAGGCAGACCTGATGCGCGCGATCAATACGGCGCTTGCGCAGAATCGGGAAGCACGGCGGAAGAGAGCGGGGCTGGCCGATTTGCGGCAACGCCTATCGTCCCTGACGCCACGCGAGCGGGAGGTGCTGCCGCTGGTCGCTAGCGGCCTTCTCAACAAACAGGCCGCGGCAGAGCTCGGCATCAGCGAGGTCACGCTGCAGATCCATCGCGGCAGCATCATGAAGAAGATGGAGGCCGGATCGTTTGCCGAGCTGGTGAGAATGGCCGGGGCGCTCGAAATACCGATGACCCAATCCCGGCGTGCGCAATAGAACGGCATTGTCCCGATTGCGCCCCTGCATCAGGCGCCGGCGGACACCGATTTATTGGCGTGCAAGGTAAATTGAAATACGGTGCCACGGGGAGTGTTCGGGGAAAACCACAGCCGGCCATTGTGGGCCTCGATGATCGCTCGGCAGATCGACAGCCCCATCCCCATGCCATCGGATTTGGTCGTGAAGAGCGGGTTGAATATCCGATCGATATCTTGCGGACTGACTCCTGTACCGGTGTCCGAAACCGAGACCATTACGCTGTCACCTTCGTACGCCTCGGATTTCACGCATAGGACCCTCGGCTCATCCTTAGCCGCCATCGCGTAGATGGCGTTCGTGATCAAGTTGAGAAGCACCTGCTGAAGCTGGACGCGATTTCCTCGTACGTCCGGCAGTCGCTTATTCGGCTCGGCTTGGACCCGTATCCGGTGCTTCTGCAGATCGCTACGTTCCAAGGCAAGTGTTTCCCGGATGAGCTCGTTGACATCGAGCGAAATTCTTGTCCGGACATCGCTCCTGAAGTTCGCGCGAATGCTTTCGACCACCGCCCCCGCGCGATGGCCATCGGCGGCGATGAGCTTGAACGCTTCCTTGGCTCTATCGAGATTGGGCGTCGAGCGATCAAGAAAGCGAAAGCCCGCATCGGCACTCGTGACCATTGCGGTCAACGGCTGTTTGACCTCGTGAGCAATCGAGGCCGCGACCGCATCCCCGGTCATCAGCCGCGCCTCGCGCTCCAGACGCTGGCCAAGGATCGCGCTGAGCAGTCTCCCATAAAGGTTCGTCACCTCGTACAGCAGGAGAACCAGGACGAGACTACCGGCTATGACCCCGCTGATGCGGATGGCATACCAGCCGAGGGTAAAGCGAGCCGAATTGAAATAGTAATTAAGTTGGTCAATCAAGAACAAGCACATTACGACCATCAACCAAAGATCGAGCATTGAGCGTTGCCGAAGCCAGAGTGCTATGAGGGCGGAAGTACTTAGCAACGCAACCGGCGCCGCCGCAATTGGCCACAATGGGCCAAAGTGGAGCGAATCGAGCATCACGTGGGGCAATAGCGCTTCGCCCGCTGTGCAAATAAATGTCACCACTAGGACGCCGGCAGTCGTTACGGCGACACTCAGGGCTATCTCCGCACCCACCGAGCCACGCCAGAATTGTTTGCTAGGGTCCGCATCTTTAAGCAAGGCATAGCCGATTACGAACATGGGAAAGCCAGCGTGCCAGAAGACGTAAAGCCACACCGTACTCTGCGTACCGCCAATCAGGCTCGTCGACCCAAACACCCCTGGAAACGTCAGGATCCACGGGATCAGGATAACTGCCGTGAA
Organism: Burkholderiales bacterium; assembly: GCA_035635495.1. Taxonomy (GTDB): domain Bacteria; phylum Pseudomonadota; class Gammaproteobacteria; order Burkholderiales; family SG8-39; genus SCGC-AG-212-J23. The sequence goes on from DASQAW010000354.1 coordinate 2,560, forward strand.
GAGGTATCCGCTCGCGATCACGAGGATGGCACGCACGCGCAGGATGGAGAACTGGGCGAATAGCAAGATCGCGGTGAGCGCTTCGGTCACGAACATCGCTGTCGTGTACGATGGAATGAAGGCGGCAATCGGGTACGGTGGGATGTCCGAGAGCGGCCCGACAGCAATGAAATAGATAGCCAATATACCGAACAGTAGAGCAAAGGCGAGCCGCTTCTGCGGTCCGCTCGGCGGCAAACTCAAGAGGATGAAATGCTGTTCCCCTGGGATCACGGGGCGTGTTTTCAGCATCGCAGCGACTCTTCGCCGCGCCGGCAAGGTGGATTGCAAGCGATACGGCGATTGCACGCTCTACCATCGATAGCAGTGCGGTACGGCGCAGGCATATGTGTCAGTCGAAGCATGCGATAGGGTCCACACGCCGAACGCGACGCGCAGACTGTAACGAAAGAAACTGCGCCATGGGCAATTTCGCGCCGAAGAGGTGCGTCTTTCACCCGCGGTGATTCAGTAAAGATTCGCTGACGGCCGCGAGTAACTCCGGCCCCTTGAATGGCTTGGTAAAAAAGCGGAGCCTGCTTCCACCAAGGGCCGGCAATCGCTTCAGCGTGTCGGGGTAAGCGGTGATGAGGATGATTGGCAACCCAGGGCGAGCAGCATGAACCAGCCGTAGCAGCTCGAAACCGTCCATGCAGGGCATGTCGATGTCCGAAATCAGGCAATCGATCTCGGGCAGATGAGCGCTCTGCAGCAGTGCCGTGCCGGAGGTAAACAGGCGCACGGCATAGTCCGCGGATTCGAGGAGATATTCAAGCGAGCGCAGGATGCTCTGGTCATCATCGACCACTGCAACGACGAAGCCGGAAGGGCGCTCGGTCATGGAGTCCTTGGTGTGAGGCGCCGAATTGTGTCCCCCGATTCTGGCGGAGTGTTGCGAGGGTGTAAGTAATAGAAAGATGTGATGGCGCACAACCGTAAAGGGAGGGAGCATGCCGCAGCGCTTGGTTGGGCGCCGTACTTTGGGCAGGCGGCGTCCCAGCCTTGGCCAGGAAGCGAGGACAGGCATGTCGGACGCCAAACCAACAGTGCTCGTTGTGGACGACGACGTTTCGGTGCGCGAATCGCTGAAATTGCTCATCGAGTCGGCCGGCTGGCAGCCGGAGACGTTCGGGTCAGGTCAGGAATTCCTGGCGCGCCCCGCGCGAGGACCGGTGCCGAGCTGCCTGGTGCTCGACGTTTTTCTTCCGGACCTCAACGGTTGCGATCTGCAGAAGCTAGTGGGCGATCGGGCGGACATGCCGATCATCTTCATCAGCGGCTACGGCGATGTGCCGATGACCGTCCGAGCCATGAAGGCCGGAGCTGTGGAGTTCTTCACCAAGCCGATTGTGAACGACCTGCTCCTGAGCGCAATTGGGAACGCCATTACCCATAGCTGGGCGGCGCTAGAGGGAGCGGAGCAGATACGCGCGCTGCGGGACAGTTACGCATCGCTCAGCCGTCGGGAACGGGAGGTCATGGCGCTGGTGGTGTCGGGCCGCTTGAATAAGCAGGTGGGAGCCGAGCTCGGCATCAGCGAGATCACCGTGAAGGCGCACCGCGGCAAGATGATGCGCAAGATGAAGGCCGGCTCGCTCCCCGACCTGGTGACCATGGCCGCGCGGCTGCGCGCCGCCGTCCCGGGTTAGAGCAGCGCCAGCGCGACCAGCCAGGCGCCGGCCGCGGCGGTCAGCGCTACGCTCGTCGCTACGAAGCGCCGCATCAGATGGCGTTCGCCCGGAGCTTCGAGGTGCGTACCAGCTCTTCCCATAATCCTTGGCTCGGTTGCAATGCGAGATGCGCGTCGGGCGCGAGCACGTACCACACGCCGCGCTCGATCTCCGTGCGCAGCTCGCCCGGCTGCCAGAGCACGAGACCGGCGACGAAGCGTGCGTGCTCCGGCGCGGTGCGGATGATGTTGTCGACCGTGTCGGCCTCGACCGCGGCATAGAGCCCCGGCATCAGCTCGAGCGACTGGCCGCCCGGGTTGCGGTTGCTTTCGACCAGGGCAAAGATGACCTGCGGGTTGAACGGCCCGCCGAGATACACGGGATCGACCACCTTCTGCGAAGGGCCGTCCTCCGGAAAGAGCTGGCTGAGCTTCACGCCGGTCGGCCGGTTGACGATGAAACCCGCGTGCTGGTCGCCGCCGATCGGCGTGACGACGAGGATCGCCGAGCCGTAAAGCGCGTCGGTCAGCTCGGGCTTCGCCACCAGGATCACGGACTTCGACAGGTCGGCGGCCTGCGCGGCGACGGCGCTGATGGCCAGCACTGCGAGGAGGAGGCACTGGGCGAGGGATCGCGGCTTCATGGTCGTTTCCTTTCGCCTCTACCCTGCGCGCGGCACTTGCCGCGCGCGTTTCAGCGGGCGGCCGAAGTGTTACGGTCGAAACACGAGGAACAACCGTTGTACCAATCGGCGATGTCGTCGAGCACCCCGGTGAGGGCTCGGTTCGCGGCTTCGACCGCGGCGGCGGCGTTTTCCTTCTCCACTGGCGCGGCTCGCGAGAAGCGGCGCTCGGCGACGCGGCGGCCGGCCCCGTCGACCAGCTCGGCCGACACGGCGATCGTCACGCGCCCGGGGGCGCTGCTCGCATCGTGGTAGAGCTCCTCCAGCCGGGTGCGCAGGATCACGTCGCCGCGCACGCCGGCGGTGGTCAGCGGCGCGCCGAGCCGCCTGCTCAGGAGGTCGCTGAACGCCCGCCCGGGCCGCTCGGTCCAGGCGGCGAACTGGTAATAGGCGCGCTCGCCGGCGGCGCGGCTGTAGACCAGGCGCTGGGTGTCGTAGAACGAGTTCACCGACGTCGAATGCACGAGCAGGACGCGGCCGGCTTCGGCCGTGTGCCGCGCCTCGGCCGGGCGACCTGCGTCCGCGAGGACGTAGTACTGGACCGGCGGCACATTGCCGCCGCTGATGCAGCCGGCAAGAAGAAGTGCCAGCGCGGCGACGAAGCGCTTCACGGCAGCTTCTCGCCGGGGCCGAGCTGCTGGCGGCTCGGGCCGAACACGAGGGCGCGGGGATTGTCGAAGCGCTCGGCCGCGCGCGAGACGGCCTCGGCGCTCGAGCGCAGCTCCTGCGCGGTGGCGCTGAGCTCGTTCGTGCCGACGCTCGCGGCGCGCTCGAGCGCCTCGGCCGCGCGCGAAAGGTCGCGCAGCGCGGCGCGCGCCTCCGCGCCGAGCGGCTCGGCGTTGTCGCCGACCTTCTGCGCGACGGCTGCGACCTGGCGACCGGAGCTGGCGAGGTTGTCTGCCGCCGCCGCGACGCGCACGGACATGGCGCGCAGGTCGGCGAGCGTGGCCATGATCTGCTTCCGGTTGGGCTCGCTCAGGAGCTCGTTCACGCCGGCGAGCGCGCCGGTGCCCGTGACCGCGAGGCGGTTCAAGGCGTCGCTGAACTGCTCGAGATCCGATTCTCCCTCGGCGATCACCGGGTATCGCTCCCCCGGCCGCACCGCGGTGAGCTCCGGACCGGGCACGCCCGGCGTGTCGAGCGAGACGTGCGCCACGCCGCTCACGAGCTTGCGCTCGACCACCGCCATCGTGTTCTCGCTGACCGGCGTCCTGCCGTAGATGCGCAGCGTCACCTGCACGCGGTTGATGTTCTCGCGCTGGATCGCCAGGCGCTCGACGCGGCCGACCTGGATGCCGCGCATGTCGACGCCGCTGCCGATCTGCAGGCCTTCCAGCGACTGGCGCTCGAAATACACCGTGTAGCGCCGCAGCTCGGCGCGCGCGCCGCTGCGCGTGAGCCACACCGCCGCCGCGGCGAGCGCGACGATGAGCAGCAGGATCACCGCGCCGATGGCGGTGTAGCGGGCTTCAGGTTCCATGGCCGTCGAAGTACGCGCGCAGCCACGGGTCGTCGATGCGCATCACTTCGTCCACGCTGCCCTGCGCCACGATCTTGCCGCCGGCGAGGACGATGGCGCGGTCGACGATGCCGAGCAGCGTGTCGAGGTCGTGGGTCACCAGAAAGACGGTGAGCCCGAGCTCATCCGACAGGAAGCGCACGCGCTTGTCGAAGCCGCGCGCCGTGACCGGATCCAATCCCGATGTCGGCTCGTCGAGGAACAACAGCTCAGGTTCCAAGGCGAGCGCCCGCGCCACCGCGGCGCGCTTGCGCATGCCGCCGGAGAGCTCGCTCGGCATGCGCGCCGCCGCTTCGCGCGGCAGGCCGGCGAACGCCATGCGGAGTTGCACCAGCGGTTCCAGAAGGTGGGTTGGCACGAGGCCCTGCTCGACGAGCGGCGTGGCGACGTTCTGCGCCACGGTGAGCGAGGAAAAGAGCGCGCCATCCTGGAACATCATGCCAAAGCGCCGCCGCAGCGCGTTCAGCTCCTCTTCCGGGGTGTGCCACACGTCGGTGCCGAGGATGCGGATCGTCCCCTCCGCCGGACGCAGGAGGCCGATCATCTCGCGCAGCAGCACCGACTTGCCGCTGCCGCTCGCGCCGATCAGCGCGACGATCTTGCCCCGCGGCACGCTGAAGCTCACGCCGTCGTGCAGCGTCCGGCCGCCGATGCGGGTGACGACGGCGTCGGCTTCGATCGCGTTCATCTGCCGATCAGCTGCAGCCAGACGGCGAAGCAGGCGTCGAGCACGATCACCGCGACGATGCAGCGCACGACGGTAGAGGTGGTGGCGATGCCGATGGAGCGCGCGTCGCGCGCGACTGTCATCCCGGCGCGGCAGCCGATGACGGCGATGGCCGCGCCGAACACCGCGCCCTTGGCGAGGCCGATCACCACATGGCGCAGGGCGAGCGTCGAATGCACGCGCTCGATGAACACGGCCGGCACGATGCCGAGCAAAGGCCCCGACGCCGCCATCGCGCCGACCATGGCCGCGATGTCGCCGACGAAGACCAGAAGGGGCAGCGAGGCCGCCAGCGCGAGCACGCGCGGCACGACCAGCACCTGCATGGGCGAGAGCCCGAGCGTCTGCAGGGCGTCGATCTCCTCGGTCAGGCGCATCGAGCCGAGCTGGGCGGTGAACGCCGCGCCAGAGCGGCCGGCGACGATCACGGCGACGAGCAGCGGCGCGATCTCGCGCGCGCTGCCGATCGCCACCGCGTCGACCACGAAGATGCTCGCGCCGTACTTCTCGGCCTGCAGGCCGAAGAGATAGGCCAGCACCATGCCGATGAGCGCGGTCACCAGCGCCACGACCGGAATCGCATCGATGCACACGTGCTGGAGCTGCGCCAGGAACTCCTTCCATCGCATGCGGCGTGGACGCACCGCCAGCTCGGCTAATGACGCCGCAGTGCTTCCCACGAACCCGAGGTGCGCGTAGACCAGGCGGCCGAAGGCCACCGCGGCGTAGCCGATATTTGCAACGACGCCCCATGGGCGAGGTACCGGGGCCGGGGGCGTCGCCTGCGCGCGCACCGTCTCGATGATCTTCGAATGCCCGGGCTTCAGGTTGACGGTGCGGCCTACGCTCGCGCCGGCGGCGCCGAGCCGCAGCAGCAAAGCGAGCGCACCGCTCGTGTCGAGCGTCTGTAATCGCTCGCCATCGAGCGTGACCGGCGCCCGCGGCAGCCGCGCCGCGCCCAATGCGGCATCCACCTCCCGGATCCTGGCGAGGGTCCATTCACCTGACAGCGCAAGGCTCGCGCCGCCTTCTTCCTGTGTGACGGTAAGGAGCACGCTCACACGATCCTCGGGCGCGCCGATTGCGCCCCGGTGTCGGCCTGTAACGATCCTATGACGGATGTCACAAGCCGGGCTCGCGTGCGACAAGCGGCCGTCGCACGACGGCGCAAACGTGGCGGCACAGGAGGTGGCAATGACCGCAAAGACATTCTCGCGCCGGATTTTCCTCAAGCAGGTGGCGGGCGCCTCTGGCGCTCTCGCGGCGGCAGTTACCGCGGGCGCGGCTGCGGCCGCTCCGGCGGAAGCGCAGGCGGGCTATGAATCGCTGAGTCCCGAGGAAGCGGCGTTCGTCGAGGCGATGGTCAACGTGATGTGCCCGGCTGACGGGCTTACGCCGAACGGCGTCGACTGCGGCCTCGCCGAATACATCGATCGGCAGCTCGCGGGCGGCTTCGGCAACGGCGACCGGCTGTACCGCTCTGGCCCCTGGCGCTCCGGCAAGCCGCAGCTCGGCTACCAGCTTCCGCTCACGCCGGCGCAGTACTTCAAGGCCGGCGTCGCCGCCGCGCAGGCGGCGGCCGTCGCGCGCTTCGGCAAGCGCTTCGAGGAGCTCGACGGCGCGCAGGCCGACGCCTTCCTGCAGGACGTCGCCGCCGGAAAGACGGCAAACACGAAGGTGCCGCTCGCGCAGTGGTTCAACGGGCTGGCGTATCCGCTCTTCACGCAGGCCTGCTACGCCGATCCGATCTACGGCGGTAACCACGCCAAGGTCTTCTGGAAGCTCATCGGCTACCCCGGCCTGCCGGCGGTGCATTCGCAGAACATGACCGCGTTCCGCGGCAAGCCGTTTCCCGGCGCGCTCGACCCGAAATCCATCCAGGACTTCGCCTAATGGCTACCAAGCTCCCGAAGCGCAACATCGTGTTCATCGGCGGCGGCCTGACTGCCGCGCTCGCTGCGCGGCAGCTCACCGCGAATGGCGTGGAAGTCCTCGTACTCGAGCGCGGGGCCGACCTGCGCGAGAGCGCCGCGGCCAAGATCCCGAGCCAGCGCGACGAGCTGCGCTGGGGCGTGCAGAACCGCCTTGCCCAGGACTGGGCGGTCGAGACCTACACGCTGCGGCA
>DASQAW010000355.1:0-4876 GCA_035635495.1 Burkholderiales bacterium
AGATTGAAATCAGCGGTGACACCCTTCGCATCGTTGTACGCCGCGTGCAGAACGTTGGCGTCCTTCTTGAGATCCACGCCGACGAGCATCGCGCCGCGCGGGCCCACCTGGCCGCGCGTCATCTTGAGGAAGGCCTGGGCCTCGTCGCGGCGCAGGTTGCCGATGGTCGAGCCCGGGAAGTACACCACGCGGCGGGCATTGCCGCGGTAAGCGGGAACGGTGAGCGGATTCGAGAAGTCGGCGGTGATCGCGACGATGCCGAGCTGCGGAAACTCGCGCCCGAGGCGCTTCACCGCCCCGCGCAGCGCGTCCGTGGAGATGTCGACCGGCATGTACACGGAGGGCTGGAGCGCGCGGATGAGGAGCCGGGTCTTCAGGCTCTCGCCGCTGCCGTATTCGAGCAGCGCGCAACGCTTGCCGACGAAGCGTGCGATGTCGTTCAGGTGGCGCCGGGTGATGCCCAGCTCGGTGCGCGTCGGGTAGTACTCGCGCAGGCGGCAGATCTGCTCGAAGAGACGGCTGCCGGCGGCATCGTAGAAATACTTGGGCGGCAGCGCCTTCTGCGGGCGCGCCAGGCCTTCCAGGACATCCTTGCGGAAATTGTCGGCGGCGAGCTGGCCGCCGACGAAACGATGACCGCCTAGCTGCTGCGACCGCCGGTCGCGTTGGTCTCCACCCACTTCTTGACGCGGTTGGCGTCGCCGATTCGCGATTGACGGCCCCAGGAGTCGAGCAGGACGACGATGAGATCTCTCGAGGCGAGTTTAACCCGCATCACGAGGCAGCGGCCGGCTTCGCTGATGTAGCCGGTCTTGGAGAGCTCCACGTCCCAGCGATGCGCGCGCACCAGGGTGTTGGTGTTGTGGAAGTTGAGCGGGCGGCCGCGGTCGGACACGCGCACGCTGGCGCGGTCCTTGGTCGAGTATTCGCGGATCAACGAGTATTCATGCGCCGCGCGCACCAGCTTCACGAGGTCGCGCGCGCTGGAGACGTTCTGCGGCGAGAGGCCGGTGGCGTCGACGAAGCGGCTCTCCTTCATGTCGAGCGACGCGGCTTTCGCGTTCATCGCCGCGACGAAGGGCTCGAGCCCGCCCGGGTAGGTGCGGCCGAGCGCCGCGGCGGCGCGGTTTTCCGAGGCCATCAGCGCGATGAGCAGCAGCTCGCCGCGGGTCATCACGTTGCCCGGACGCAGGCGCGAGCGCGTGCCCTTGAGCGAATCGCCGTCCGCACGGCTGAGGACGATGCGCTGGTCGAGGTCGAGGCCGCGGTCGAGGATCACCATCGCGGTCATCAGCTTGGTGATCGAGGCGATCGGCGTGATCGCGTCGGCGTTCTTGTCGATGACGATCTCGCCGGTGTCGGCATCGAGCACCAGCGCGGACGACGATTTCAGGTAGACGGCTTTATGCGGCTTGGCTTCCTGCGCCTGCGCGAAGCCGATGGTGATGGCCAGGACGAAGACGAGGGCGAAGACGGCAACGATGCCTTCGAGCGGATGAAGTTTTCTTTGCATTGCGGCGAATCTTCTCTAGCCAGCGGTTTATTAGTTATCGGAAGTCCATGCCCTGATTGGAGCATGGAGTCGGTCGCAGTCTGCCCTACGCATTAGAAAAACGCAAACAAAATCAGACAGTAGGAAGTAGTTCCTAGAACCAGCGTGAAATGGTTCTCTGTCGGGCCAGAGCTACATTTGCTACGCGTCGGCCGTCTGCTCCAGGACAGCGGCGGCTTCAGCCTGCTGCTGCTGCAGCGCCCACATGCGCGCGTATTCGCCTTGCGCCTCAAGGAGTTGAGCGTGCGTGCCGCGCTCCGCGATGCGGCCGTTCTGCAGCACCAGAATCTGATCAGCATCCATAACGGTCGACAGCCGATGCGCGATGACCAGCGTCGTGCGGCCTTGTGAAATTCGTTCAAGCTCGGCCTGGATCGCTTTTTCCGCGCGCGAATCGAGCGCCGAGGTGGCCTCGTCGAATATGAGGATCCTCGGGTTCTTCAAGAGGGCACGCGCGATCGCCACGCGCTGCTTCTCCCCGCCCGAAAGCTTGAGCCCGCGCTCACCGACCATCGTCTCGTAGCCCTTGGGCAGCGTGACGATGAAGTCGTGGATGTGCGCGGCGCGGGCCGCTTCGAACACTTCGGCGTCGCTCGCTTCCGGCCGGCCGTAGCGGATGTTGTAGAGGATCGTGTCGTTGAACAGCACCGTGTCCTGCGGAACGATGCCGATGGCGCCGCGCAGGCTCGCCTGCTTCACCTCGCGGATGTGGACGCCGTTCACCGCGATCGCGCCGGCGGACACGTCGTAAAACCGGTAAAGCAGCCGCGCGAGCGTCGACTTGCCCGAGCCCGAGTGGCCGACCACGGCCACGCGGTGGCCGGCAGGAATGCCGAAGCTGACGTCGAAAAGGATCTGCCGCGCGCGCTCGTAGTGGAAGTCGACGTGGCGGAACTCGACATTCGCCGGTCCCGCCGGCAGGTCGCGCGCGCCGGGCTGGTCCTCGACCTCGCGATGCTCCGTGAGCAGGCGGAACATGCGGTCGAGGTCGAGCAGCGCCTGCTTGATCTCGCGGTACACCATGCCGAGGAAGTTGAGCGGGATGTAGAGCTGGATCAGGAGCCCGTTCACCAGGACCAGGTCGCCGAGCGTGAACGACTTCTGCGCCACGCCCTGCGCGACGAGCAGCATCAGCAGGGTGACGGCGATCGCGATGATGAAGCTCTGGCCGATGTTCAGCACGCCGAGCGAGGCCTCGTTCTTCACCGCCGCCGATTCGTACTTGCGCAGGTTCTCGTCGTAGCGGCGCGCCTCGAAGTCCTCGTTGCCGAAGTACTTGACCGTCTCGTAGTTGAGCAGGCTGTCGACGGCGCGCGTGTTGGCTTTCGAGTCGAGCTCGTTCGCCTGCCGCCGGATCGCCATGCGCCACTCGGTGATCGTTACCGTAAAGGCGATGTACACGATCACCGCGCCGAACGTGACCGCGGCGAAACGCCAGTCGAACTTGGCGAGGAGCACCGCCGCGACCAGCGCGAACTCGAGCACCACCGGGATGATCGAGAAGATGAAGTACGAAAGCAGCGTCGAGATGCCGCGCGTGCCGCGCTCGATGTCGCGCGTCATGCCGCCGGTCTGGCGGTCGAGGTGGAAGCGCAGGCTCAGGCTGTGCAGGTGCCGGAACACGCCGAGCGCGACGCGCCGGATCGCGCGCTGCGTCACGGGGACGAAGATCACATCGCGCAGCTCGGCGAACATCGTCGCCGAGAAGCGCAGGATCCCGTAGATCGCGAGCAGCGCCGCCGGCGCGGCCAGGATCGCGGTCTGCGTGTCGAGGCGGTCGACCACCTCCTTCATGACCAGCGGCACGCCGACGTTGGCCAGCTTCGCGGCGATCAGGCAGGCGAGCGCGAAGGCCACGCGCCACTTGTATTCAAGGACATAGGGCAGCAGCGCGCCGACCGCGCGCCATTCGTTCCCCCTCAGTTTCTGCGTCGGTGCCGAGTTGTGTGCCATGCGAGCGCCGGATTCTATTTGCGCACGAGGAGGAGCACGAGCCCGCCGTTGGTGAAGAAAACGGTGATCGACCCCGCGACGCCGGGGTAGTTGGCAGCGAGACCAGCGAGGAAGAACAGCCAGCCCATCGGTACCACGATCAGCTCGAGCAAACCGCCACCGGTCATAAGCGGAGTATCTTATTTGCGATGCGGCAGCACGCCCTGGTGCTTTTTTCCGGAGGCCAGGATTCCACGACCTGCCTCGCCTGGGCGCTCAGCCGTTATGAACGCGTCGAGACGATCGGCTTCGACTACCGCCAGCGCCATCGCCCGGAGCTCGATGCGCGCAAACGCATCCTGCAGCTGCTGCCGGACGCTTTCCCCGAGTGGGGAGAACGGCTGGGCGAGGATCACCTCCTCGACCTGGGACTGCTCGGCGAGATCAGCGAGACCGCGCTCACCCGGGAGATGGAATTCGAGGTGACGGAATCGAAGCTGCCGAACACCTTTGTCCCCGGCCGCAATCTGGTCTTTCTCACCGTGGCGGCGGCCGTGGCGTACCGGCGCGGCATCGAGGTCCTGGTCGGCGGCATGTGCGAGACCGACTTCTCCGGCTACCCCGACTGCCGCGACGACACCATCAAGGCGACGCAGGTCGCGCTGTCGCTCGGCATGGACCGGCGCTTCCACATCGAGACCCCGCTCATGTGGATCGACAAGGCGGCGACCTGGCAGCTCGCGCAGGATCTCGGCGGGCAGGCGCTCGTGCGGCTCATCGTCGAAGAGACCCACACCTGCTATCTCGGCGAGCGCGGCGCGCGGCACCTTTGGGGCCACGGCTGCGGCCGCTGCCCGGCGTGCGCCCTGCGCAAGCGCGGCTTCGACGCCTGGCGCGCGGGAAGCTCTTGACGCGCGCGCGATCGGCTCGCTAACATTCAAACGATCGTTTGAATCCGGAAATCCCCATGACCCTCCGCGCCGTCAAGCCGCAGCACGAAACCCGTACCCGCATCCTCGATGCCGCCGAAGAGCTTTTCATGCAGCACGGCTTCGAGGGCACCTCGATGCGCCTCCTCACCGCCAAGGCGGGCGTGAACCTCGCCGCGGTCAACTACCACTTCGGCTCGAAGCACGCGCTGGTCGAGGCCGTGTTCCGCCGGCGCCTCGACCCGATGAACGCGGCGCGCATCGCCGAGCTGGAGAAGCTCGAGGCGGAGAACCCCGCCCCATCGCCCGAGGCGATCATCCGCGCCTTCATCACGCCCGGCCTGCGCCTCATGGCGGACGCCAAGGACGGCCGCAACTTCACCCGCCTGTTGGGACGCACGTACACGGAGCCCAACAAGCTGGTGCGCCAGCTCATCGGCCAGATGTACGCGCCGGCGATGCA
>DASQAW010000356.1:0-6228 GCA_035635495.1 Burkholderiales bacterium
TGCGCGAGTTCCTCAAGCGCTCGCTCGCCGAGATCCCGGTGCTCTCGCTCGACCAGATCTCGCTCAAGCGCGAGAACCGGCGCGAGGGCACCGTGCAGGCGGAGCTCCGACTCACTCTCCACATGGTGAAGTCATGACCCCGATGGTGAAGAAAGTGCTCGCAGGAATTGCGGCGCTCGGCGCGCTCGCCTCCGTGGTCGCGGGGCGCGAGCAGCCGTCCTTCGCTCCCGCGCCCGAGCCCAAAGTGGATACGCGGCTGCAGGCGTCCACGGATATCGACCTCGCCAAGCTGGAAGCCCGCATCGACGAAGGGGCAAAGATCGACGCCTTCGCGCCGAAGAACTTCTCGCCGGCAGTGGCGCCGCAGGCCGGCCCCGCGGCCAAGCGCGAGGCGCCCGCGCTGCCCTTCCGCTACATCGGCAAGATGGTCGACAACGGCAGACTCGCCGTATTTCTCGCCAACGGCGCGGACAGCTTCACCGTCACCGAGGGCGAGCGCGTGGGCGACTACCGCGTCGACAAGATCACCGAAGCCGAAATTCGCTTCACCTATTTGCCCATGAAAGCCAAGCAAACGTTACCGCTATGAAAAAAGCCCTGGCACTGATCCTGATCGCAATGCTGCTGGCCGCCTGCGCCACCAGCGAAAGCTTCAAGCAGGCCCGCGTCGAAGTCGAGGCGGGCAACGAGGAAGCCGGACTCGCGCGCCTCGAGGAGGAGCTGAAGAAGAACCCGAACGACGCGGAGCTGCGCAACTACTACGAGCGCCACAAGGCCGTCGCGCTGCAGCGCTACCTCGCGCTCGGCGACAACGCGCGCGCCGCCGGCGCCGCCGATCGCGCCATGCAGTCCTACGAGCGGGCGCTGCGCTTCGACCCGGAGAACCAGCGGGCGAAGGCCGGCCTCGAGATGGTGCGCAAGGACCGCGAGCACCGCACGCTGCTCGCCGACGCCGACCAGGCGCTGAAGAACGGCCAGGTCACGGAGGCGCAGGGCAAGCTGAAGCAGATCCTCGCCGAGAACCCGCAGAACAGGGAGGCGCGCACGCTGCTCCGCCGCATCGAGGAGAAGCAGGTCAGGGAGACCACCACGCCGCAGCTGAACGCCGCGCTCAAGCGCCCGATCACGATGGAGTTTCGCGATGCGCCGCTGCGCACGGTGTTCGAGCTGATCTCGCGCCAGACCGGCCTCAACTTCATCTTCGACAAGGACGTGCAGCCCGATGCGCGCACCACGGTCTACGTGCGCGACACGACCATCGACGAGGTGATCCGCTTCGTGCTGGTGACCAACCAGCTCGAGCGCAAGGTGCTGAACGACAACACCATCCTGATCTATCCCAACACGCCGGCGAAGACCCGCGACTACAAGGACCTGGTCGTGCGCAGCTTCTACCTGGCCAACGCCGACGTGAAGCAGACCGCCAACATGGTGCGCCAGCTGGTGAAGACGCGCGACCTGTTCATCGACGAGAAGCTGAACCTCCTCGTGATGCGCGACACGCCCGAGGCGATCCGCATGGCGGAGAAGCTGATCGCCAACCAGGACAAGGGCGAGCCCGAGGTGATGCTCGAGGTGGAAGTGCTCGAAGTCGGCTCGAACGATCTCACCGCGGCGGGCATCCAGTGGCCGCAGCAGGTCGCCGTGGGCATCCAGGGCGCCGAAGGCACGCCGGGCAGGATCACCGGCACGGAGGCGAAGAGCTTCAACAGCGGCCTCGTGCGCCTGTCGGTAAGCGACCCGCTGATCGCGCTCAACCTGCGCCAGCAGGTCGGCCGCAACAACATCCTCGCCAATCCGCGCATCCGCGTGAAGAATCGCGAGAAGGCGCAGATCCACATCGGCGACAAGGTGCCGGTGATCACCACCACCGCCGGCGCCACCGGCTTCGTCTCCGAGTCGGTCAACTACCTCGACGTCGGCCTGAAGCTGAACGTCGAGCCGCAGGTGTTCCTCGAGGATGACGTCGGCATCAAGGTCGGCCTGGAAGTAAGCAACATCGGCCAGCAGACCAAGACCTCGTCGGGCACGGTCGCCTACACGATCGGCACGCGCAACACCTCGACCACGCTGCGGCTGCACGACGGCGAGACGCAGGTGCTCGCGGGCCTGATCTCGAACGAGGACCGCCGCAGCTCGAGCCAGGTGCCGGGGCTCGCCAACCTGCCGGTCGCCGGCCGCCTGTTCCAGAACAAGGAAGACACCAACAACAAGACCGAGATCGTGCTGCTGATCACGCCGCGCGTGATCCGCAACGTCGAGCGCTCGGAAGCGCGCCTGGAGGAGTTCAACTCCGGCACCGAGGCCGAGGTCGGCGGCGGGTCGCTTGGGCTGCCGTCCGCGATTCCGGCGCCGCTGTCCGCTCCGGCCGCGCCGGCGCAGCCGCCGGTCTCAACTCCGGCCACGCCGCAGGCGCCCGCGCCGGCGGCCGGGCCGCAGCCGAGGTAGCCGATGAAGGCCAAGGGCTTCACCTTCATCGAGCTGATGATCACGGTGGCGATCATCGCGCTGCTCGCGTCGATCGCGCTGCCCCTCGCGGAAGTGACCGTGCAGCGGAACAAGGAACAGGAGTTCCGCCACGCGCTGCGCGAGATCCGCGAGGCGATCGACTCGTACAAGCGCGCCGCCGAAGAAGGGGCCATCGAGCGCAAGGCGGACGAGAGCGGCTATCCGCCGACGCTGGCAGCGCTGGTGGACGGCGCGACCGACAAGAGAAAAACCGACGGCACGAAGGTCTTCTTCCTGCGCCGGGTGCCCGCCGATCCGCTGAGCGGCGAGGACTGGGGCCTGCGCAGCTACGCCAGCACGGCGAGCGAGCCGCAGGCCGGCAAGGACGTGTACGACGTGTACTCCCGCAGCCAGGAAAAGGCGCTGAACGGAGTTCCATACAGGGAATGGTGATGAACATCAAAGTGAAGGGATTCACGCTGGTCGAGCTGATGGTGGTGCTCACCGTGATCGCGCTCCTCCTCTCGGTGGTCGTGCCCGACTACATCGGCAAGATGCGCCGCGCCGAGGAGGCGGTGCTGCAGGAGAACCTCATGCTCATGCGCGAGTCGCTCGACAAGCACTACGCCGACACCGGCCGCTACCCGGCCTCGCTCGAAGAGCTCGTCGCCAAGCGCTACCTGCGGTCGATCCCGAAGGATCCGTTCACGCAGAGCGCCTCGACCTGGGTCGCGGTACCGCCGCAGGACGCTCGCAAGGGCAACGTCTGGGACGTGAGAAGCGCCGCGAAGGGCTATGAGCGGTACTGAGCTGCGCGAGCGGCGGCGGATCGACAACGCGGGCTTTTTCGGCCGCGGACGGCCGGGAAGCCGCGTGCGGCTCGTCCAGGAAAATCGGGGTCAGACCCCAGTCAACAAGAGCCGCCAGCCAAGCCCCGATGCGCCGGTGCCGGCATTCCTCCAGCGCGGGTTCACCTACCTAGGCGTACTGCTGATCATCGCCGTGATGGGCGCGGGCCTCGCGGCGTTCGGCGAGCTCTACTCGCACGCGGCGCAGCGCGAGAAGGAGCGCGAGCTGCTCTTCATCGGCAACCAGTTCCGCGAGGCGGTCGGGAGCTACTACAACAAGAGCCCGGGCGCCAAGGTTTACCCGAAGAAGCTGGAAGATCTGCTCGAGGACAAGCGCTTCCCGATGCCGCAGCGCCACCTACGGCGCGTGTACATGGACCCGATGACAGGCGGCACGGAATGGGGGCTGGTCGAGGCGCCGGGCGGCGGCTTCATGGGGGTCCACAGCCTGTCGGAGGAAACGCCTGTCAAATCAGGCAACTTCAGCGCGAAAGACGAGGCCTTCGACGGCGCCGAGCATTACACGAAATGGATGTTCACCTATAGTCCGGGTGGACTAGGCAGCAAGGTTGCCGCAGGGGACAGGCGGTAACAAAATTGCTACGTGCGTAGGGCGGTTCCTACGCACGGCAGGCGCTGGCCATCCCGCTGTTAGCAGCCCGAGCCCGGTTCGGGCCAAACAACGTGTCGTCGCCGTCTGATCGCTAAGTAGGGCAGCACGGAGGGCACGGCTAGCGGCCGGGCCCTCTTTTTTTTCGGCGGCGCGGATAATCGCCGCGCCCAATGCCAGCCCGCTTCTCCTGGCTCGTCTGCGCCCTGATTGCCGTCGCGAGCCCCGCGGGGGCACAGCAGGCGCCGCCCTCCTTCGCCGAGCTCGAGGCGGCGGGCGCCGTCATCGGCGAGATCACGGTCGACACCCACGACATCTTCGACCTCGACGATCCCCACGAGAACGGATTCTTCTACCGCGCGGCCAATGCGCTGCACATCAAGACCAAGCCCTGGCTGATCCGGCGCTACCTCCTCTTCAAGCCCGGCGACCGGGTCTCGCTGCGCCTGGTCGAGGAGACCGAGCGCCTGATCCGGGCGAACAGCACCGTGTACGACGTGACGATCCGGCCGCTGCGCTACCGGGACGGCGTGGTCGACATCGAGGTGCGCACGCGCGACACCTGGACGCTGCAGCCCAGCGTGCGCCTGCGCCGGGCCGGCGGCAAGAACAGCGGCGCCTTCTCTCTGAAGGAGACGAACTTCGCCGGCACCGGCACGGCCTTCGGCATCGAGCGCGCCTCGAGCGTCGACCGCACGGGCACGCTGCTCACCGTGCAGCACGACCATCTCTTCGACGGCTGGACGAGCATCGCCGCGCAGCGCGCCTCGTACGACGACGGATCGGCGGCTTCGCTCAGCGTCACGCGGCCGTTCTACGCCCTCGACACGCGCTGGGCGGCCGGCGCCGCGGCCTCGCGCTTCGACCGGCTCGATCCCTTCTACCAAGGGGGGCACAACGTCGCGCAGTACCGCCACCACGGGGAGCTGGCCGAGGTCTTCGGCGGCTGGTCGCCCGGGCTGCTCGACGGCTGGACGCGCCGCTACACGCTCGGCGTAACGCACCAGGCCGACGAGTACGCGCTCGACCCCGGCCGCGCGCCGCCGCCGCAGCTGCCGGCGGACCGGACGCTCGCCGGGCCTTATGCGCGCTACGAGGTCATCCACGACGACTATCTGCAGGTGATGAACCGCGACCTGATCCACCGGCCGGAGTTCCTGGCGATGGGCTTTCAATCCACGCTCCAGGTCGGCCGCAGCCTCGCCGCCTTCGGCGCGACCGACCAGCCGTGGCTCGTGAGCGGCACGGCGAGCAAGGGAGTCCGCCTCGCCATGCCCGGGCACCAGCTCCTCACCTCGGCCGGCTTCTCCGCGCAATACGGCAGCAGCATCGGCGATGTGCGCACGCTCGGCGGCTCGGTCCGCTACTTCCTGCCGCAGACGGGCTCGTTCGTCCTGTACCTCGCGGCGAGCAGCGACAACGTCTGGAGCCCGAACCAGGCGGACGAGCTGTTGCTGGGCGGTGACAACGGCCTGCGCGGCTATCCGCTGCGCTACCAGCGCGGCACGCACCGCATGCTCTTCACGGCCGAGCAGCGCTACTACACCGACTGGTATCCGTTCCGGCTGTTCCGCGTCGGCGCCGCCGTGTTCTGCGACGTGGGCCGCGCCTGGGGCAGCGAGACGCCGAACCCGACGAACGGCTGGCTGAGCGACTTCGGCGTCGGGCTGCGCATCCTGAGCGCGCGCGCGTCGTTCGGCAACACGCTGCACATCGATCTCGCCGTCCCGGTGAACCGCTCGGACCCGAGCGTCAAGGCGGTCCAGCTCCTCGTCATGACCGCCAAGACCTTCTAAAAAGGGGTCAGAGCAATTTTCCTGTAACAGCTACGAGCGTCAGTAGTTACCGGAAAATTGCTCTGACCCCTTTTTCAGTTGGACGCGGCTGCGCCGGCCGCGGCCTGGGCTTCTTGCGGCGTCATGCGCCCCCAGCGGTCGTGCCAGTTGCCGTCGAAGCAGTGCATCAGCTCGTGGCCGAGGGTGGCGAAGGTCTGCGTGTCGGTCTCATTCCTCGGCATGGGCACGTAGATAGAGCACACGCGCTGGCCCGAGCCGTCGGTTTCGCTCCACTTCGAGCAGCCGCGGATGGCGAAGACCTCCTTGCGGCCGGCGAGGTTCTGGCAGACGGTCTGCACGTCCTCGACGCGGTTCCAGACGACCGTGACGTGATCGCCCACGCTCTGCGGCGTGGTGCAGGCCGCCAGCGCGCCGAGCGCGGCCCAACCGTAGATTTTCACGCCAGCAGCATCCGGCCGACGTCCAGGCCTTCGGCGTACGGCACGCCGACCATGCGGCCGTTCAGCCGCGCGATGTCGCGGTAGAT
>DASQAW010000357.1:0-3562 GCA_035635495.1 Burkholderiales bacterium
TCGAGTTGCGCGTGGCGCTGAGGATGCGCCTTAGGCCGGTTTCACCTTTGTAGGGACTTTCGGCCGCCCGCGTCATCGCCCGCCGAACCGATAGCGGGTGCTCGCACAGCGAAAATGCGGTACAACCGTCATCCTTTAGTAACAATCCCCAGAAAAGACGCCGGCCAGTCTAATGACGCCGGATGACCGTCCCATGACAGACCCGAGCTCGAATCCCGACGTCGTAATCGATCTGCTCGAGCAAAGCGCGGCGCCGCTCTCGGGCAAGGTGCTCGGCCTGATCGGCTATGGGACCGCCGGACGCGAAATCGCGCGGCGCGCTGCCCGCATCGGCATGACGGTCCTCTATACCGACGAGGTGCCCGGGCGCGGCCCGCACCGGCGGGTGCAGCTCGGCGAGCTGCTTGCCCGCAGCGACTTCGTCATGCCGGTGAACGGCCACGCCGGGAGGTTCGAGCGCGCCGAGCTGGTGGCGCTCATGAAGCCGGGCGCCCGCCTCGTGGAGCTACCGCACGTAGCCGAACAGCCGCGGCAGCCACATCACGATGCCGGGGAAGGCCACCATCAGCGCGAGCGCGGCGACGAGCGAGCCGATCAGCCCCCAGCACTCGCTGATGATCTCCCGCAACGGAATGCGCGTCAGCGCGGCGAGCACGAATAAGAGCAGGCCGTAGGGCGGTGTGACTAAGCCGATGGTGATGTTCACGACGATCACCACGCCGAAGTAGACCGGATCGATGCCGAGCGCCGCGACGCTCGGCAGCAGCACCGGCACCAGCACCAGCAGCATGGTGGTCGCGTCGATCAGGCAGCCGAGCAGGAGAAAGACGAGGTTCACCGTCACCAGGAAGGCGAGCGGGCTCAGGCCCAGGCCGGTGATCCACGCGGCGAGCGCCTTGTCGAGCTGCTCCGCGGTCACCGCGTAGTTCACGGCAAAGGCGCCGCAGATCATGAGCAGGATCACCGCGGTCTGGCGCGCGGTTTCGGCAAACGCAGCGAACACGCGTGGCCCATCGAGCTCCCTATACACGACGCCCGCGAGGACCAGGGCGTAGAGCGCGGCCACCGCCGCAGCCTCGGTGGGCGTAAAGGCACCGCTGTAGATGCCACCCAGCAGCACGACCGGCATGCCGAGCGGCAGGATGGCGCGGGCAAGCACGCGCGGGCGCTCGGCGCGCGGGATCGGCGGCTCGGTCGGGAAGTTGCGGCGGTGGGCCGTGATCCAGACTACGGCCATCATCGCCGCCGCGATCAACAGGCCCGGCAGCACGCCGCCGAGGAACAGCGCGGCGATCGAGGCGTTCGCCATCAGCGCATACAGGATCATCGGGATCGACGGCGGGATGATCGGGCCGAGCACCGCGGAGGCGGCGACGATCGCGGCCGCGAAGCCGCGCGGGTAGCCGGCCTTGTCCATCGCGCGGATGGTGACGAGCCCGGGGCCGGCGGCGTCGGCCACCGCGCTACCGCTCATGCTGGCGAAAAGCACGCTCACCAGCACGTCAACCTGCGCGAGCCCGCCCTTGATGCGGCCGACGAGCACCTGACACGCGGCGAAGAGGCGGTCGCTGATCGAGCCGGCGTTCATCAGATTCGCCGCCAGCATGAAGAGTGGGATCGCGATCAGCAGGTAGTTGTTCGCCAGCGTGTTCATGATCTGATCCGCGGCGAGCCCGATGTCGCGACCGGCGGCGTAGAGGTAGCCGAGTGCCGCGACCAGCATCGCGAACGCGATAGGCACGCGTGCGAGGGTCAGCGCCACGAACAGCGCGACCAGGATCAGGAACGGCGCAGACACAGCCAGAGCGCTTCCCAGAGAAAACGGACGGCGGCCGCGCCCATGAAGAGCGGAAAGCAGGCGTACACGTAGTCGAGCCGCCACTGCAGCGCGGCGGTGCGCTCGCGCCACAGGAAGGCGATGAACTCCACGGTCTTCGGCAGCGCCGCGAGCAGAGCCAGTCCCACCACCACAGAAGCGCCGATCGCGATTCCACGGCGCAGACGCGCGGGGAGCGCGTCGAGCAGAAGGTCGAATGCGACGTGCTCGCCGAGCGGCACGGCGAATGCCGCGGTCCAGAACACCGCCCACACGAACAGCACTGCGGCGAGCTCGTCGGACCAGCTCAGCGGCGCGCCGAAGAGATAACGGCGCGCCACCCCGAGCAGCACCGTGCCGAGCACCGCCCCGATCAACAACGCGGAGATCGCGGCGGCCGCTTTTTTCACTCGGGGCTCATTTGACCGCCATCACCTCGTCCATCATCTTGCGGTCCCACGCTTTCGCGGCTTCGGCGCCGGCGTAGACCTTGTCGGCGTTGGCACGGAAGGCGCCGAGGTCGGGGCGCGTCACCGTGAGCCCCTTGGCGGCGAGTCCGTCGATCACCGTCTTCTCATCGGCCAGGCGCTGGTCGTCGTTCCATTTCGCCGCGTGCGTGGCAGCTGCCTGCACCTTCGTGCGCTGCTCGGGCGAGAGCTTGTCCCAGTACGGCTTCGCGATGGTGTAGAAGACCGGCTGCACGAGGTGCGAGGTGATCACCATCTGCTTCGTGACCTCGTAGAACTTGGCGGCGTTGAAGATAGTGGGCGGGTTCTCCTGCCCGTCGATCGCGCCGGTCTGCAGGGCGAGATACACCTCGGGCATGCCCATCGGCGTCGGCGTCACGCCAAGCGACTGCCCGAGCAGCAGCCAGTCCGGCCCGCCCGGCATGCGCATCTTCACGCCGGCCAGGTCCGGCGGCCCCTTCACGTCGCGCGCGGCCCGCAGGTTCACCTGGCGCGTGCCGAGATAGGTCGGCGCGAGGATCACGAGGCTCATCCTCTGCGCCACCGTGTCCGCATAGCGCTTGCCGAGCGGACCGGTGAAGGTCCGGTAGGCATGGTCGTAGTCGCGGAAAAGGTAGGCGCGGTTGAAGAAGCCGAACTCGGGCACCTGCTGCGCGACCTCGAAGGTCGTCATCGTGCTCATCTCGAGGTTGCCGCGCTGCAGGGCCGGCACTTCGGTGCCCTGGCGGAAGAGCTGGCTCCCTGGATACACCTGCACGTCGAACTCGGGCGCCGCTTTCTCCAACTCGCTCTTGAACTGCTGCAGCGACCGGCTGAGGAAGTCAGGCGGCGGCGCCGCGGTCGAAAAGCGCAGCACCGTCTTCTGCGCCCACGCGGTGGATGTGGCGAGCGCGAGCGCTGCCAGCCAGATGAACCGTTTCATTGCCCCTCCCCTAGTTGTCGATTACGCCGCCTGCAGCTTCGCCACGGCGACGGCGAGCCATTTCACCCCTTGCGAGCCGAAGTTCACCTGCACGCGCGCGTCGCCGCCCTGCCCCTCGGCGTCGATGATGACACCGGTGCCGAACTTGGCGTGCACCACGTTCTGTCCGATGCGGAAGCCGCCGACGTCGCGCGGCGCCTTGCTGGCGACCGTGGTGCGGGTCTGGCGAGAGAAATCCGGGCTGAACGCCTTTTGCCGATTAAAGCGCGGCGTCAGCCACTTCATCAGCGCCTGGGGGATCTCCTCCAGGAAGCGCGACGGGATGTTGTAGCGCGTCTGGCCATGGAGCATGCGCGT
>DASQAW010000358.1:0-4751 GCA_035635495.1 Burkholderiales bacterium
CCTAATGGCGGGCTGGCTACAAGCGGCGCTCAAGGCGGTGATCCCGCATGTCGGCGACATCCTGTCGGCGACCAAGCCCGCATTCACCAAGCGCAAGCCCGAGGTCGCGGCCAACCAGCCCGACCTGGTCCAGCAGCAGATCGGCGAGCTGCAGTCCGCGGTTTCGCAGCAGGCCGCGCACGTCAAGGAGCTCGCTGCGCAGCTCGAGAACACCGTCGTCGCCCTGGAAAAGGCCGCGCAGGTGGCCGAGGCGCGGCTGCGCCGCGTGCTCGTCTTCACCGCGCTCGCGGCGGCGTTCTCCGTCGCCGCGCTCGGCGTCGCCTTCCTCGCCGCCATCACGCGGTGAAGCACAAGCAGGCCGAGCTCTTCGGCGCGGCGCCTGCCCTGCCGGAGGGGTTCGTCTTCCAGCTGGATTTCATCACGCCTGCCGAGGAGCGCGCGCTGCTCGACGAGATCGCGCGCTTGCCGCTCGCGGCGGCAAAGTACAAGCAGTACACCGCGCGGCGGCGCATCGCCTATTTCGGCTTCGGCTACGACTTCACGTCCAATCGCCTGGGCGCTGCGCCGGCGGCGCCCTCATTTCTCGAGCCGCTGCGCGACAAGGTGGCGGCGTGGATCGGCGTGCCGCCGGCTGAGCTCGAGCAAGCGTTGGTCACGGAGTATCGTCCCGGCACGCCGCTCGGCTGGCATCGCGACGCGCCGGATTTCGGCCGCGTGGCCGGCGTCTCGCTCGGCGGTTGGGCGCGCATGCGCCTGCGCCACTATCCGCGGGAAAAGGATGAGGCGATCGTGCTCGAGCTCGCCCCGCGCTCGGCGTACCAGATGAACGGCGAAGCGCGCTGGCGCTGGCAGCACAGCATCCCGGCGACGCGCGAGCTGCGCTACTCGATCACCTTTCGCACCCTCCGGAAGGACTAGTCGGGCGCGCCCGCCGCTTGCTAGGGAACGGCATGCCCCTTTCGAAGCCGGCCGGCACCGGGCACCGGGAAGAGATCTCGCTCGACTCCGCGGCGAGGCACGTGCTCGAAGAGTGCCGCATGGTGCTGCCCGGCGTCCAGGCGCTCTTCGGCTTCCAGCTGATCGCGGTGTTCAACCAGGGCTTCGGCGAGAAGCTTTCCCATGCGCAGCAGCTGCTGCATCTCGTCGCCCTCGTGCTGACGACGCTCGCGATGGCGTTCGTCATGACGCCGGCCGCGCTGCATCGCCAAGCCGAGCCCAAGGCGGTAAGCGATCGCTTCCTGTGGCTGGCCTCGAGCATGGTGCTCGCGGGGATGTTTCCACTGGCGCTGGCGGTCGGCCTGGACGCCTATGTCGTGGCGAGCGTCGTGCTGCACAACGACCTGCTCGCCGCGATTCTCGCGACGGCGCTCGTCATCGTCTTCGCTTTCCTCTGGCTCTATCTGCCGCGGCGCGAGCACCGCAGGCACGGCTGAGACGCGCGGCATAATGCGGCGATGAGCCGCTGGCTGTTGCTGCTCGCGTGGATCGCCGGCCCGGTGCTGGCCCAGCCCAACGGCATCCTGCTGATCGCCAAGCCGGGACTCCCCGATCCGAACTTCAGCGAGACGGTGGTGCTCGTCGCGCGCACCGATGACGCGGCGACGGTCGGCGTGATCCTGAACCGTCCTACCGTGCGCCGACTCGTCGACGTCGCGCCGAGCTGGCCGGGCGCGGAGGACTTCACGGAGCAGCTCTACGACGGCGGTCCGGTGATGCGCCAGGCGCTCGTCGCGCTCTACGTCTCGGATGCAACACCAAAGGCCAACGCCTTCCGCGTGCTGCCGAATGTCTACCTCAGCATGCATCCGGAAAATCTCGAGCCGCTGATCGCGCAGCCCGGCGCGCGGATGCGCCTCTACGCCGGCTTTTCCGGCTGGGCGCCGCGCCAGCTCGAGGCGGAGATGCAGACGGGCAGCTGGTACGTGCTGCGCGCGACCGAAGATCTCCTATTTCGCAAGGACACCGCGGGCATGTGGAGCGAGCTCGTCGAGCGCGCGCGGGGCGCCAGAACAGCGCGCGATCCCTCGACACGCGTAGCCGGACGCTGACACCGCAGAGCGCGGCGCATTCGATATACTGGGTCCATGATCCGCCTCCTCCGCGGCTTTCTGGCGCTTGCCGCTCTTCTGCTCACCGCGCCGGTCCACGCTCAGGAGGAGGCGATGATCCTGATCGCGCACCCGGCCTTCCGCGACCTGGAATACCGCCAGACCGTGCTGCTCGCGGCGCCCGCGCCGAACGGCGGGCATGTCGGCGTGATCCTCAACCGGCCGACGCGCCGCTCGCTCGGCAGCCTGTTCCCCGAGCACGAGCCCTCGAAGAAGGTGGTCGACCCGGTGTACTACGGCGGCCCGTTCTCGCGCGGCGCGCTGGTGGCGCTCGTGAGGGCCGACCACAGCCCCGGCGCCGGCTCGGTGCCGCTGATGAAGGACCTCTACCTCGCGTTCCGCGCCAATACCATCGACCACGTCATCGAGACCACGCCCAACGAAGCGCGCTACTACGTCGGCTACGTCGGCTGGCGGCCCGGCGAGTTGAAGAGCGAGATCGACCGCGGCCTGTGGTCGGTGCAGGGCGCCGACCTCGAGATGGTGTTCCGCAAGGACACCGAGGGCCTGTGGGAAGAGCTGCTGCAGTCGAGTAAGCGCATTCGTGCTGAGTCTCTGAAAACCCCCTCCACCCTGAGCCTGCGCTAGCCAGCGCATCCACGGCGCCACGGTCGAGCGCGGCCATTACGGCGTCAGCACGACCTTGATGCAATCGTCCTGCTTGTCGCGGAACATGCGGTAAGCGGCGGGTGCCTGCTCGAGCTTCATCCGGTGGGTGATGATGAAGCTCGGGTCGATGTCGCCTTCCTCGATGCGCGCGAGCAATAACCGCATGTAGCGTTGCACGTGGGTCTGTCCCGTGCGGATGGTGAGCGAGCGGTTCATCAGCGCACCGGCGGGAAACTTGTCGATCATGCCGCCATAGACGCCGGCCACCGAGATCGTGCCGCCGCTGCGGCAGGTCATGATCGCCTCGCGCAGCGCCGCCGGGCGGTCGGACTCGAGCAGCATCGCCTGCTTCATCCGGTCGTAGGCGTACGCGAGGCTGTGGTGCGCGTGCGCTTCCATGCCGACCGCGTCGATGCAGGCGTCCGGGCCGCGCCCGCCGGTAAGCTCCTTCAGCGCCTCCGTGACGTTGTCTTCCGTGTAGTCGATGGTGTCGGCGCCGAGCTTCGTCGCCGCAAGGCGCAGACGCTCGGGGAAGCGATCGATGGCGATCACGCGCTCCGCGCCGAGGAGCTGCGCCGAAGCGATGGCGAAGAGGCCCACCGGCCCGCAGCCCCACACGGCGACCGTGTCGCCGGGCTGGATGCTGCAGTTCTCCGCCGCCATGTAGCCGGTGGGCAGGATGTCCGAAAGGAACAGCACCTGCTCATCGCTCAGCGCGGCGGGCACCTTGAGCGGCCCGACGTCGGCGAACGGCACGCGCACGTATTCGGCCTGTCCGCCCGCGTACCCGCCCAGCAGATGCGAATAGCCGTAGATGCCGCAGGGCGAGTAACCCCAGAGCTTCTCGGCCATTGCGGCATTGGGATTGGAGTTCTCGCAGAGCGAGAACATCGCCTTCCGGCAGAAGAAGCAGTTGCCGCAGGCGATGGGAAACGGCACGACGACGCGCTCGCCGATGCTCAAGTTCTTCACGCCGGGCCCGAGATCGACCACCTCGCCCATGAACTCGTGGCCGAGGATGTCGCCCTTCACCATGCCGGGGACGAAGCCGCCGTAGAGATGCAGGTCCGAGCCGCAGATCGCGGTCGCGCTCACGCGCACGATCGCGTCGCGCGGATTGAGGATCCTCGGCTCCGGCACCGACTCGACACGCAGGTCGAGCTTGTCGTGCCAGCAGACCGCTCGCATGGCCGTCAGGAACCTTCAGCGCCGGCCAGTCGGCTGCCCGCTCGTGGTGGGCGCCTCGCCGGCTTCGAGGATCGCGCGCCCGCGCCGCAGGTGGTCGACGAGGAGCCGCTGCGGCGAGCGGCCGCTGATGCGCGCGAGCGCGTCGCCAAGCGAGCCGCCGGCGGGCTGGTATTCGAGCCGCGCGGCGACGATCGTGCCGCGACCACCGGGCGCGTCGCGGAACTCGAGCGCGCCGAAGTGCAGCATCCGCGCGCCGCGCATCGCGCGCCACGCGATCTGCTCGCCTTCCACGTCGCGCGTGACCTCGACGTCGCCCTCGGTGATCGTCGGCAGATGCTCGGGCCGTCGCCAGAACGCGTACACGTCGCTGCGCGGGCGCGAGATCGTGATCGCCTCGTCGAGCACGATCGTCTCGGCGACGTCGGGGTCCGCGGGCTGCGGGTTCACGCGGATGCCGAGCGGCCTGAACATCGGATTGCTGCCGGTGTAGGCCTGGTAGAGCAGCCACCCGCCGAGCCCGCCGACGCCGGTACGCAACAGGGTCGGCCGCCGCAAGGCCCACACAATCAGCGCGATGCCGCCGACCACATAACCCAGCCGGTCGGCGCGCATCAGGTTTTGCTTGCGCGGCATCAGGGCTGCCCGAGCAATTTTCGGGCCCTTGCGGGCCGCAGGAATAGTGGCAGACTGGGACTGTTCGCTTTCAGTCACCTCTCGGGAGGAGAAGAGCCATGAAACGCGCCCTTGCCGTCTGTTCCACGCTTGTCCTGCTGTCCTGTGCCACGACCCCGCCGCCGACAAAGGAGCAGACCCTCGTCAACCGCGCCGTCGACGCGATGGGCGGCG
>DASQAW010000359.1:0-2461 GCA_035635495.1 Burkholderiales bacterium
GCCTCGAGCGCGAGCGCCGTGACCTGGCCGCCGACGTAGCCGGCGACCAGAAGGATCGGGATTGCGCTTCGGATCGCGCGCACTTCACGGATCAGCTCCGATCCGGAAAGCCCCGGCATGCGCTCGTCGGCGACGATGGCAGCGAACAGCCCGGGCTCTGCGCGGAAGGCTTCGAGCGCGGCGGTGCTCGAAGCAAATCCGACCGCTGCATATCCCAGCCCCTCCAGCGTCCTGAGGGCGAGCTTCACGAGCAGCTCTTCATCGTCCACCACCAGGACGCGCTGGCCATCGCCGCGCGGCACTCGCGCCTGCTCGTCCGGCCGCTGCTCGACCGCATCGCCGGCGCGCGGCAGGTAGACGATGAAAGCGCTGCCTTTGCCGACGGTGCTCGCCACGTCTATCGCGCCTCCCAGCTCGGCGACGATGCCGTAGACCAGCGACAGGCCGAGCCCCGTGCCGACTCCCACCTCCTTGGTGGTAAAGAACGGATCGAAGATCCGCTCGACGATCGCCGGTGCGATGCCGGCGCCGGAATCGATCACCTTGAGCACGAGGAACTCGCCGGGGGGCACCTCGCCGGTGGTGACGAGGCGCGGCGCGGCGAGCTGCAGCGTCTCGAGCGATACGCGCAGCACGCCGCCCGACGCCATGGCCTGCACGGCATTGGTCGCGAGGTTCATCAAGACCTGATGCACCTGGGTCGGGTCGCCCAGCATCGCTGCACGGGCCGCCTGCAGGTCGACGTCGACACGAACGTTCGCGGGAAGCCTGGCCGAAAGGAGCTCGAGCACCTCGTAGACCACCGCCTCGACGTGCACCGCGACTCGCTCACCTACGCCGCTGCGGCTGAATGCGAGGATGCGGTCGATCAGCGCCCGGCCGCGCTCGCCGGCGAGCATGATGTTCTCGAGATCGCGGTGCTGCCGGCTGCTCCTTGGCGCATCGCGCAGCGCCATCTCGCCATAACCGAGCATGGCGCCAAGGATGTTGTTGAAATCGTGCGCAATGCCGCCCGCCATGGTGCCGAGAGCCTCGAGCCGCTGGGCCTGGCGCAGCTGCTGCTCCAGGCGCCTGAGCTCCTCCTGCGCTCGCTTTTGCTCCGTAATATCGCTCACCGAGCCCGCCCAGCGCACCGGCACGCCGGCCGCGTCGCGCAGGCACATGCCGAGGAGGCGCACCCAGCGCAGCTCGTTCGGTCGCACCAGCCGCATTTCGATGTCCACGCGCGGCGTCTCGCCGGCGAAATGGGCGGCCACCGCCGCGTCGTACCTGGGACGGTCGTCCGCATGAAACGGAACCCGGGCGACGACCTCTGCCCGCCCGCTGAATCTGGTGCTGGGAGGGAAACCCGCGATCTCGAGGTGCCGCGGCGAGGTGTAGTACTCGTCGGTCGCGATTTTCCAATCCCAATGGCCCTCGCCCGACGCCTGCATGGCAAGCGCGTAGCGCTCCTCCGACAGGCGCAATGCCTGCTCCGCCTGCTTGCGCGCGGTCACATCCTTCGTCGCGCCCGTCCAGCGGACTACGCTTCCGGAGGCATCGCGCGTCGCGAGACCGGTCAGGTGGAGCCAGCGCGTCTCGCCGTCGCGAAGCGTGCGCAGCTCCTTGTCGAAGCGCGCCGTCTTGCCGGCGAAATGCGCGGCGATCGCCTCCTGCCACTTTGGCCGGTCCTCGGGATGGAGCGGAAAGCGTGCGAGAAAGTCATCGCGGCCGGCGAAGGTCGTGCCCGGCGGAAAACCGTACATCTCCAGCAGACGGGGCGAGGCGTAGAACTCGTCAGCGGCGAGGATCCAGTCCCAGTGCCCCTCGTCCGCGGCGGCCATCGCCAGCGCATAACGCTCCTCCGAGCGCCGCAGGGCATCCTCGGCGAGCTTGCGCGCATCGATGTCCGTCACCGAGCCGGCGAAACGCACCGCGCGGCCCGAGGCGTCGCGCGTGCAGATGCCGCGGGCGTGAACCCAGTGATAGCTGCCGTCCTGATGGCGCACGCGCCACTCGCCCTCCCACTGCGGCGTGCGGCCTTTCAGATGCTCGCGCATCGCCGCCTCGCGCCGCGCTACATCGTCAGGATGAATGTGATGCCACTTCCGCCACTCGGCCTCGTGGCGCACATCGACACCGTCCGAGGGGCGTCCCATGCTGATCTCCTGCGCACGCGGCGACAGGTAGACCATGTCGGTCCTCATGTCCCGGTCCCAGATGCCGTCCTTCGCGCCGATGACCGCCAGCGCGAAGCGCTCCTCGGAAACGCGCAGCTCGTCCTCGGCGCTGCTGCGCGCGGTCACAGCGCTCACCGAGCCGGGCAACGGCACCGGCGCCCCCGCGGCATCGCTCGTCACGCGGCTAATTTGCCCACTGACACGAAAAGCCCTTCCGGTTCGCGACTCGCCTGCAACAAAAGGAAATGTATCGATGAATGCGCGCATCACCGTTGACCCGATAGTGCTGCGGCGACGGCCGG
>DASQAW010000360.1:0-1512 GCA_035635495.1 Burkholderiales bacterium
AGGGTCGATTTGCCCGAGCCCGACACGCCGGTGACGGCCACCAGCCGGCCCAGCGGCACGTTCACGTCGAGGTTCTTCAGGTTGTGCAGCTTCGCCTGCTTCACCTCGAGGCACGGCGTGCTTCCGTTCCGGCGCGGATGCAGCGGGTGGCGCAGCGGCTCGCGCAGGAAACGCCCGGTCACCGAGTCGGGCTGGTTCACGAGATCGTCCGCGTGGCCCTGCGCGATGACGCGGCCGCCGAGCTTGCCGGCGCCGGGGCCGAGGTCGATCACGTGCTGCGCGCGGCGGATGGTGTCCTCGTCGTGCTCGACCACCACGAGGGAATTCCCCTTGGCCTCGAGCTTCTCCAGCACATCGAGCAGGATCTGGTTGTCGCGGTGATGCAGCCCGATCGTCGGCTCGTCGAGGATGTAGCACACGCCGCGCAAATTGGATCCCAATTGAGCAGCCAACCTGATGCGCTGCGCTTCCCCGCCCGAGAGCGTCGGCGCCGAGCGGTCGAGCGTCAGGTAGCCGAGTCCCACCTCGCGGAGGAAGCCCAGGCGCGAGCGCAGCTCGGCCACCAGGTCGCGCGCGATCTCGCGCTCGCGGCCGGCGAGCTCGAGCTCGGCGAAGCGCTTCTCCAGCATCGATACGGGCAGGCGCCCATAGTCGGCGATGTTCTTGCCCTGCCAGAGCACCGCCAGCGCTTCGCGGTTCAGCCGCTTGCCCTCGCAGTCCTCGCAGGTCTGGTCGATCTCGAGCCACTCGATCCACGAATCGAGCACGTTGTCCTCGGCGCCGGTCTTCGAGCGCTCGTCGTCCCACTGGACTTCCTCGATCGACAGGCCGGTGCCGTAGCAGGCTGGACACCAGCCGTGCTTGGAGTTGTACGAGAAGAGGCGCGGGTCGAGCTCCGGGAAGCTGCGGCCGCAGGAGCGGCAGGCGCGCTTGGTCGAGAATACCTCGACCTCTTTCTCGAGCACGTGCACCACCCCCTTGCCCAGCTCGAGCGCGGTGCGCAGCGCGGTGCGCAGCTCGGACTCGGCCTTGGCGTCGATCTTGAGCGTGAGCACCGGCAGCTCGATCGTGTGCTCCTTGAAGCGATCGATGCGCGGGAAGGGCCGCACGGGCAGGAGCTTGCCGTCGACGCGCAGGTGCCAGTAGCCCTTGCCAGCGGCCCACTTGGCGAGGTCGGTGTAGACGCCTTTACGGTTGAGCACCAATGGCGCCAGCAGCGTGATTCTTTTCCCGCGGTACTGGCGCATCAGCCGTGAGGTGATGAGCTCTTCGCTCTGCGGCTCGATCGGGATCTCGCAGTCCGGGCAGTACTGGGTCCCGAGCTTCACGAACAAGAGACGGAGGAAGTGGTGGACCTCGGTCAGCGTGCCCACGGTCGATTTCCGCCCGCCGCGACTCGTGCGCTGCTCGATCGCCACCGTCGGCGGGATGCCGAAGATCGCGTCGACGTCCGGCCGCGACGCCGCCTGCACGAACTGGCGCGCATAGGCGTTCAGCGACTCGAGATAGCGC
>DASQAW010000361.1:0-3430 GCA_035635495.1 Burkholderiales bacterium
GACAGCGCGCCTTTCATGCCGAAGTGCGTGGTGGTGGATGCCGACTTCGACTGGAAGCGCGAGAAGGTCTGGAAGCCGGTGCCGTGGGACCGCACGATCGTCTACGAGACTCACGTCAAGGGCTATACCAAGCTCCATCCCAAGGTGCCCGAGAACCAGCGCGGCACCTACGCCGGCCTCGCGCACAAGGACGTCGTCGGCTACATCAAGGCGCTGGGCGTCACCACGGTCGAGCTGCTGCCGATCCATACCTTCGTCAACGATTCCTTCCTGCTGGAGAAGAAGCTCACCAACTACTGGGGCTACAACTCGATCGGCTTCTTCGCTCCCGATCCGCGCTACTCCGCGGACCCGGCGAAGTGCCTGCAGGAGTTCAAGGAGATGGTGGCGCGCTTCCACGATGCCGGGCTCGAGGTGGTGATCGACGTCGTCTACAACCACACCGCCGAGGGCAACGAGAAGGGCCCGACGCTCTCCTTCAAGGGCATCGACAACGCGTCCTATTACCGCCTGATCCCGGACAAGAAGCGCTACTACATCAACGACACCGGCACGGGCAACACGCTCAACCTCTCGCACCCGCGCGTCATCCAGCTCGTCACCGACAGCCTGCGCTACTGGGTCGAGGAAATGCACGTCGACGGCTTCCGCTTCGACCTCGGCACCATCCTCGCGCGCGAGCCCGGCGGCTTCGACACGTTCAACGGCTTCATGAAGGCGGCGATGCAGGACCCGGTGCTGCAGCGAGTCAAGCTCATCGCCGAGCCCTGGGACTGCGGCCCCGGCGGCTACCAGCTCGGCCGCTTCCCGCCGGGCTGGGCCGAGTGGAACGACCAGTTCCGCGACACGGTGCGCGACTACTGGCGCGCCCAGGCGACCGCGAAGGCGCTCGCGCCACGCCTCTGCGCCTCGCCGGACATCTTCGCCCACCGCGGCCGCCAGCCCTGGGCGAGCGTCAGTTTCATCACCGCCCATGACGGCTTCACGCTGAACGACCTGGTGACGTACAACGACAAGCACAACGAGGCCAACGGCGAGAACAACCAGGACGGCAACTCGAACAACCGCTCGTGGAACCACGGCGCCGAAGGGCCGACCGAGGATGCCGCGATCAAGGGCCTGCGCAAGCGCCAGATGAAGAACGTGCTGGCGACGCTGCTCCTCTCGCAGGGCACGCCGATGATGCTCGCCGGCGACGAGCTCGCGCGCACGCAGCAAGGCAACAACAACGCCTACTGCCAGGACAACGAGATCTCCTGGGTCAACTGGGAGCTCGACGACGCGCAGGAGCGCCTGATCCGCTTCGTGAAGAAGCTGACCGGCCTGCGCCAGAAATACCCGATCCTGCGCCAGAAGCGCTTCCTCTCCGGCGTCTACAACGAGGAGCTCGGCGTCAAGGACGTGACCTGGGTCGCCTGCTCGGGCAAGGAGATGACCGCGCAGGAGTGGGACGATCCGAACACGCGCTGCTTCGGCATGCTGCTCGACGGCCGCGCGCAGCAGAGCGGCATCCGCCAGCGCGGCCACGAGGCGACGATCCTGATCGTGTTCAACGGCTGGCAGGACATGGTGAAGTTCACGCTGCCCGCGGCGAGCAAGGAGGAAGATGCGGGCGCGAGCTGGGAGCTCGTCGCCGACACCAACATGCCGGACCTGCCCGACGGCACGCGCTTCGACATCGGCCACGTCTACGAAGTCACGGGGCGCTCGCTGCTGGTCTTCGAGCTGATCTAGGGCGCGCGGGTGTCGGCGTACATCTCGAGCGGCACCCGCCCGCGCCGCAGCTCCATCATCGCGCTGCTCATTGCAGCAGGGGTGCTCTGGCTCGCCAAGGAAGTGCTGATCCCGGTGGCGGTGGCGATCCTGCTTGCGTTCCTGCTCGCGCCCGCAGTGCGGCGCCTCGAGGCGTGGAAGCTCGGCCGCATCCCGTCGACGGTGATCGTCTCGCTCCTCGGCTTCGGCCTCCTCTTCGCCGTCGCCGCCATCGCCACCTCGCAGGCCATATCGCTCGCCACCAAGCTGCCCGAGTACCGGCAGAACATCGTCGAGAAGATCAACGCGCTGCGCCACCCGACGAGGGAGAGCGACATCGGGCGAGCTGCCGAGGCGCTCAAGGATCTCGAGGAGGAGGCCGCGCCCGCGGAGCCTATTCCCGTGAAGGAAAGCCC
The DNA here is from genome assembly GCA_035635495.1 of Burkholderiales bacterium. Classification (GTDB taxonomy): domain Bacteria; phylum Pseudomonadota; class Gammaproteobacteria; order Burkholderiales; family SG8-39; genus SCGC-AG-212-J23. Next base: position 2,169 of record DASQAW010000361.1, read on the forward strand.
GGGCTCGTCGCTGGAGGCGTTCGGCGATTTCATGGCGCCGGTCACGAAGCCGCTCGCCATGACGTTCGCGGTGATCGTCTTCACCATCCTGATGCTGCTGAACCGCGAGAACATGCGCGAGCGGGTCCTCGCGCTGCTCGGGCCAGATCGTATCCACCTCATGACGAAGGCCATGGGCGAGGCGTCCTACCGCGTGAGCCGCTACCTCATGACGCAGCTGGTGGTGAACGCGATGTTCGGCATCCCGTTCGGCATCGCGCTCTACTTCATCGGCATCCCGAACGCGGCGCTGTTCGGGCTGCTCGGCATGGTGCTGCGTTTCATTCCCTATGCGGGCGTGTGGATCGCGGCGGCGATGCCGGCGGTGCTGGCCTTCGCGATCTCCGACAGCTGGACGCCGGTGGCGTGGACCCTCGGCGTGTTCTTCACGCTCGAGACCGTGCTCGCCTATGTCATCGAGCCCTGGCTCTACGGCAAGAGCGCGGGGCTCAGCCCGGTCGCCATCATCCTCGCGGTGGTGTTCTGGACCTGGCTATGGGGCCCGATAGGCCTGCTGCTCGCCACGCCGCTCACGGTCTGCGTCGCCGTCATGGGGCGCTACATCCCGGAGTTCGGCTACCTCAACGTGCTGCTCGGCGTCGAGCCGGTGCTGTCGCCCGAGGAGCGGCTCTATCAGCGGCTGATCGCGCTCGACCACGAGGAAGCCGAGGAGCTGGTCGAAAGCCACGTCGGCTCCCACGGCATCGCTGCCACCTTCGACGAGGTCATTGTGCCGGCGCTCAGCCTCGCCGAGAGCGACCGGCGCAAAGGCGCGCTCGAGCCGGCGCGCGAGCGCTTCGTCTTCGAGCACATGCGCCAGATCGTCGAGGAGCTCGAGCCCGTGCCCGCAGGCAGCGGCGGCGTGCCGGTCTGCATCGTCGCGGCGCGCGACGATGCCGACCATCTCGCCGCGCTGATGCTTGCCAAGCTCCTGCCGCCGGGGCAGACCTGCGTGATGGGCGCTCCGGCGCGTCCCGCCGAGATCGTACAGACCGCCGCGCAGAAGCAATGCAAGGCGATCCTGATCTCTGCCGTACCGCCGAACGCCGCGGGCGATGCCGGTTACCTTGCCCGGCGCCTGCGCCGGCAGCTGCCCGACGTGAAGATCGTCGTCGGTCTCTGGAGCGCCGACCGGAACAACGCCAGCGCGCGGGAGCGGCTGCTCAAGCTCGGCGTCGACGAAGTCGTGACTCGCATTTCCGAAGCGCCGCACGCCCTGCACC
>DASQAW010000362.1:0-1695 GCA_035635495.1 Burkholderiales bacterium
CGCGACGGCGAGAATTACTGCCGCTGCGAGCACTGCGGCACGAAGAACAAGGTGGTGCGCACCGGCCAGACGCCGAGCCAGCCGGGACTGCTACCGGTTATCGGCGTGATCCAGTAGGTCCGGCGCCAGGCGCTCCAGGCGGGCTTTCAGTTCCTTGGCATCGAGGAAGACGTGCAGCGCGCGGGTGCGCGCACCGCACGGCGGCAGCTCGCTGAAGAGCATCCAGGCGTTGTCCTCGACCTGTTTCAGCTTGCGCAGGAATTCGGTGTTTTCCATGCACGCAAGCTAGCAGAGCGCCGCGCCGGCCGCAGTCGCTGCGGCCGGAAATCGGCGTCACCAATTCACGACAAGCCCTTTCAGCGCCGCGCGGCGAGCATCAGGAGCGCGCCCATCACCACGCCGACCCCGAACCCCACGCCCACGGCGGCCCAGGGGTTCTGCTGCACGGTCTCGTCGGCGTAGCGGCTGTATTCCTTCGCGCGGTCGGTGATGCCCTGGAGCACGTCGTTCAGCTGGCGCTTGGCCGACTGCAGCGTCTCCTCGGCGTCCTGCTCCTGGAAGTCGCGGATATCATTCGTGCCACCGTACTGCGGCTGATTCGGCGTCATGGTTCCTCCTGTTGAGAATGAAACGAGAATGGATGCGGGCAGAGCAAACAGCGTGCCTTTGCGCGCGGTGGCGACCTTCCGCTACGCGCTGCGCGGCATCGGCTTCATGTTCGGGGCGCTCAACGTCCGGGTCCTCGCCGCCGCGACGCTGCTAACCATCGGGGCCGGCTTGTATTTCTCGATCAGCGCGGTTGAATGGTGCGTGGTGATCCTCGCCACCGCGCTGGTGTGGGCTGCCGAGGGACTGAACACCGCGCTCGAGCGGCTGACCGACCTGGTGTCGCCTCAGCACCACCCGCTCGCCGGCCGGGCGAAGGACATCGCCGCCGGCGCGGTGCTGCTCGCCGCGATCGGCGCGCTTTGCGTGGGGCTGGTCGTGTTCCTGCCCCGCGTGGTCTAACATCCCGGCTTTCAAGGAGAGGAACCATGATCGATCTCTACGCCGCCGGCACCTCGAACGGCATGCGCGCGCGGATCGCGCTCGAGGAGTGCGGGCTCAAGTACAACTGGCATCCCATTGATCTGACGAAGGGCGAGCACAAGACGCCGCAGTACCTGGCGCTCAACCCGATGGGCCAGATCCCGGTGATCGTCGACCACGAGGGACCGGGCGGGAACAAGATCACCCTGTCGCAGTCCAGCGCCATCATGGTGTACTGCGCCGAGAAGGCGGGGAAATTCATCCCGAAGGATCCGGCGAAGAAGGCCGCGATGCTCGAGGCCTACATGAGCGCCTCGACCGACATCACGCCGGGCTTCGGCTCGATCAACGCCTGCGTGCGGGCGAAGGACCCGGCGCCGTACGCGGCCGCCGGCGAAATGTTCAAGCAGCGCCTGGGGGGTTATTTCAAGGTCTGGAACGACCTGCTCGGCAAGCGCAAGTACGCGGCGGGAGACGAGTTCAGCATCGCCGACCTCTCGCTCTACGCCGGCTACTGGCGCACCAAGGGCGCCTTCGCCGAGCTCGTCGCCGGGCTGCCCAACCTCGAGCGCTGGGGCAACGAGACCGGCGCGCGCCCGGGCGTGCAACGGGCACTTAAGATTTAGCTGCCGATCTGATCTCCAGGCAGTGGCGCGGCCTCGCGCG
>DASQAW010000363.1:0-4801 GCA_035635495.1 Burkholderiales bacterium
CATGCGGCGCACAGCCTGGGGCTCCGCCATGAGGCTGCGCCCATCGGCGGCGAGCACATCGAAAGCGACGAACGAGGAGGGGGTTTCCTTCGCCAGCTTGGCGACGCGAGACTCCGCCGGATGCAGGCGCAACTGCAGCGCGTCGAAGTCCAGGCCGTGCGCGGTGGCGATCACGATCTCGCCGTCGAGCACGCTTCCCTTGGGCAGGCGCTCGAGGAGCGCGTCGTGCAGCTCGGGAAAATAGCGCTCGAGCGGCCGCGAATCGCGGCTCTGGATGAGGAGCTCGGTTCCGCCATGGAACACGAGCGCGCGGAAGCCGTCCCATTTCGGCTCGTAGAGGACATCGCCCTCGAGCGGCAGCTCGTCCGCCAACTTCGCCAGCATCGGCTCGACCGGCGGGGCGATGGCGTATGCGCTTTTCGACAATTATTTTGTCGAAAGGATGAGGCGCGCGATCAGGCCGTGCGGCTCACGCGGTGCGAGCTCGAGGCTGCCGCCGTGCGCGAGCGCGGTGCGCTCGACGATCGCGAGGCCCAGTCCCGCGCCGCCGGCGCCCGAGCGCGAGTCGTCGAGCCGCGTGAACGGGCGCTTCAGGCGCTCGACCTCGTTCGCCGGGACGCCCGGTCCCTGGTCGCGCACCTCGATCGAAATCGACGGGTTGCGCGCCATCACCTCGATCTCCACCGGCTCCCCAGCATAGCGCAATGCGTTATCGATCAGGTTGGCGACGGCGCGGCGTACGGCCATGCGGGCAAAGCGAAACGGCCGCATCGGGTGCGCGATGAAGCGCACGTCCTTGCCGATGCGCGCGTAGTGCTCGGTCAGCTCGGCGAGCAGCTCGGCGAGATCGTGCTCCTCCTTCTGCTCGTCAGTGCCGCGTGCGAAGTCGAGGAACTGGCCGATGATCGCGTTGATCTCCTCGATGTCGGAGATCATGGCGTCGCGAGCGCTGCGCATTTCGTCCCCCGGGGCACCGCTCATTTCCAGCGTCAGGCGCAGGCGCGAGAGCGGTGTGCGCAGGTCGTGCGAGATGCCGGCGAGCACCATCGCGCGCTCGCGCTCCATGCTCTGCAGGTTGGCGGCCATGCGGTTGAAGGCGGCCGCCACCGTGCGCAGCTCGCGCACGCCGACCTCGGGCAGCGGCTCGGGCTGCTGCCCGCCGCCCAGGCGCAGCGCCGCGCGCCGCATCGCCGCGAGCGGCCGCGCGATGTTGGAAGCGATGAACCACGCGCCGGCGAGCGCCAGCATGAGGACCGCCGCGAGCCAGCCGAGCCACTGCAGGCCGAAGAACGGCTCGAAGCGCTCGCGCGGCAGCATCACCCAGAATTCGTCCTCGTCGATGTAGAAGCTCACCCAGAAGCCTTCCTCGCCGTCGTGCGAGTCGGCGAAGCGCGTGTCCTCGCCGAGGGTCAGGCGCACCGTCTCGGCGACGCGCTGGAGCAGCGGATCGTCGGGCAGCGGCTCGGTGTGCTCGCTCGCCGTGACCGGAAAGACGCGCAGCCCCTCGGTCTCGTTCAGCTCGATGAGCAGTTGCCGGCGCAGCACCGGGTCGGCGTTGACCAGCGCCGCGCGCACCAGGTTGACGGTGCTTACGGTCTGCTGGGCGAGCTCGCGCGAGCGCGGCTCGCGCTCGTAGACGCGGTAGATCTGGAACGACGCCAGCACCGCGGTGACGATGAGCAGCGCGATGAGCAGGAACGCACGTGCGAATAACGTCACTTGATCGGCTGCTCGTCGGGTACGAAGACGTAGCCGAAGCCCCAGACGGTCTGGATGTGCTTCGGGTGCGACGGATCGTCCTCGACGATCTTGCGCAGCCGCGAGATCTGCACGTCGATCGAGCGGTCGAACACCTCGTACTCGCGGCCGCGCGCGAGCTCCATCAGCTTGTCGCGCGAGAGCGGCTGGCGCGGATGCTGCACCAGCACCTTGAGGACCGAGTACTCGCCGGTGGTGAGCGAGACGTCCTTGCCGTCCCGGGTCAGGGCGCGCGTCGCGAGGTTGAACTCGAAGCGCCCGAAGCGGTGCAGCTCGCCGCCCGCGGCCGGCGCGCCGGGCGGCCCGGCGGGCGCCTTGCGGCGGAGGACCGCGTTGATGCGCGCGAGGAGCTCGCGCGGGTTGAAGGGCTTCGGCAGGTAGTCGTCCGCACCCATCTCGAGGCCGACGATGCGGTCGACGTCGTCGCCCTTCGCCGTGAGCATGATGATCGCGGGCGAGCTCTGCTGGCCGCGCAGGCGCCGGCAGATGGCGAGGCCGTCCTCGCCCGGCAGCATGAGATCGAGCACCACCAGGTCGTAGCGCTCGCGGGCGAGTTGCTTGTCCATGCCGCGCGCGTCGGGCACGGCCTTCACGTCATGGCCTTCGCCGCTGAGATACTTCACCAGCAGATCGCGCAGGCGCTGATCGTCGTCGACTACCAGGATGCGGGTCTTCAGTTCAGCCATGTGCAAGGCAAGGGCAATACATTGTTACAAAAATTGGATGCCGCGACACCCTTGTCCAAACGCATCCCGGTAACATCCGGTGCACTCATGACACCCTGGGCGCTCATCCTCGTTCTGACGCTCGCCTCGGGCTCCGCTTTTGCGCAGCGCGGCGAACGCGACCAGAAGGGACCTCCCGGCAAGAACCAGGGCATGAGCAAGGACCAGCGCCAGCGCATGCGCGAGGACATGCGCAGCGTCTACCAGGACCGCAGCCGGCCGCAGCAGCAGCGCCAGATGTCGCCGCAGGAGCGCGAGAAGCTGCGCCGCGACATACAGGACGCCAATAAGGACTTGCGCCGCTAATTCGGGGCCAGGATCGTAATTATGTCCTGGGGATAACTCGGTCCGGCGATCCGAGCTGTCGACCTAGTTTAGAAAATTAGAAAGCGCGGCTTCGCGGGACGACCATTCCGCGCTTTTTCAGAGTTCCATAATTACGACCCTGACCCCGAATCCCCCGCGCTGAGCTGTGCTTTCGGGTCGTTGGCGGCGGGGCCTGAGCTGTAAAACCTTAGGGTGTTCTTGCCCGCCTGCTTGGCGGCGTACATGGCGGTGTCGGCGTGCTTCATCAGCGCGCTCGCATCGACCGCGTCGTCCGGCAGGACGCTGATGCCAATGCTCGCCGTCACCTGCAGATCGGCGCCGGCGACGCGGAGGGGCTGCACGATCTCGGTCAGGAGCTTCTTCGACACGATCTCGACCGGCGCGAGGTCGTGGATGTCCTCCAGCACCACCAGGAACTCGTCGCCGCCGAGGCGCGCGATCAGGTCGCTCGAGCGCAGGTGCTTGCGCAGGCGCGCGGCGACCTCGATCAGGAGCGCGTCGCCGGCATCGTGGCCGTGCACGTCGTTGATCTGCTTGAAGCCGTCGAGGTCGAGGAAGACGAGCGCGAGCTTGCTGTTCCGGCGCCGCGCGCGCTGCACCGCCTGCTCGAGCGACGGGCCGAGGCTCGTGCGGTTGGCGAGCCCCGTGAGCGGATCGCTGTAGGCGAGGGACGAGATGCGCTCGCGCGCGAGCGCGATCTCGGTGATGTCGCGGCCCACGCCGCGGTAGCCGAGGAAGCGGCCGTCGGGGGCGTGGCGCGCTTCGCCGCTCACGGCGTAGTAGCGCACCGTGCCGTCCGGCACGCGGCGCGCGAACTCGAAGTCGCGCACCGGCAGGTGCGCGTCGAGGGTCGCGCGGAACTGCACCCAGCCCGCTTCGTCCGGGCTCACGGCGGGAAGCTCCCAGGAAGTCTTGCCGAGCACCGCGCCGCGGCCCATGTAGACGTCGGGATAGTTCGGCCCGTGCACGAGCTGCGTGAAGCGGTGCGACTCGTCGGTCTCCCAGAAGAAGTCCGAGGACATCTGCGTCAGCGCGCGAAAGCGGCCCTCGCTGTCGCGCAGCGACTCTTCGGCGCGCTTCCTTTGCAGGAACTGGCCCACCTGGCTGCCGATCACGCGCGAGGCTTCGAGCAGGCGCTGGTCGGGCTCGCGCAGCTTCGGGCTGGAGAAGGAGAACACGCCGATCGCGCGGCCTTCCGACACCGCCGGGAAGGCGAAGCTGCCGCGGATGCCGGTGCCCTCGGCGAGCGAGCGTTCGCGCACGCGCGGATCGACGCGCCCGTCGGCGGTCCAGAGCGGCTGGCCGGTCAGCAGCACCTTGCCGACAAGGCCCTCGCCGGGTGGATACGTGAGCGTGCGCGAGCGCTCGACGAACTGCCGGATGCCGGGCTCCGGAATGTTCCAGGCGTCCTGGAAGCGCAGCGCCTGCGCGGAGTCGTCCAGCTGGAAGTAGCGGCCGCAGGCCCAGTTCTCGGCCTCGCACACCGCGCGGATGACCGCGACCAGGCCGCTCGAGGCGAACTCCGCGGCGGCCAGCAGCCCGGCCACCCGGTGCTCCAGGCGCAGCAACAGCTCGGCGCGCTTCTGCGCCGTGGTCTCGCGGCCGATGCCGCGATAGCCGGCGAAGGCGCCATTGGCATCGAAGATCGGCTCGCCGCTGATCGTCATGTAGCGCTGGCTGCCGTCCGGCAGCTGGCGCCACATCGGCACGTCGTAGAACGGTTGCCGCGCGTCGAGGAGAGCGCGATGCGCTTCCCAGCCGCCTTCGATCTCGAGCCCGCCGTCCCAGCGCGTCGTGCCGACGAGCCTCGAGTGCAATCCCTCGTTGCCGCCCGTGGGCTGGCGACCCTCGAGCCGCGTGAAGCGATAGCTGGCGTCCTGCTCCCAGTACCAGTCGGAGGAAAGCGCCGTGAGGCTGCGGAAACGCGCCTCGCTTTCGCGCACCGCCTGCTCGGCGGCGGTGCGCTCGAGATACTGGCCGATCATCGCGGC
>DASQAW010000364.1:0-2851 GCA_035635495.1 Burkholderiales bacterium
TTCGAAACTCCAGCAGCGAAAGGACGATCCGCTGCGCATCGGACTGATCGGCGCGGGCAAGTTCGCGGCGATGTATCTGGCGCAGGTACCGAAGACGCCGGGGATTCGTCTCGTCGGCATCGCCGATCTCGCGCCGGACAACGCGAAGGCCAATCTCGCGCGCGTCGGCTGGCCGGCGGAGCTCGTGCAGCGCACGCCGATCTGGGAAGACTGGCGCAAGGTGGTGGCGCATCCGGAGGTCGAGATCGTCATCGAGGCGACCGGCAATCCGATCGCCGCGGTCGAGCACGCGCTGGCGGCGTTCGAGCAGCGCAAGCACGTGGTGATGGTCACCGTGGAAGCGGACGCGTTCTGCGGTCCATTGCTGGCGAAGAAAGCGGCGGCGGCCGGCGTGGTGTACAGCCTCGCGTACGGCGACCAGCCGGCGCTGATCTGCGACCTCGTCGATTGGGCGCGCGCCGCCGGCTTCCCGGTGGTGGCGGCCGGCCGCGGGCACAAGTGGCTGCCGCACTTCGCGCAGTCCACGCCCGAGACGGTCTGGGGCTATTACGGCCTCACGCCCGAGCAGGCGAGGATCGGCGGCCTGAATCCCAAGATGTTCAACTCGTTCCTCGACGGCTCGAAGCCCGCCATCGAGACCACCGCCGTGTGCAACGCTACCGGCCTCACGCCGGCGCCCGAAGGGCTGATCTATCCGCCGGGCTCGGTGGATGAGATTCCGTCGCTGATGCGCCCGCGCAGCGAAGGCGGCGTGCTGCACCACAAGGGGCAGGTGGAAGTGATCTCCTCGCTGCGCGCCGACGGCACCCCGATTCCCTACGACATCCGCTTCGGCGTGTTCGTGGTGTTCGAAGGCGAGACCGAGTACATCCAGCGCTGCTTCAGCGAATACGGCGTGAAGACCGATCCATCCGGCCGCTACGCGTGCATGTACAAGCGCTGGCACCTGATCGGGCTGGAGGTCGGCATTTCCGTTGCGAGCGTGGGGCTGCGCGGCGAACCCACTGGATGCGCGACCGGATGGCGCGCGGACGCCGTGGCGACTGCCAAGCGTGATCTAAAGGCGGGCGAGATCCTCGACGGCGAGGGCGGCTACACGGTCGTCGGCCGGCTCATGCCCGCCGCCGATTCCCTCGCGCAGGGCGCGCTGCCGCTCGGCCTCGCGCACGGCTGGAAGCTGCTGCGGCCGGTCGCCGCGGGTCAGCCGCTCCGCTGGAGCGACGTGGCGGTCGACGCAGCCTCGACCGCGGTGCGCGCGCGCCGCGAGATGGAGGCGAGCTTCCGCGAGCGGCTGCGCTCGGCGGCCTAGCCGTCGATCTTTATCCCCGCTTCACGGATCAGCCTACCGGAGCGCTCGTAATCCGCGCGGTTCATCTCGGTGAACTCGCGCACGCTGAGCGTGCCCGGCGCGCCGGCGAGCCCGGTGAGCCGCGCCCGCACGTCAGGCAGCGCTAGCGTTTTCTGCAATTCCGCGTGCAGCCGATCGATCACCGGACGGGGCGTTCCGCCGGTGGTGAAGAGTCCATACCAGGTGCTCATGTCCGCGCCTTCTACGCCGGACTCCCGCAGCGTCGGCACGTCGGGTAGCTCGGGCGAGCGCTGCGGCGTAGTGACAGCGATCGGCCGCAGGCGTCCGGCCTTGATCTGCCCCATCGCCGAGGAGCTCGTATCGAACATCATCTCGACCTGGCCGCTGATGAGATCGACGTGCGCCTGGCTCGAGCCCTTGTACGGCACATGCACCAGGCGCGTTCCAGTCGCCTTGGCGAAGGCCTCCGCGGCGATGTGCTGCGTGCTGCCGGTTCCCGCCGTGGCGTAGCGCAGCGGCGCCGATGCGCTCTTCATCACGGCGAGCAGCTCCTGGACGCTGCGCGCCGGGACGTTCGGCGCCAGCACCAGCACGTTCGGCACGACGACGATCAGCCCGACCGGCTGCACGTCCTTCAGCGGATCGTAGGCCAGCTTGATGAGATGCGGCGCGATCGCCTGGGCAGTGTTGGTGGCGACGAGCAGCGTGTGGCCGTCGGGCGGCGCCTTGGCGGTGACATCCGCGGCGATCGTGTTGGAGGCGCCCGGGCGGTTCTCGACGATGAAGGGCTGCTTCAGACCGTCGGCGAACTTGTCGGCCAGCATGCGCGCGATGATGTCGGTGCCGCCACCCGCGGAGGCGCCGACCATGACACGCACCGCTTTGGTCGGATAGGGCTGCGCGAGCGCCGTGCCGCAGGCGAGCAGGAGGCAAAGCAGGATATGCATCAGCGTTTCCTTTTGCGTCGGGTGCCGAGCTTCAATTGATACTTGTAGATCTCGGTATGGTCGGCATTGCGCGGCAGGCGCTTTGCCGCGTCGCGCCACAGCCTGAGCGTCTCGCGCAGGTAGGGCGTCTCGACGCCGAGGTCCTTCGCCAGGCCCGCGGCGATGCCGACGTCCTTCGCCATCAGCGCGAGCTTGAATCCCGAGGCGAAGGCGCCGGTCAGGATCTGCAGCGGGATCTTGCGCTCGGTGGTCCAGTTGCGCCCGGTCGAGGCGTTGATCGCGTCGAGCATCGGCTGCGGCTCGAGGCCGAAGGCGCGCGCGAGCAGCAGCGCTTCGAAGCCCGCCAGCGTGCCGGCCGCGCCGAGATAGTTGTTCAGCGCCTTCACCACGTGGCCGGCGCCCACCGGCCCGACGTGGAAGATGTCGCGCCCCAGCTTCTCCAGCACTGGCCGCGCGCGCTGCACATCCTCGGCACTTCCGCCGACCATGATCGCGAGCGTGCCGTCCTTCGCCTTGGGCAGCGCGCCCGACACCGGCGCGTCCACGATGGAGATGCTCTTAGCCGAAAGAACCGAAAGTAAAGCCTGCGTGCCCA
>DASQAW010000365.1:0-6297 GCA_035635495.1 Burkholderiales bacterium
TCCTCCGGCTGCCATGCCTCGCGGGGGCCGGAGTCGCACGTGGCGAGGCCGGTGGCGCGCGCCGGAAGCGCAGCGAGGGCGAGCAACGCAACGGCGCCCGAAGCGATGATCGTTCGGTCAAATCTCATGAGATCTCCTGTCTTTCATTCAAATGCTACCCTGCCCGACGTAGATGAAGACCACGATTCCCGCTCCCGATCCGAATACCCGCAAGCCGAAGTTCAAGCCGCCGCCGCTCGCCTGCGACGCGCACTGTCACGTCTTCGGACCGGGCAGCCGCTTTCCCTACGCCAGGGACGCAAGCTACGTTCCGCCCGATGCGCCATTCGAAGCGCTGCAGAAGCTGCATTCCATCCTCGGGCTCGAAAGAGCGGTGATCGTCCACGCGAGCTGCCACGGCGCCGACATGCGCGTCACGCTCGACGCGATTGCCCGCTCCGACGGGCGCTATCGCGGCACGGCGATCATCGATGAAACCTACGCCGAGGCCGAGTTCCAGCGCATGCACGACGGCGGCATCCGCGGCGTGCGCTTCAACTTCGTCAAGCACCTCGGCGGCCGGCCCGACATGGCGTTCTTCCAGCGCACCGTCGATCGCGTGAAGGAGATGGGCTGGCACCTCATCCTGCACCTCGATGCGACGGATCTGGTCGAGTTCGACGCGCTCTTCAAGCGTATCCCCGTCCCAATGGTCATCGACCACATGGGCCGCGTGAGTGCAAAGGAGGGTCTCGAGCAGCGACCCTTCAAGGTGCTGCTGGAAGCCATGAAGCGGGAGAACTGCTGGGTGAAGATCTGCGGCGCGGAGCGGGTGTCCTCCAAAGGCCCGCCGTTCACCGACGCGGTGCCCTTTGCGCGCAAGGTGATCGAGGCGGCGCCCGAGCGCATTCTCTGGGGCACCGACTGGCCGCATCCCAACGTAAAGTGGATGCCGAACGACGGCGACCTGCTGGACCTCTTCGCGCAGATGGCGCCCGAGGCGGCGCTGCAGCGCATGATCCTGGTGGACAATCCGGCACGCCTTTATGGCTTCTAACGTCGCCGTTGCGCTCGTCGCGCTGCTGAATATCTATTTTCTCGTGCTGGAGATGTTCCTCTGGGACAAGCCGCGCGGCCGGAGGATTTTCGGCCTGACGCCGGAGCTTGCGGCGGCGACGAAGTCGCTCGCCGCGAATCAGGGCCTCTACAACGGCTTCCTTGCCGCCGGGCTGATCTGGGGCCTCGCGCTCGGCGCCGACGGCCACGCCATCAAGATTTTCTTTCTCGCCTGCGTCGTCGTTGCCGGGGTGTTCGGCGCGGTCACCGCGAGCCGGAAGATTCTCTGGGTCCAGGCGCTGCCGGGCGCCGTCGCTCTGGCATTGGTTTTGTTTTCATGAGGGATAAAAACGGCGGCGCCCGCTTCCATCATCCGGCGCACCTTTACGGCTGCTGATGGGATACGGCCCCGTCGCCATCGCGTTTCACTGGATCACCGCGCTGCTCGTCCTCGCGGCCTACTTCATGGGTCTCGGCGGCTCGGAGCAGCAGGTCTATGCGCCGGCGAACGATTTCAAGCGCGCGGTACACGAAACGCTCGGGCTGAGCGTCTTCGTGCTCACGCTCGTGCGCTTGGGCTGGAAGCTCGTGGCGCCATCCCCGCAGCTGCCGCCGATCGCGCCCTGGATGAACCGGATCTCGAAATTCGTGCAGTGGCTGCTCTATCTCCTGCTGATCGCCACGCCGCTCACCGCGATCTTCGGCGCATGGTTCGAAGGCCATCCGCTGACGCTCGGCATCCTCGGCAGCGTGCCGCCGCTGACGGCCAAGTCGCCCGATCTCGGCCATCGCCTGGCGGAACTCCACACCGATCTCGGCGAGGCGATCGTCTGGCTCGCCGGGCTGCACGCGGCCGCGGCGCTGTTCCATCACTTCTATCTGCGCGACGACGTGCTGCTCTCCATCCTGCCGGCGAGCTGGCGCGGCGCGGTCCGCTCGCGGCGAGCGCGCGACTCATGTCTTCCTACGTAAACGGCGGTAAACCATGGCACCCGACCCGACGACACCTGCCGGCCAAGCCTCGCACTCCGAAAGCGCGCTGCGGCGGATCCTCGGCGCGATGTCGATTTTCACCATGCTCATGACCGTGCCGCAGGTCCTGACGATATGGGTCGGCCATCAAGCCGCCGGCGTGTCCATCATCTCGTGGAGCGCCTATCTGCTGTCCGCCGTGCTTTGGTTCTGGTACGGGGTGCAAAAGCGCGACAAGAACATTTACTTGCCGTGCGTGGGATGGGCAGGCCTGGATGGTGCAGTGATCGCTGGCGCGTTCATCTATGGTTGAACGTCGAAGACGCAACCCGGCGACGTCTCGCAGAGGATGACGTCGTAGCTCTCGAGCATCGGCATCGCGATGGCCTCGAGCTCGTTCCTCCACAGCTCGCCGCCGTAGAAGGCGTCCTTCATCCGCTCGCGCTCGGCGAGCGACGGGAACATGCGCAGCCAGACGAACTTGTTAGGGTTCTCGAGGTCGATGAGCGGCCCGAGCACTTTCATGCCGTGCGCGCGCAGCGCCGGGATGGAGCGCGTCTGGAAGAAGCGAAGGAACTCCTCGCGGCGTCCCGGCTTGATTCGATAGCTGCGGACTTCTACGATCATGGCTCGCCTCCTCAGCGGGAATCTAATGCCAGCGACCAGCGCAATCCAGAAGGCACCTGCAGGTAACGGCCGCCGCGCGCGGCGGCCGAATCCGATCGGCGGCTGCCCGATGACCGCGGCGCTTGCGGCGATGGGCGGGAAGTGGAAGGTGATCATCGTCTATTTCCTCGCCGAATCGCCCAGGCACTTCGCCGGCCTGCGCCAGGCGATCCCGGGAATCTCGCAGAAGGTGCTGACGCAGCAGCTGCGCGAGCTCGAGGCCGACGGCATCCTGCAGCGCCAGCCGACCGGGGCGATTCCGGCGCCGGTGAAGTATTCGCTGACCGGGTACGGCCGCTCGGCGCTGCCGATGGTGGAGGCGATCCGCCTCTGGGGCCACGCGCACCTCGAGCGATGCAAGCCATAAAGACCGGGCGCCTGAGCCTCGAGCCGCAGGTCGCGGCGCACGCCGAGGAGATGTTCGCGATCCTCTCCGATCCAGCCATCTACGAGCACGAGAACGCGCCGCCGTGCTCGCTCGAGTGGCTGCGCGAGCGCTACACGCGGCTCGAAAGCCGGCGCTCGGCGGACGGCGAGCAGCAGTGGCTGAACTGGGTGATCCGTTTGCCGGGCGGCGAATTGATCGGCTATGTGCAGGCGACCGTGTTTCCCGGCGGCCGCGCCGCTATCGCCTACGAGCTCGCGAGCCGCTACTGGGGCCGCGGGCTCGCACGCGAGGCGTGCCAAGCGATGCTGGCCGCGCTCGCCGCAGAATACGGCGTGCGCAGCGCCCACGCGGTGTTCAAGCGGACTAACACGCGCTCATCTCGCCTGCTGGACCGGCTCGGCTTCACGCCCGCGCCGGGCGATGGGGAAGCAGAGCCGGACGAGCTGCGGATGGTGCGCCGGCTGTGATCCGCGACGCGCGCGCCGCGGACTTTCCGGCGATCGCCGCGCTGAACGCACACTCCGTGCAGTTCCTGAGCCCGATGAGCGAGGCGCGGCTCGCGCAGCTTCACGCCTGGGCGGCGTACCACCGGGTGGCCGAGGCCGGCGGCGAGGTGGCGGCGTTCCTGATCGCGTTCCGCGACGGCGTGCGCTACGACAGCCCGAACTACCGCTGGTTCAGCGAGCGCTACGCTTCCTTCGTCTACATCGACCGCGTGGTCGTCGCCGCGGCGCATCGCCGGCAGGCGCTCGGCGCCGCGCTCTACCGCGACGTCTTCGCCTTCGCGCGGGCGCAGCGCGCCGCGACCTTGACCTGCGAGTTCACCGTGGATCCGCCGAACGAGGCCTCGCGCCGCTTTCATGCGAAATTCGGCTTCCGCGAGGTCGGCATGCACTCGTACCAAGGGAAGCGCGTGTCGATGCAGGCTGCACCAGCTGCTTCATTTGTGGAAAGCTAGCGTGATGACTCCGCCTTGCTGTCATGCTGATCCACGGTAAGTGCCACTGCGGCAACATCTCGTTCACGCTGACGTGGGAGCCCGATCCCGCGGAAATTCCAGCGCGCGCCTGCGCGTGCACGTTCTGCTCCAAGCATGGCGGCGTATGGACGTCCAATCCGAAAGGCGCCCTCAAGGTGATGGTGCGGGATCCCGCCGGCGTCTCGGTCTATGCCTTCGGCACCGAAACGGCGGACTTCCACGTCTGCGCCCGCTGCGGCATCGTGCCGGTCGTCACCAGCCGCATCGATGGCCACCTTTATGCGGTGGTCAGCGTCAACGCCTTCGAGAACGTGGATCCCGCGCTGCTGCGCCGCGCTCCGGTCAGCTTCGATGCCGAGCAGGCCGATTCCCGCCTTGCACGCCGGCAGCGGAACTGGATTGCCACCGTTGAATTCGCGTAGCGGCGCGGCCGCATAATAGGGGCATGCGCAAACTTCTCCCCCTTGTTGCCGCGCTGACCGCGACCCTGGCCTTTGCGGCGGCGCAGCCCTACGACGAAGCGGCCGATGCCAAGGCCGACCTAAAACAGGCGCTCAACGCCTCGAAGGCGGACCAGCAGCCCGTGCTCGTGATCTTCGGCGCGAACTGGTGCAAGGACTGCCGTGCGCTCGACGCCGCGCTGCAGACCGGCCGGAACGCCGAGCTGGTGAAGCGCGAGTTCCGGGTGGTGAAGATCGATGTCGGCAACTTCGACAAGAACCTCGACGTGGCCGAGGCGTACGGCAACCCGATCAAGAAGGGGATCCCGGCCGCGGTGGTGCTCTCGCCGGACAACAAGGTGCTCTACGCCACGCGCCTCGGCGAGCTGGCCGACGCGCGCAGCATGAGCGAGACCGGCATCTACGACTTCTTCAAGAAGGTCACCGAGACCGCGAGGAAGCGCTAATGGCCTATCGCCTGGTGAGCTATCAAGCCGACGGCGGCCCGCGCGGCGGCGTCTCCATCGACGGGAAAATCTACGACCTCGAGCGCGAGACCGGCTTCGCCAGCGTGGTCGAGGCGCTGCGCTCGCAGCGGCCGCTCGCGCCGAAGGGCAAGTCCGAGCCGGTGAAGAACGCCAAGTTCGCCGCGCCGGTGCCGGATCCCGGCAACATCTTCTGCGCCGGCGCGAACTACACCGACCACATGGCGGAGATGGCGCGCGCGCAGGGCAACCCGCCCGGCCCGACGATGAAGGAGCTGGGCGAGAAGCCCTGGCACTTCATCAAGACCGGGCGCAGCTCGATCGTCGGACCCGGCGCGACGGTGAAGATCCCGCCGTACTCGAAGGCCGTCGATTGGGAGGTCGAGCTGGTCGCGGTCATCGGCCGCACGGCGAAAGACGTTCCGGTATCGAAGGCGCTCGACCATGTCTTCGGCTACACGGTCGGCAACGACCTGTCGGCACGCGATGCGATGCGGCGGGAAAAGAACCCGCCGGCCAGCCCGTTCCATTTCGACTGGGTGAGCCAGAAGTGCTTCGACGGCGCATGCCCGCTCGGGCCGTGGATCGTGCCGGCGGCCGAGGTCGGCGACCCGCAGAAGCTCGGCATCAAGCTCTGGGTGGGCAGCGAGCTGATGCAGGACTCGAACACCGACAAGATGATCTTCACCGTCGCCGAGCAGATCGAGATGCTCTCCTCGCGCGTGACGCTGCAGCCGGGTGACCTGATCATGACCGGCACGCCGTCCGGGGTGGGCATGCCGCGCAAGCGCTTCCTGCGCCCGGGCGAGACGGTGAAGCTCTGGATCGAGAAGGTGGGCGAGTTCGAGCACCGCATGGCATAAGTAGAATCGCGGGCATGGCCAGGATCATCGGCGGCATCGGCACCTCGCACGTCCCCACGATCGGCGTCGCCTTCGACAAGGGCAAGCACGAACATCCCGACTGGAAGCCGCTGTTCGAGGGCTACAAACCCATCGCGAAGTGGCTCGCGGAGAAGAAGCCCGACGTCCTCTTCTTCTGCTTCAACGACCACGCCACCAGCTTCTTCTTCGACCACTATCCGACCTTCGCGCTCGGCGTGAGCGACGAGTACCGCATCGCCGACGAGGGCATGGGCCTGCGCCCCATTCCGCGGCTGAAAGGCCACGCCAAGCTCGCGCGCCACGTCGCCAAGTCGCTGGTGAGCGAGGAGTTCGACATCTCGGTGTTCCAGGACATCGCGATCGACCACGGCCTGCACTCGCCGCTGACCATGATGTGGCCGACGCAGCCCGACTGGCCGGGCGCGGTGATCCCGCTGGTGGTGAATGT
>DASQAW010000366.1:0-1800 GCA_035635495.1 Burkholderiales bacterium
GCGTGGATCGCGCGCACCGCGCTCTGCGCCGAGCCGAGGAACGGCGTGCTCTACCTCTTCATGCCGCCGACCGAGACGCTCGAGGACTACCTCGAGCTGGTCGCCGCCGTCGAGGCGACCGCGGCCGAGCTCGGCTTCCCCATCGTGCTCGAGGGCTACGAGCCGCCCAGGGACCCGCGGCTGCAATCGTTCCGCATCACGCCGGACCCCGGGGTGCTGGAGGTCAACGTCCACCCGGCGGCGACCTGGAGCGAGCTCGTGGCGAACACGGAATTTCTCTACGACCAGGCGCGCGAGGCGCGCCTCACCACCGAGAAGTTCATGCTCGACGGCCGCCACGCCGGCACCGGCGGCGGCAACCACTTCGCGCTCGGCGGCGCGGCGCCGGCCGATTCGCCGTTCCTGCGCCGGCCCGACCTGCTCGCGAGCCTGGTGGCCTACTGGCACAACCACCCGTCGCTCTCGTTTCTCTTCTCCGGCATGTTCGTCGGCCCGACCAGCCAGGCGCCGCGCCTCGACGAGGCGCGCAACGACGCGGTGTACGAGATCGAAATTGCGTTCAGGGAACTGGAAAGGCAAACGCGCTCGCAGTGCCCGCCGTGGCTGGTCGACCGTATCTTCCGCAACCTGCTGGTGGACGCCACCGGCAACACGCATCGCGCCGAGTTCTGCATCGACAAGCTCTACTCGCCCGACAGCGCCACCGGACGGCTCGGCCTCCTGGAGATGCGCGCGTTCGAGATGCCGCCGCAGGCGCGCATGTCGCTCACCCAGCAGCTCCTGATGCGGGCGCTGCTCGCGCGTTTCTGGCAGAAGCCCTACGTGCCCGCCAGGCTCAAGCGCTGGGGCACCGAGCTGCACGACCGCTTCATGCTGCCGTGGTTCGCGTGGCAGGACTTCGAGGACGTCGCCGCGGAGCTGCGCGAGTTCGGCTACCCGATCGAGGCGCAGTGGTTCGCGCCGCACTTCGAGTTCAGGTTTCCGCGCTACGGCGAATTCGCCACCCGCGGCGCGCAAATCGAACTGCGCGCGGCGCTCGAGCCCTGGCACGTGTTGGGCGAGGAAGCCGCACCTGGCGGCACGGCTCGCTACGTCGACTCCTCGCTCGAGCGCCTGCAGGTGAAGGCGACCGGCCTGGTGGGCGAGCGCCATATCGTCACCTGCAACGGCCGCAGCGTGCCGCTGCAGTCCACCGGCAACGTCGGCGAATACGTCGCGGGCGTGCGCTACCGCGCCTGGCAGCCGCCCTCGGCGCTGCATCCGACGATCGGCGTGCACGCGCCGCTCATCTTCGACCTCGTCGATACCTGGATGGAGCGCTCGCTCGGCGGCTGCCAGTACCACGTTTCGCATCCGGGCGGCCTGTCCCATGAGAATTTTCCCGTCAACGCCTACGAAGCCGAGGGTCGGCGGCTCGCGCGCTTCGTCCGCATGGGACACACGCCGCGCCACGTCCAGCTTCGCACTGAGGAGCGCAACCCCAACTTCCCCTTCACGCTCGACCTGCGCAGAACCTAGCCGGGCGGCGTGCTAATCTCGCCCGCGATGTCGCGCGAGCTGCTTGCCGAATATCCGCAGGCCACCGACCGCTACGATGAGCTGTTCGAGGCGCCGCAGACGACGCGCGCGCACTGGCGTCCGCTGATCGAGCAGCTCGCGGCCTGGCCCGCCGAGCGCATGCGCGAGCGGCTGCACTCGGTGCACGAGCAGGTGCGCGAGAACGGCGTCACCTACAACGTCTACGCCGACCCGCAGGGCGCCGACCGGCCCTGGGAGCTCGATCTCCTGCCGATGATCCTG
>DASQAW010000367.1:0-3582 GCA_035635495.1 Burkholderiales bacterium
CGCAAGGCGTGGAAGGTCGGCAGCAAGGAAGCGGCGTACTTCGACCGGCTGCAGCCCGGACCACAGGACCGCGACCTCTTCCTGCCGCCGCGCGTGCAGGTGAGCGGCTTCGGCGGCACGGGGCTGAACGAGATCCTGCGCTCCAAGGGCATCCGCAATGTCGCCGTGGGCGGCTTCACCACCGACGTGTGTGTCTACGCCACCGTGCTATCGGCCTACGACTACGGCTACCGCGTCTACGCCCTGAAGGAAGCGATGACGGGCTTCTACCAGGAGATGTCAGAGGACATGCTGAAGAACGTCTATCCGTTCTGGTCCTACGTCGTCGGCAACGACGAGTGGCTCAAGATGGTCGAGGACGCTCGCTAGGCTAGATCAGTCCGGCTTGTTCTCGGCGACCCAGCGCAGGGTCGCGAGCCACAGGTCGTGGCCTCTGTGCATCAGCCCTTCGTCGGTCCGACGCAAATTCGCGGCATCACGCCCATTGCCGACTTCATCCGTGACGACCAGGCAGCCGTTGCCCCGGCGGACGAGGAACCACGTGTGATAGAAGGCCGGCTCCGTGCCGGGCGCGTAGCCGTACCAGCCGATCCGCGAAAATGGGACGAACTCGTGGATCCTGCTTTCGATCGTCAAGCCGAATGTCGTCCAGCGGAAGGCGACGCCGTCCACGAGCACGGAAGTCGAGCCGCTCACGATGCGGACATCGCTGGAGTTCGGATACCACTGCGGCCACTTGGGCGCCTCGATGATGTGCTGCCATACGCGCTCGCATGAGGCGTTGATCAACAGCTCGTTGTGCGAGAAGAGATCGGCCTTGAGCGGGTCGAACCCCGGCGGCCAATGGATGTCAGGTGAGCGGTTCGCGAGGTCGTCTTTCATGGTCATGGTTGGTTGGCTGGATGCTTCCAGCGCCACGAATGACAGGGCTGCAATCGACAACCGGGTTGCCTTCATGCGCTCGCGAGGCCGTCGTATAGGCCGCGCTCGAAGGCGCCGTACAGATCAACGGCGCGCGCGTCGTAGAAGGGCAGCAGCTGCGTGAACATGGCGCCGGTCACTTTCCTGACGGGGTCGACCCAGTAGTAGCAGTTGAGAAGCCCTCCCCAGGCGTAGCTGCCAGCGCTGCGGCCGTTGGGTCCGGGCCTCGTGTTGATGTCGAAGGACAGGCCCCACTTCTGTTTCATGCCGGGGAACAGGTTGGCATCGTTGGACCACGCCGGCGCCGAGGACTTGAGCGGGTTGACCTCGAGCTCGCCGATCTGGTTGGTGCGCATCGCGGCCACGGTCTGCGCCTTCAGGATCTGCGCGCCGTTGAACGTCCCCTCGCCGAGCAGCATCCGCAGGAACGCCATGTAGTCGCGCGGCGTGCCGAAGAGGCCGCCGCCGCCTGAGAAGAATTCCGGGCGTTGCGGCATCTCGAACGGCAGGGCCTTGAGCGAGCCGTCGGGCTGGCGCGCATACGTCGTGGCCGTGCGGCTCTTCTGGGCGCTGCTGATAAGAAAGCCGGTGTTCGCCATGCCCAGTGGCTCGAAGATGCGTTCCCGGAAATAGATCTCGAGCGACTGGCCGCTGACCGCCTCGACGATCTTCCCCACGACGTCCATTCCGATGCCGTACTGCCAGCGCTCGCCGGGGTCGAATTCGAGCGGCGACGCGAATGCGCCGTTCCGGCTCTCCGCGATATCCGGCATTCCGGTGACCTTCTCGTACTGCGGGATTCGATCGCTCCAGTTGGCGTAAGTGAAGCCGGAGGTATGGGTCAGGAGGTGGCGGAGCGTGATGGCGCGCTTCGCCGGCCGCAGCCTCGGTTTGCCGGCTGCATCGAATCCCTCCAGCACCATCGGCGCTGCCAGCCACGGCAAGACCTGGCTCATCGGCTGGTCGAGGCTCAGCTTGCCCTGCTCGACGAGCTGCATGCAGGCCGTCGCGGTAATGGCTTTCGTCATGGATAGGAGCCAGAACACGGTGTCCTGCGTCACGCCATAGGCGCCTTCATAGACGACCGCGCGCGAATCTGCGGCAAGCGCGACGACGCCCGCAACCGTTCCGTTCGAGACGCCTTGCGCCAGCGCGTCGTCGATCGACTTGAATCGGGCGCTCGCGGCCGAGGCTGGCAGGGACGAGAGCAACGCGGCGCCGGCGAGCGAGCCCGCGCTCAGTCGCAGGAACTCGCGACGGGTTTTGTGAATGATGAACATGAGGTGAATACTAGGAGCGCGACATCATTGAGTGAAGCGACACCGCGGCATATCATTCATGACTTCAAATCACGAGTATCGCCATGGCTCTGGACGGACGACTGGTCTCTAACGTAAGTGTGCTGGCCGCGGTAGTCGAAGGCGGCAACTTCGCCAAGGCCGCCGAGGCGCTCGGCCTGACGCCTTCGGGAGTCAGTCGCGCGATCGCGC
Source organism: Burkholderiales bacterium (assembly GCA_035635495.1). GTDB lineage: Bacteria > Pseudomonadota > Gammaproteobacteria > Burkholderiales > SG8-39 > SCGC-AG-212-J23. Next base: position 2,412 of record DASQAW010000367.1, read on the forward strand.
GGCTCGAAGCGCGCATCGGCGTGCGTCTCCTCGACCGGACGACGCGCTCCGTGAACCTCACGGACGAGGGGCGGCTGCTCTACGCCAACATCAATCCGCTGGTAGTGGGTATCGAGGACGCGGTGACGCGCGCCATCGGCTCATCGGTCTCCGTGCGCGGCCGCTTGCGCGTCAACACGGACGCCTTCACCTCCCGCCTGTTGCTGTCTCCCCATATCGGTCGGTTCCTCGAGCTTTACCCGGAGCTGTCGCTGGAATTGATCGCGCGCGATCAGCTCGGCGACCTGGTCGCCGAAGGCTTCGACGTCGCGGTTCGATTCGGCGAGCCGCCGTCGTCATCCCTGGTCGCGCGCAAGCTGCTGGATACGCGCATCGTCACCGTGGCGACGCCGGGCTACCTGAAGCGGCATGGGCGGCCCAGGAAGCCGGCCGAGCTGGCGCACCATGTCTGCATCCAGGTGCGCGACCCGTTCACCGGGCAGCCGTTTTCGTGGGAGTTCCAACGCGGCCGAAAGCTGATCGAGGTGCCTACGTCGGGACGACTGCTCCTGACCGATGTCGGCACCATCCTGGGCACCTGTCTCTCGGGTGTCGGCGTAGCGCAGATCAAAGCGCTGGGGATACAGAAGTTGCTCGACGACGGCCAGCTCATCGATCTCTTCCCCGACTGGCCCGACGAGCGGTTTCCGCTCTATGCGTTGTATCCGTCGCGGCACTTGCCGGCGGCGAAAGTGCGCGCCTTCATTGACTTCGTCGTCACAGCCGTAGGGACGAAGCCAAAAGCCTAGGCTGCCTGCTTCTTCGCGATCCTCGCGCCATGCGCGCCTTGAAAGCGCGCGATTCATGACTGGAACTCCGGTATCTGCGGGCGCGCGCCCCACATGCAGAAGGACTGCTGCGCGAAGGGGAAATGGCGCGGCTTGTACTGCGCCTCGTCCTCGATGAGGCGCACGCCGGTCGAGTACTCGAAGGTCATGCCGTCAGGACCCTCGAAGTAGAGGAACACCGCGCCCGAGGTCGGATGGCGCCCCGGACCGAAACGGATGGTTACGCCGCGATCGCGCAGAAAGTAATAGGCACGCATGACGTCGTCGATGCTCTCGACCTGGTGGTTGATGTGCTGCACGCCGTGGCGCTTCGCCGGAAAGAGCGCGATGCGGTGGTGCACCGG
>DASQAW010000368.1:0-2970 GCA_035635495.1 Burkholderiales bacterium
ATTGGTGCCGACGCCCGCGGCGGAGTAGTAGAGCTGGCCCGGCTTCGCCCTGGCGAGGGCGATGAGCTCCTGGATCGAGCGCACCGGCAGCGACGGATGCACGGTGACCAACGACGGCGACGACGCGACGAGCGAGATCGAAACGAAGTCCCGCAGCGGGTCGTACGGCGCGCGCGGCATCAGGAACTGGTTGGTGACGAAGGGGATGGTATTGACGAGGAGCGTGTAGCCGTCCGGCGGCGAGTTCATCACGATCTCCGCGCCGATCACCCCTGAGGCCCCCGAGCGATTGTCCACGACCATCTGCTGGCCCATGCTCTCCGAGAGCTTCGCTGCCAGCAGCCGGCCGACGACGTCGACGCTGCCGCCCGGCGGAAACGGCGAGACCAGGCGTATCGCCTTCGACGGATAACTCTGCGCGAGCGCAGGCAAAGCGACCGTTGCCGCTGCGACCGCCAGCCCGGCTGCCATGAGGCTCCACAACCTGTTCATGACTCTCCCCTCAGTAGAACCCTAGGCTCAAAGGCCGCTATCGCCCAAGAGCGCTCACTCGCATAGTGTCCCAACCCGTTCCCGATGTCGCCTAGCGCGGCCTATGAAGGATCGGGGCCGCGCAACTCGTCGCGGCAGGCATTGCCGAAGTCGCGCAAGGGATTCAGCGCGTCGTTATCCAGGACCTCGGTCACCTCGCGGAACGTCTTGTTGGGAGAGAGATAGGTCTCGATGATGGCGCGCACCACCCGGTCCGCGCTTGCGATCACCCTCGGCGACGACAGAACGCGCATCCTGCTCACCAGCGCGTAGAGGTTTACGAGGTTCGACACGCGAGCTTGATCGTGCTCATACGCGTCGGCGTACCATTTCGACGCCTCTTCGATGAAGGACTTGTAGAGGTCCTCGCGCCGGTTCCGGTTCGCCTCGCGCTGCTGCGCGCCGAACTGCACGTGATGGGTCAGCCAGGTTGCTGCCAGCGAAGTCAGTCCGCCGATGGTCGAACCGGCGAGCGCCGCGAGCGCCGAAACGTATGCGGGATCCACGTCCCGAGGGCTAGGAGCGCGCCACGCCAGCGTTTCCTTGCTGGCGGATCGCCTGCGCGATCTCGGCGCTCACGGTCCGCAGCGCGCGCGAGTGCGCGGCCGCGAGCGCTTCGTATCCGGCGCCGCTCACCGGCTCGCGGACCAGCGTGCGGCCGAATCGGGGCGCGCCGCCGTTCGACGGGCGCAGGGTCCAGGCGACTTCCACCGTCGCGGCGTCGTCCAGGACGGAATCGAAGCGCAGCACCTCGAGGAGCACCTGGCAGTCGAAGTTCTCCGGGTTCTGCGGGTAGGCCATGACGCGGCTCGAGTTCAGCGACCGGGCGAGGTTCCTGGCGATCACCTCCGGGATGCCGCTCGCCAGCGGCTCCGCCCAGCGCGCCTGCTCGACGATCGTCACGCGGTTTTCGGACAGGCGCAGCACGAGCTGCGGGCGATCGACCGACTCGGGCACCGTGGCCGGACCGACCACCACGGCGTATTCGCTCCGCGCGACCGGCGTGACCTCCGGCGCGGCGGCGGCGCTCAGCGTGTAGAACTGGGATGGCGGCGAGCTCGCGCAGCCGCAGAGCGCCATGACCAGTGCGAAGGTATAGCTGGATCTCATTTGCCGCTTTCGTCCTTCTTGCCGACCAGCAGCGCTTCCGGGTGGCGCTCGAGATAGTCGGCGAGCACGCGGAACGCCTGCGCGGCGCGCGCGACCTCGCGCATCGCCTGCCGGGTATCGGTCTGCAGCGGCGAGTCGCTCGACAACGCGCGGTCGGCGGAGGCGAGCGTCTTGCGCGCTTGCGCCAGTGCAGGCCCGACCTCCGAGGCGACCTCCGCGTCGACGTGGTCGATGAGCCGCTGGGCGCTTTGCAGGGTCTGGCGCAGCTCGCCACCCACCTCGTCCAGCGGGAACTTGTCGAGCTTGGCCGCGAGCGAGCCGATGGCGCTCTCGAGCTCCACCAGGGTCGCCTGCTGCGTCGGCAACTCCGGCGGGCTCGCCGCCCAGTTCACTTTCGCGCCTTTGGCGGGAAAGAAGTCGAGCGCCAGATAGAGCTGATGCGTCACCAGGCTGGCCGGCCGGAGCTGCGCGCGCATCCCGGACGCGACCAGCGCGTCGATCAATCGCCTGCGCCGCTCGGGAGAACCATGCGAGCCGTAGCTCGTGTCCTGCCATTGGAAGCGCGACGGATAAATCGTCGCGCGGACCGCGACGAGGATCTTGCTTCCGCTCGCAGCCATCTGCAGCCTGGCGGCACTGACTTCACCCACCGTGATGCCGCGGAAATCGACCGGCGCGCCGGGCTGCAGGCCGCGCACGGATTCGTTGAACAGCATGGTGAATTCCAGCTTGTCGCTCTCCGGGTCCTTCATTGCCGCGCCGCGGTTTTCGAACAGCCTGAATTCCGTGGCGGCCGCGGCGCGGGCCACCGGCACGTTGCCCGGCGGCGTGTCGAACGCGATGCCGCCGATCAGGATCGACAGCAGCGACTGTGCGTCGATCTGGATGCCGCTCGCGTCCACCTTCACGTCGACGCCGCTCGCATGCCAGAAGCGCGTGTTCGAGCTGACGTACTGATCGAAAGGCGCGTTGATGAAGACCGTGACCTTGACGCCGTCCTGGTCGAGCTCGTAGCCCGTCACCTGGCCCGCCGGCACGCGGCGGAGGAACACCGGCGAGCCGACTTCGAACGACCCGGCGCTGGCGGCGCGAAGGACGAGCGGCGTGCCGGGACTGTCGCCGGCGACGGCCGGCGGCGCATCGAGCCCGACGAATTCCCGCCGGGCGCGGGTGGACTTGCCGGCGTCCACGCCGATGTAGGCGCCCGATAGCAGCGTGTCCAGGCCCGACACGGTGCCGGCTGCGATGCGCGGCTTCACCACCCAGAAGCGCGTGTCTTCGACCAGGTGGGGCTTGGCGTCCTTGACGAGCTCCGCCGTCGCGATGACC
>DASQAW010000369.1:0-2776 GCA_035635495.1 Burkholderiales bacterium
TGCCGCCGCGCAATGCCTGGGCGCGATTCCCGTGCCGCTCTACCAGGACGCGGTGGCGGCGGAGATGGCTTTTCCGCTGCGCAACGCCGAAGTGACTCACGCGCTCGCCGAGGACCAGGAGCAGGTCGACAAGCTGCTCGAGATCCTGCCGCAATGTCCGGCGCTGAAGCACATCTACTACGACGATCCGCGCGGCCTGCGGCATTACCGGCAGTCCGGACTCGAGAGTTATGAAAGCCTCCTCCAGCGTGGCCGCGAAGCCCATGAGCGCAATCCCGGCTCTCTGGATGCCGAAATCGCCAAGGGCTCGGGCGCCGATACGGCGGCGCTGTTCTTCACCTCCGGCACGACCGGCACGCCGAAGGGCGTGGTGCTCACTTATACGAACCTGATCGAGCGCTCGAAGGTGGTCGCCGAATGGGAAGGCATCACGAAGGACGACGTGGTGCTCGCCTTCATGCCGCCGGCATGGATCGGCCAGAACATCTTCTCCTACGCCCAGCCTCTGGTCGCCGGCTACTGCATCTGCTGTCCCGAGTCGGCCGAGACCGTGACGACCGACATGCGCGAGATCGGGCCGACCTATTACTTCGCGCCGCCGCGCGTGTTCGAGGCGCTGCTCACGCAGGTGTCGGTGCGCATGGACGATGCCGCGGCGCCGAAGCGCTGGCTCTACCACTACTTCATGGGTGTGGCGCGCCGCGTCGGCGAGCGCATCATGGAGCGCAAGCCGGTCAAGCTGAGCGAGCGTTTCCTCTACAACCTGGGAGACCTCCTGGTCTACGGTCCGCTGCGCAACGTCCTGGGGATGAGCCGCATCCGCATTGCGTACACCGGCGGCGAGGCGATCGGGCCTGACCTGTTCGTTTTCTACCGCTCGATCGGCGTCAACCTGAAGCAGCTGTACGGGTCGACTGAAACCAGCGTCTTCGTCTGCATCCAGCCGAACGACAAGGTGAAGCCCGACACGGTCGGTCCGGCCGTGCCAGGCGTGGAGCTCAGCTTCACGCCCGAGCGCGAGCTGCTCATCCGCTCGCCCGGCCTCTTCAAGGAGTACTACAAGAACGCGCAAGCGACGATGGAAGTGAAGGACGCCGAAGGGTGGTTCCATACGGGCGATGCGGGCTACATCGACGCCGACGGCCACCTCAAGATCATCGATCGAGCGAAAGACGTGGGCGCCCTCACCGACGGCACGCTCTTCGCGCCGAAGTACCTCGAGAACAAGCTCAAGTTCTTCCCGTACATCAAGGAGGCGGTGTGCTTCGGCGACCGCCGCGACAACGCCTGCGCGTTCATCAACATCGACATGGAGGCGGTCGGCAACTGGGCGGAGAAGCGCAACCTGCCGTACTCGGGCTATGTCGACCTCGCCTCGCGCGACGAGGTCTATGCGCTGGTGCGCGAGTGCGTCGAGAAGGTGAACGCCGATCTGGCGCAGGAGGCCGAGATCGCGAACTCGCAGATCCACCGCTTCCTCATCCTGCACAAGGAGCTCGACGCCGACGACGAGGAGCTCACGCGCACGCGCAAGGTGCGCCGGCGCTTCATCGGCGAGAAATACGCGCCGCTCGTCGCGGCGCTCTACGACGGCAGCTCGAGCGTGCACATCGAAGCCCAGGTGCGCTACGAGGACGGGCGCACCGGCAAGATCTCTGCCGACCTGAGGATCGCGGACGCCAAGCACTTCCCGCCCGCTGCAGCGCGGCGGGCGGCCTAGTGCAGCGGGCGCACCCGATCGGCGAAGTGCTCCTGTCGGTCGAGGGCGTATCGCTCGCCTTCGGCGGCGTACGGGCGCTGAACGGCGTCTCCTTCGACGTGCGCGCCCACGAGGTGCGCGCCATCATCGGGCCGAACGGTGCCGGCAAGAGCTCGATGCTGAACGTTCTGAACGGTGTCTACTACCCGCAGCAGGGGAAGATCCGTTTTCGCGGGGAGGAATTCCGTGCCATGGATTCGCACCATGCGGCCGCGCTGGGAATCGCGCGCACCTTCCAGAACATCGCGCTCTTCAAGGGCATGACGGTGCTGGACAACGTGATGACCGGCCGAAATCTCAAGATGCGCTGCAATTTCCTGCAGCAGGCGCTCTGGGTCGGGCCGGCGAGGCGCGAAGAGCTGGTCCACCGGCGCGCGGCCGAGGAGATCATCGACTTTCTCGAGATCCAGCACATCCGCAAGACGCCGGTCGGGCGGCTGCCTTATGGCCTGCAGAAGCGCGTCGAGCTGGCGCGCGCGCTTGCCGCGGAGCCGGTGCTGCTCCTGCTCGATGAGCCCATGGCGGGGATGAACCTGGAAGAAAAACAGGACATGTGCCGCTTCGTCCTCGACGTCAACGACCATTTCGGCACCACGCTGGTGCTGATCGAGCACGACATGGGCGTGGTGATGGACATCTCCGACCGGGTCGTGGTGCTCGACTACGGCCGCAAGATTGCCGACGGCACGCCCGACGAGGTGCGCAACGACCAGAAGGTGGTCGACGCCTACCTCGGGGTGGCTCACACATGAACGTTTTCCTGAATTCAAACCCCCCGCTCGCTTTCGGCTCGCTGCCCCCCTTGACAGGGGGGCGGCACAAAAACCGATGAACTTCTTCATCGAGGTGGTCGCAGGAGGGCTGCTCGCCGGCGTCATGTACGCGCTGGTCGCGCTCGGCTTCGTGCTGATCTACAAGGCCTCGGGGGTATTCAACTTCGCGCAGGGCTCGATGGTGTTCTTTGCCGCGCTCACCTTCGTCTCGCTGCTCGAGCGCGGCTGGAACCTGTGGCTCGCC
>DASQAW010000370.1:0-4807 GCA_035635495.1 Burkholderiales bacterium
GCGGTTTCGCAGGCCGAAAGCGTCAGGAGCTCGACAGGCTCGGTGCGGAATTTGGACAGCCCGAGGAACTGCTCGAGCTTGGTCATCGACAGGCGATCCTCGTAGGTCAGGAGAAAGGTCTTGTCGGCGTCGCCCGAGAACTGGCCGTGCGAGGCGATGTGCACGATCGAGTACGGCGTCGCCTCGAGATCCCTTTCCATGTTCGGCACGGTGAACTGGCCGTTGCGCAGCACGGTACCGCCGTAGAGCTTCTGGATCGCGTCGAGCTCCTGCGCGACGTACGGCAGCGGCGGAAAGCCTTGCACGCTGTCGGTGAGGCCGTTCAATAGAAGCCGCACGTTCTGCCGCGCGAGGGGGCGAGGGTCGGTGAGCGTCAGGCCCGGCGTGGTAGCGACGGCGTACTTGGCGATCAGGAACTGCTCCCCGTCATGCAGCGCCGCGAGCGGGATCGTGCGCAGCGCGCCGTCCGGAACGATCACCAGGGTATCGATGCGCTGGCGCTCCAGCTCGGCGGCGATCGGCCGGATCAGCCAGTCGTAGAGCTGGCGCGCGTGCGGGTAGTACTGGTGCGTGGTCCTCTTCTCCAGCAGCGTGCGGAAGCTGCGGATCTCGCGCGTCAGCGTCTCCGCGTCCACGCGGCTCGTGAAGCGCTTCATGCCGTCGGGCAGGGTCAGCAGCAGCTCGAGCCGGTCGCTCAGGATGATCGGGTAGAGCGCCGCGGTCTGCGCCGCGAGCTGGTCGATGCCGGTGGTACGCGCACGCAGCGCGGTGACGCAGTCGTCCTGGAAGTAGTCCTGCAGCTCCGCGCCCTTCAGCACCTCCATCGTGCTGCGCGCATCGGCGAGGTAGTTGGCGACCCGCTTGGCATCGCCTTGGCGACCTGCCTGCTGCAGGAGCAGATCGGCGAGCTCGGCAAAGAGCGGTCCGACCGACTCGCGGAACGAGCCGCGCCCCGGGCCGGCGGCGAGGTCGGCGCGCACCGTGCCGAAAGTGCTCACCGCGTGCTGATACGCGAGGATCGCCTCGTCGAGCTCTCCCTGCGCCTTGAGCACCCGCGCCTTGTGCCATTGCCAGCGGAACAGGAGCTCCGGCGCATCCGCCTCTTCGGCGGAGGCGATGGCGCGCTGCGTGAGCTGCAGCGCCTCCGCGTGGCGCCCGCCCTGCTCGTAGAGCTCGGCGAGGTAGCCGAGCGCCGCCGAGCGCGCGCGAGCGTCGTTCGCCGCTTCGGCGGCGGCGAGCGCGTCGCGCAGGACCCTCGCGCCCCGGGTGCCATCGCCCAGCCTCGCGTACAGCCGCCCGACGCTGACGAGCCCGTAGGCCTTGCCCCGCGAAGCGGGCAGGGTGGCCAGTTCGCCGGTGATCGAGGGCAGCAAGGCGAGCGCCTCCGCGCGCTGGCCGCCGTCCGCCAGCGCGCGCGCAAGGTTGGTCGAGGCCCGCGCCGCCAGTGCTTTGTCGCCTAGATTTGCAGCTTCGCGATAGAGCGCTTGCGCGTCGGCGAAACGTCCCTGCGCGGCGCGCAGGTTGCCGAGATCGATGAGCGCCGCCGCCAGGACGTCCGGCCGCTTTGCCTTGCGCGCGCGGTCGACTGCGGCGGTCAGCGAGCGCTCGGCTTCCGCCAGGCGGCCGCTCGCGAGGTAGGCGCTGCCGAGGCTCGCCTGCACCTCGGCCGCGAGCGGCTCGCTCGGATTGGCGGCCAGCGCGCGCTCGAGCCTCTCCACCGCGCTCGGGTTGCGGCCGAGCGCGAGGTCGCCTTGCGCGGCCTGCAGAAGCGCGCGCGCTTCATCGTCGGCGCCGGCCGCGACGACCGTGCCGGTGGTGAATGCGAGCAGCGCTGAAAGCGCCCAGGCCCTCAGGTTCATAGTAGCCTCCTCCCAGAGCGCGACTTTTCGCTATTGTGCGCTCAAGGGGGCAGATGCGGTGCGCGCGGCGCTGACGGCGGTGGTGGTCGCAGGCGGCTTGGTGTTTGCCGTCCTAATCGGGCTGCGCACCGTGGGAGCGCTCGAGGGTCTCGAGCTCGCCGTCTACGACTGGCATATCCGCCTGCGCCCGGGCGCACCGGCCCGGAGGCCACCGGTCGTGCTGGTGACGATCAGCGACCGCGACATGGCGCAGTTCGGGACCTGGCCGGTGCCCGATGGGCTGCTGGCGAAGGGACTTGAGACCTTGTCGCGCTCCGGAGCGCGCGCCATCGGCCTCGACATCTACCGCGACGTGCCGGTGCCGCCCGGCAACGAGGCGCTGAACGCCCTGCTGGCGAAGGACGCGCAGATCATCGGCGCCATGCTCCTGCCGCGGGGCGAAAACCCGGGCGTGCGGCCTCCCGCGGTCCTCGCCGGGACCGAGCGCACCGGCTTCACCGACATCGTCGTCGACGCCGACGGCCGCGTGCGCCGCGGCCTGCTCATGACGGACGATGGCAAGAACGTTTTCTATTCGATGCCCCTGCGGCTCGCCCTCCTTTACCTGCAGGCCGAGGGCGTCGGCCTGCAGGGCGACCCGCAGAACCCCGAGTACCTGCGGCTCGGGCGCGCCACGCTGCGCCCGTTCGAGGCGAACGACGGCGGCTATGTCGGCGCGGACGCCGGCGGTTATCAGTTCCTGCTCGACTACCGCGACGGGGCGGAAGCGTTCGGCGAGATCGGCTTCAGCCAGCTCCTCGCCGGAGAGTTCGACCGGCGGCTGGTCAAGGACCGCGTCGTCCTGGTGGGCGTGGCGTCGGAGAGCGTCAAGGACAACTTCTATACGCCCTTCAGCGGCACGTTCAGGGCCAAGGATTCGATGTACGGGGCGGAGCTCCACGGCCACATGGTGAGCCAGCTCGTGCGCGCCGCCCTGGCGGGCGAGGGGCCAGTCGCCGTGCTATCGGATTCCGTAGAAGCGCTGTGGATCCTGCTCTGGTGCCTGCTTGGCGCCGCACTCGTCTACGCGTCGCGCTCGACGAGGCGCTTCGCCCTCGCTGCGGTGGCCGGGCTGCTCGTGCTCGCGGGGCTCGCGCAGGCCCTGTTCGTGCTCGGGTGGTGGATCCCCCTCGTGCCGCCGGCGCTCGGCTGGGTAGCGGCCGCCGGGGTGGTGAGCGCTTATGTATCGGGTACGGAGAAGAAGGAGCGCGCGAGGCTGATGGGCCTCTTTTCGAGCTACGTCTCCGCGGAGCTCGCCGAGGCCATCTGGCGCGATCGCACACTGTTTCTCGACAACGGACGGCCAAAACCCCAGCGCGTGACCGCGACCGTGTTCTTCTCCGACGTCAGCGGGTTCACCACCATCTCGGAGACGCTCGATCCCGTGCTCCTGATGGAGTGGCTCTACGGCTTCATGGAGGCGATCACCCCGATCGTCGGCGCGCACGGCGGCGTGATCCTGCGCTTCATCGGCGACTCGATCATGGCGGTCTTCGGGGTGCCGGTGCCGCGCACCACGGAAGAGGAGATCTCGCGCGATGCGGTCAATGCGGTCGAATGCGCGCTCGCCATGCAGGCCCGCCTGATCGTCCTGAACAAGAGCCTCGAGCAGCGCGGGCTGCCGCTGATCGCCATGCGCATCGGCATCCTGACCGGGCCGATGGTGGCTGGCAGCCTCGGCACCGCGAACCGCATGGAGTACAACTGCCACGGCGACACCGTTAACACCGGAGCGCGCCTGGAAAGCTTCGGCCGCGAGGAGTTCACGGCGGATTACCTCCATGCACCCTGCCGGATACTCGTGGGTGAGCCGACCCTGCGGCGGCTGGGTGAGCGGTTCCAGACCGAGTACCTCGGGGAGTTCCAGCTCAAGGGAAAGCTGAAACCCCTGCGGATCCACCGTGTCCACGGGCGCGCCGGCATGGCCGAGGCGGCGCCGGAGGTGAATTCCGCACATGCACGGAGTGAAGCCCGTCGGTGACACCCCCCCGAGCGGCGCGTACCCTTGCGGGAGTGAAAGTGGAGGCATCATGAGAAAAGCCCTTACAGAACGCATCCTCGCCACCCTGGTGGCGATGCTCGTCTCCGGCGCCGTCGGCGCAGGCAAGGAGCCAGTCAAGGTCGCGCAGCTCTCGGTAGAGGAGAAGAAGAACGAGACCACCGCCGCGGTCGCGATCACCTACAAGGCGCCGCTGCGCGGCGCGCCCGCGACGCGCGTCGGCGGCGGCACGCGCAGCGTCGGCACGATGCCGATGACGGTCCTGGTGCTGGCGCCCAACGAGACCGGCTTCACCACCCGCGACATGCCGACCCTCTACTGGTACGTATCGGAGGGCCTCAATCACCCGGTGGAGCTCACGCTCATCAGCCTGGAAAGCCTCGACGCGGCGTCGAAGCCGGCGGTGGAGCTGAAGCTCAATCCGCCGACCCGCGCGGGCGTCCACGCGCTGTCGCTGGCGCAGCACAACATCGTCCTGAAGCCGGGCGTCGAGTACCAGTGGTTCGTCGCGGCCGTCGGCAATCCGGCGCAGCGCTCGAACGACGTCGTCGCCGGCGGCACGATCAAGCGCATCGCCGAGACCGACGCGGTGCACGCGCGGCTCAAGGAAGTTCCGGCCGCGGGCCGTCCGGCGCTCTATGCCGGCGAGGGCATCTGGTACGACGCGATCGACGAGCTGTCGAAGCTGATCAACGCCGAGCCCGCGAACCGGCAGCTGCGCGAAAGCCGCGCGGCGCTGCTCGAGCAGGTCGGCCTGGCCGAAGCGGCGGCCTTCGACCGCGCGCTGCGCTAGCCGGGCCGGAAGGGGAAGACGGCGAAGCGGAAGTAGATGCTGTCGTCCTGCAGGCTGTGGCCCGGCTGCGCGGGCACGTCGGTGCGACCGTTGGCGAAGTACAGCTCCGCGGAGTAC
>DASQAW010000371.1:0-5105 GCA_035635495.1 Burkholderiales bacterium
CGCATCGCCCACGGGATCACCTGCCGGTGCAGCGGCACATGGTGGATCTGCGCGTTGTGCTCGGCGAGCGCCTCGGCGATGAGCTTCTTGCGCTTCGCGGGATCGGATTCCACGCGCTGCGCGTCGATCAGCTCGTCGAGCCTCTTGTTCTGGTAGCTGCCCCAGTTCCAGTCGCCCCTGCCCTTGGCGTCGGGACTGTGCAACACCGGCGTAAAGGTGGTCTCCGCGTCCGTGATCGCCCCGCCCCAGCCGAGCATGTACGCGCTGGTGTCGCGCTTCGGCATGCGGGCGAAATAGATCGCCCGCGGCTGGGCATTCACCCTCACCTTCAGCCCGATCTTCGCGAGCATGCCGGAGACCGCCACGCAGATCTGCTCGTCGTTGATGTAGCGGTTGTTCGGGCAGTCGAGCGTGAAGCCGAAGCCGTTGGGGTAGCCGGCCTCCGCCAGCAGCTTCTTCGCCAGGCCCGGGTCATGCGGCAGCCGCTTCTCGGCCTCGGGATTGGAAGCCAGGATCGACGGGGTGATGCCGCCGGTGGGCGCCGCCTGCCCGCGCATGGTCACCCGCCTGAGTGCCTCGATGTCGATGGCGCGGTAGATGGCCTCGCGCACCCGGCGGTCTTTGAATGGGTTTTTGCCTTTCACATCCGAGTACAGCAGCTGATCGCGGCTCTGGTCGAAGCCGAAAAAGATGATGCGGTTCTCGGTGCCCTCGATCACGCGGATTCCCGCCTGCTTCTTTAGGCGCGGGACGTCCTGCGGGGGCGGGTCGAGGATCAGGTCGATGTTGCCGGCGATGAGGGCGGACACGCGCGTGGCATCCGACTTGATCGAGAGGTAGGTCACCTCGGTGACGTTGCCTTCCGGCTTGCCCCACCAGTTCGGGTTGCGCACCAGCACGGTCTTCACGTCGGGCTCGCGCGATTTCAGCACGTAGGGCCCGGTGCCGTTGGCGTGCGTCGAGGCGTAGGACTCCTCCCTGGCGGAGAAGTCGAGCGGCTTCTCCACCCTGTGCTTGACGCACCACTGCTTGCTCATCACCTGCACCAGCGTGGCGTGCTCGAGCAGGATCGGGTTGGGCTCGGTGAGCTTGAACTCGACGGTGTGGTCGTCGATCTTGACCGGCTTGCCCAGCGCCTGGGCGTAGACGCGGATCTGCGAGGTCCCCTGGCTCGCGCGCTGCACCGAGAACAGCACGTCGTCGGCGGTGAACGGCGTGCCGTCGTGGAACTTGACGCCCTGCCGCAGCGTGAAACGCCAGGTCAGCGGATCGACCTGCTTCCACTCCGTGGCGAGCACCGGCACGATCTCGAGGTTCTTGCCGCGGTTCACTAGCGTCTCGTACATCTGGCCGTTGACGCTGTTCGTCAATAGCTCGTTCTGGCTGTGCGGATCGATGGTCTGCGGGTCGCCCTGGCTCGCCCAGCGGAACGGTTTGGCTTGCGCAGCGCACACAAGAACTGACGCCACAATCGCGATGGCAAAATCGCGCCCCATGAACACGCGAGGTTACCTCAGGCAGCCGAGCATTGCTGCCGATGCGATCGCTTTTGTCTGCGACGATGATGTGTGGCTCGTTCCGGCCGGCGGCGGCACGGCCCGGCGCCTGACCGCTGGCCTCGGCGAGGTCGGCACGCCCTGCCTGTCGCCCGACGGTCGCTGGCTCGCCTACGTCGCGCGCGACGAGCAGCACCCCGAGGTGTACCTCATGCCCGCCGAAGGCGGCCCGGCGCGGCGCATGACCTGGCTCGGCCCCGACGTCATCGTGCGCGGCTGGACGCCCGAGGGCTCGATCCTTTTCGTCACGACCTGGGGGCAGCCGTTCTTCCGCAACTACCGGGCGTACACACTCGACGTCCATGGCGGGCTGCCGACCCTGCTTCCCTATGGACAGGTGAACCATCTGGCCTTCGGGCCCAAGGGCGCCAAGGTCATCGGCCGCAACACCGCCGACCCGGCGCGCTGGAAGCGCTATCGCGGCGGCACCGCCGGCGCGCTATGGGCGGATGCGACGGGCAGCGGCGAGTTCCGCCGGCTGGAGATGCTAAAGGGCAACATCACCAGCCCGCTCTGGCTCGGCAATCGCCTCTGGTTCCTGTCGGACTTCGAGGGCGTCGGCAACCTTTATTCCTGCGCGCCCGATGGCTCCGGCGTGCGCCGGCACACCGACCACGGCGATTACTACGCGCGCCACGCCGCGACCGACGGCAAGCGCATCGTTTACCAATGCGGCGCCGATCTCTGGCTCTTCGACCCGGCGAAGGACGCGACCCGGCGCCTCGACATCGAGGTGCGCGCACATCGAACACAGGCGGCGCGCAAGTTCGTCGCGCCGGCCGAGTTTCTCGGCGGCTACGCGCTGCATCCAGCCGGGCACAGCGCGGTCGCCGACGTGCGCGGCAAGCTCTTTTCCTTCGGCCTGTGGGAAGGCGCCGTGCGCCAGCACGGCGCGCCCGACGCCTTGCGCTTCCGCCATGGCCGCTGGCTCGCGGACGGTACCTTGGTCGCAGTGAGCGACGCGTCCGGCGAGGAGCGCCTGCACATCTTCGGCGAAGGCGCCGAGCGCACGCTCGAAGCCGACATCGGCCGCGTGGTGGCGATGGAGGCCTCGCCCGCCGGCAAGCTCGTCGCCATCACCAACCATCGCTGCGAAGTCCTGCTCGCCGACCTCGAGAAGAACGGCGTGCAGGTCATCGCGAGCAGCAAGTTTGGCCGCAGCGAGGAGCTCGCCTGGTCGCCCGATGGCGCCTGGCTCGCCTTCCCGTTCCGCACGACCGCCGCGACGAGCGCCATCCATTTGTATGAACTCGCCGCCGGCCGCACCGTGCCCGCGACCAGCGGCGACTTCATCGACTACTGCCCGGCATTCGATCCCGAGGGGCGCTACCTCTACTTCCTCTCGGTGCGGACTTTCGATCCGGTCTACGACAACGTCATGTTCAGCCTGTCGTTCCCGCGCGGCGGCCGGCCGTACCTCGTCGCGCTGCAGGCGCGCGGCAAGCCGCCGTTCGATCCCGAGCCGCGCGGCTTTGCCGATGCCGAGGACAAGAAGGATGCGCCGAAGGCGCAGCCGGTGCAGATTCACGTCGAGGGCCTGGACAGGCGGGTCGCCGCCTTCCCGGTTCCCGAGGGCGTCTATCGCCAGATCGCCGGCATCCACGGCAAGGTGCTGTGGACGGTGTTCGACGTGGCCGGCGCGAATGGCCGCGGCGGCCTGGGCGCCGACCGGCCGGGCCGTCTGGAGTGCTTCGACTTCGCCACCGTCCACGGCGAGACCCTGGTCGACAAGATCGACTCGTTCTCGCTCTCGCGCGACGCGAAGACGCTCCTCATGCGCGAAGGCAAGAAGCTGCGCGCGCTCGAGGCGGGCAAGAAGCCCGACCCGAAGGCGAGCGAAGGCTATCCCGAGCATTCACGCCAGGGCGGCGGGATCGACTTCGAGCGCATCCGCGTCTCGGTCGACCCGGCGCTCGAGTGGCGCCAGATGCTGCGCGAGGTGGCGCGCCTGCAGCGCGACCAGTTCTGGGTGCCCGACATGTCGGGCGTCGACTGGCAGGCGGCGGTGAAGAAGTACGAGGCGCTGCTTCCCCGGGTTTCAACGCGCGGCGAGCTCTCGGACCTGGTCTGGGAGATGCACGGCGAGCTCGGCACCTCGCATGCCTACGAGATGCTCGGCGACCACCGCAAGCCCCCGGCGTGGACGCTCGGCGCGCTCGCGGCGGACTTCAAGGGCAACGAGATCACCCAGATCGCCGCGGGCGACGCGTGGGAGGCGGGCTCGGACTCGCCGCTCAACGCCATCGGCGTCGAGGCGAAGGTCGGGGAGCGCATTGTTGCCGTGAATGGGCAGCCGGTGACGCGAGAGCGGCCGGTGACTTCACTGCTGGTGCATCAAGCCGGCGCCAAGGTCGAGCTCACGTTTGAAAACAAGCGTACCGCCCTCGCCACGCTGCTGAAGGACGAGGTCCCCGCGCGGTACCGCGACTGGGTCGAGCGCAACCGCCGCTGGGTACACGAGCAGTCGAAGGGGCGCGTCGGCTACCTGCACCTGCCCGACATGATGTCCGCGGGCTTCGCCGAGTTCCATCGCTACTTCATCGTCGAGTGCGAGCGCGACGGGATGATCGTGGATGTGCGCTACAACCGCGGCGGCCACGTCTCGCAGCTCCTGCTCGAGAAGCTCGCGCGCAAGCGCATCGGCTACGACTTCTCGCGCTGGGAGCAGCCGACGCCCTACCCCGCCTACTCCGCTTTCGGCCCGCTGGTGGCGCTCACCAACGAGCATGCCGGCTCGGATGGCGACATCTTCTCGCACTGCTTCAAGCTGATGAAGATCGGCCCGCTGGTCGGCAAGCGCACCTGGGGCGGCGTGATCGGCATCTATCCCCGCCATCCGCTGGTCGACGGCACGACGGTGACGCAGCCCGAGTTCTCCTTCTGGTTCACCGACGTCGGCTGGGCGGTGGAGAACTACGGCACCGACCCCGACATCGACGTCGACAACGCGCCGCAGGACTACGCCGCCGGCCGCGACCGCCAGCTCGAGACCGCTCTCGCCCTCGCGCTCAAGCGCATCGACGAAGAGAAGCGCACGCGCCCCGAGATCAAGGACCGCCCTCGCCTCACCCCGCCGCCGCTGCCGCCGCGGCGCTGATTTATTTTTTCGGCCAGTGCCGTCGGAAGATTTCGGCGATGCGCGGGTCGGCTTCGACCTTCTCCAGCATGGCGTGGAAATCCGGGCGCTTCTCTTTGACGTGCGCTCTCGCGCCCGACCAGCGGGAGACGACCGCGGCCAGCAGATCGAGCGCACCGGGCTGCTCGGGGCGCAGGTGCGAGCCGAACTCATCGGCGAAGATGCGCCAGTACTCGTGCAGCCGCGACTTTGCGCCCGCGCGAATGCGCTCGCCCATCGCGTCGTCGCACGGCGCGCAGTAGCGCGCCGGGTAGTCGATGATGCCGATTGCCGAGTAGCAGTTCGCGGCGACGTAGACCAGCCCGCGGATCACCTGCGCCGGATCCTTGGGCAGCAGGCCGCTCTCCGGATAGCGCAGGCCGAGCCAGATCAGGATCGCGGCGCTCTCGGTCATCACCGTGCCGTCCTCGAGC
>DASQAW010000372.1:0-9113 GCA_035635495.1 Burkholderiales bacterium
CTGGAAGCCCGCGACCACCACCACTTTGCCTTCACGCAGGTCGCGACGGATGCTGCCTTCGTCGATGGAGATGATGCGCGCCTTGTTGTACGCGGCGTCGGTCGTGATCTTCACCTGCCAGCCGCTGTAGCTGCGCGCCTTGACGCCGAGCTCGAGCAGGGCGATCGACAGGAGCCCGATCGTCACCTGCTCGCCGGTCGAGGCGACGACGTCGAGCTCGCGCGGGTCGGGATGCGCCTGGATCTCCCTGGCGAGCGCGATCAGGCGGTTGGTCTCGCCCGCCATCGCGGAAGGCACGACGACGATGTCGTGCCCCGCCGCGCGCCACTTGGCGACCCGGCGCGCGACGTTCCTGATCCGCTCGACCGAGCCGACCGAGGTGCCGCCGAATTTTTGGACGATGAGCGCCATTACCTCATTTCTCCGTGGGTGCGGAGAAAGGCGCGGATTCTACAGGATGCGGTTAAACCAGAGCAGCGAGAGCGCGGCGGCGAGAAAGGTCAGTGAAGCGGCGATGCCGGTGAAAAGCGCGGTGATCTCGGTCTGCTTGCGCTCCATCACCAGCTTCGAGTTGAGGCCTTCGTAGATCTTCTTCAGGTCGGGCGCGTTGCCGGCGAAGAAGTACTCGGCGCGCGTCATGTCGGCGATCACCTTGAGCGCGTCCTCGTCGAGGCGCACGCGGATCGACCAGCCTTCGCCGGTGAGGATCTGGCCGTCGGGCGTGCCGACGCCGACGGTGAAGACGCGCACGCCGCGCTCGGCCGCGAGCCGCGCCGCGTCCACCGGATCGGGACCGGTCGTGGTCTGGCCGTCAGTGAGCAGGATCACTACGCCCGACTTGTACGAGCCCGGCGGCACGGGCTTGGGCTCCGGCTTGGCCGGCGCACCGAGCACACGAGCTGAGCCTCCAGCCGCCGCCGAGCCAAATCCTGCCCGGAGCTGCGGCGACTTCACTTCGAAGTCCTGGTCGGGGAACAGAGCCTTAAGCGAGACGAGGATGCCGCTGCCCACGGCGGTCGCGTTCTGGAGCTGGAGCTGCTCGATGGCGTTCAGCAGCTCCTCGCGATTCCTGGTCGGCGGCTGCACCAGCGCGGCGCTGCCGGCAAAGGCGACGATGCCGATGCGCGTGGAGCTCGGCGTGTCCCTGAGGAAGGCGCGCGCGGCGGCCTGCGCCGCGGCGAGCCGCGTCGGCTTCACGTCGTCGGCGCGCATGCTGCCCGAGACGTCGATCGCCAGGACCACCGTCTCGTGCTGCGTCGGCAGCGTCACCACCGCCGCGGGCCGCGCGAGCGCGAGCAGCATGACGATGAAGGCGGCGAGCAGGAGGAGCGGCGGCACGTGGCGGCGGAAACCGGCGCCTTTGCCGAGAGCCGCCTTCACCAGCGCGAAGTTGGAATACGCGAGCGCGGTCTTCTTCCGCTGCTGCAGGATCATGATGTAGATCGCGACCATCAGCGGCACCAGCGCCAGGCCGACGAGCCCTTCCGGCCAGAGGAAGGTCATCTCAGAACGGCGGCAGGCCTGCCGCGCCCGCCGCGAGCTCGATCGGCACGGCGAAGGCGATGCCGGAGAAAGCGTTCTTGTCCGCCGTGCCGAGGATCGCGGTGACGATGCCGATCACTTCGCCCGCGGCGTTGACCAGCGGCCCGCCCGAGCTGCCGGGATTCGCCGCGGCGTCGAACTGGATCAGGTTCGAGAGCTGGCGCGTGCCGTCGGGCGAGCGGTACTGGCGCTTGAGACCCGAGATCACCCCGTGCGACACGGAGGGGCCGATGCCGAAGGGGAAGCCCACCGCGGTCACGTGCTCGCCTTCGATCAGGTGCTTCGCCGAGCGCAGCGTCGCCGCCTGCAGGTCGTCGGGAATCCGCTGCGCCTGCAGCACGGCGAGGTCGTTCTCCGGCTGCGTGCTGATGATCGCCGCTTCGGACTCGAGACCGTCCTCGAACAGCACACGCACGCGGCTCGAGCCCGCGACGACATGCAGGCTGGTGAGGATCACGCCGCGGTCGATGATCACCACGCCGCTGCCGGTGGCGCGGTGCATGGATTCGTCGTAACCCACGCCGTCGCCCGCGGTGGGGCCTGAGGCGCTGACGCGCACGATCGAGGCGCGCACCGCCTGGTAGGCCTTCATCGCCGGCGACGGGACGGGCCTGGTCTCCAGTGTGCGCGCGACCGCATGGTCGATGTCTTCCTGCGTGATTTGCAACGGCGCCGTGGCGATGGCGCCATGCAGTGCGACCAGACCTGCGGCCAGCGCAGCGCCAAATGTGAAGAAAAAAGACTTTTCGTGACGCTTGTAGAGATCGCGCCACGTGCGGCGCGCGGGTTTAGCGACCTCCTTCGTCTGCTCCGGAGGTAGCGGCGCAGCCGGCACTCTCCCCGGCGATCTCGGGTTGCCAGCGCTGTAAAAACCCTTTTTCATCGATGCACTCTCGCCGCCTAGTGTCGACCGCGCATACCAGCGCCAGTTCTGGCGCGGCGCGCGGCCGGCATGAGCCAAACGGTAGCAAGCGGCGAGCCTTGCGTAACAGCAAGCTACGGATAGTCGACGATGCGTAATCCGTTTCCCGGCAACGGGATGAATTCGGTCTCGCCGGGGATCGCCGCGAAGCGGCGCGCCTGCCAGTCGTCCGCCGCCTGCGCGATGCGCTCCTTGCGGCTCGAAACGAAGTTCCACCAGATGTAGCGCTGGCCGTCGAGCGGCTCGCCGCCCAGGAGCAGCACGCGGGCCTCTGTCTTCGCCTCGATGCTCTCGCTTCCGGCAAAGACCAGGAGCTGGCCAGCGTCGAACGTTCTGCCGGCGCAGTCGATGGTGCCCGCCGCGACATAGACAGCGCGCTCCGGGTACGGGAAATCGAGCTCGAAGCTCGCGCCCTGTGGAAGCGCGGCATCGGCGTAGAACATCCGGCTCAGCGTCGGCACCGGCGAGCGCGCGCCGCGCCATTCGCCGAGGATGACGCGAACGCCTTCGCCCGCCATCGGCAGTTGCGCCGCATCGGCGTGCACGAAGGCGGGCTCGGCCTCCTCGTCGGCGCGCGGCAGGCCGACCCAGAGCTGGATACCGAAGATGCCGGAGCCGCGAGTCCTCAACTCCGGCGGCGTGCGCTCCGAGTGCGCGATGCCGCGGCCGGCCGTCATCCAGTTGACGTCGCCCGGGCGGATCGGCTGCACGGTGCCGAGGCTGTCGCGGTGCAGGATCTCGCCCTCGAAGAGGTAGGTCACCGTCGCGAGGCCGATATGCGGATGCGGCCGCACGTCGAGGCCCTTGCCGGGCGCGAGCGCCACCGGCCCCATCTGGTCGAAGAACACGAACGGCCCGACGCTGCGCCGCTCGGCCGCCGGCAGCGCGCGGCGCACCTGGAAGCCGTCGCCGAGGTCGCGCGTGCGAGGGCGAATCACCGCGTCGAGCATAATGTCCCCATCATGCCACTCAGCTTGGCATTCGGCGACGTCACCCACGTCATCCAGCTCGCCATCGCGCCGGTGTTCCTGCTGACGGCGGTGGGCACGATCCTCAACGTCCTGGTGAACCGCCTCGGCCGCTCGGTCGACCGGCGCCGCACGCTGGTCGCCGCGCTGCCCAAGCTGGACGCTGCCCTCTGTACCGACGCCCAGGCCGAGCTGCATTACGTCCAGCGCCGCGTGCGGCTCATCTACACCGCGATCCTGCTCGCAGTGGCCGCGGCGCTGCTCATCTGCCTGCTCATCGCCATCGCGTTCCTGGATGCGCTCATGGCGGCCGACCTTTCGCAGCTCGTCGCCGTCCTCTTCGTGCTGGCGATGCTGGCGCTGATCGGCAGCCTGGGGCTGTTCCTGCGCGAGATCTACCTCGGCGTCAACACCGTGGCGTGCCCGATCCGCTGATGGCGAAGCTGCGCCACATCGCGATCACCGTGCCGGATCCGGAGAAGGCGGCAGAGTTCTATATCCAGGCGCTCGGCCTGCGGCGCGTCGGCACCACGGACTGGGAAGGCGCGCACGGCGTGTACCTCACCGACGGCGTGATGAACCTCGCCCTCCTTCACTACAAGAAGGAGCACTACGCGGGGAAACTGGGACCCACCCACGTCGGCGTGCATCACTTCGGCTTCATCGTCGAGGACGTCGCCGCGACGCGCGAGGCGATCGAGGCCGCGGGCGGCGTGCACTGGATGGGCGAGCCCGCCGAGGGCGGCGGCTTCTACGAGGTGAAGTACCACGACCCCGACGGCATCGCCTTCGACATCACCGCGCACGGCTGGACCGGCGCCTCTAAAACCTAGTCTTCTTTGCCGGCGTAGGCGCCGGCCGTCTGCGGGAACATCGACTTCACGATCTTGAAGCGCGAGATGTCGGCGGTCGCGTCCATGTGCAGGAAGATCGAGGCGTCGCGGAAGAGCTTCTCGACGCCGAAGTCGAGCATTGCGCCGTTGCCGCCGTGCAGCTCCATCGCGTGCTGGGCGACTTTCATGATCTCCTCGGACGCGAACACCTTGGCCATGTTGCAGAGCGTGTCGGCGTCGGCCGCGCCCTCGTCCACCGCGAGCGCCGCCTCGCGCACGAGCGCGCGCACCGCGGAGACGCGCGTCGCCATGTCGGCGAGCCGCAGCGCGACCGCCTGGTGCTTGATCAGGATCTTGCCGCCCTGCACGTAGTGCTGCACGTACTCGGCGGTGCGCTCGTACGCCGCCATGCCGACGCCGAGGTTCTTCGCCGCCTGGATGATCTTGCCGGGCCGGAAATAGATGCCGGCCTTGCCGAGCGCGTCGCCCTCGACCAGCAGGTGGTCCTGCGGCACGCGCAGGTCCTCGAACGCCAGCTCGCCGTTGTTCATGAAGCGGCAGCCGATGGTCTCATTGCAGCGCGCGATGGTCAGGCCCTTCGTCTCCCGCGGTACCAGGAAGCTCGACGTGCCCTGCATCATCCCGACCTTCGGATTGGTGTTCGCATACACGACGAACAGGCCGGCGTCGTACCCGTTGCTGATGAACTGCTTGCGACCGTTGATCACCCAGTGGCCGCCGTCGGCGACCGCCTTGGTATGCATCGCCGCCTCGGGCACGTTGTACGGCAGCCAGCGATCGGAGGCGCCGCGCGGCTCGGTGAGGCAGTGCGCAAGCAGGAACGACGGCTCCTTCACCAGGCGCGGGAACCACCGGTCCTGCAGGTGCTTTGGCGCGAACTTGCGCAGCAAGACCGACACCTTCCAGTTCTGCACCAGCTTGTCGGCGAGGCCCGAGTCGCCGCGCGCGATCTCCTCGGCGATCAGGGCGAAGGTCCGCACCTCGCTCGCCGCATCGAGCTGCGTGCCGCCGTACTCCTCGGGCACGGCGAGCGTGCGGATGCCGATGCGGTCGGCCTGCTCGAGGATTTCGGACGGCAGGCGCGCATCGGGGTCCATCAACCATTCGCGCTGCCAGTTCTTGCGGATGAAGGGCGTGACGAAGTCATCGACGAACGCGCGGCAGCTCTCGCGCATCATCCGCTGTTCATCCGATAGTCCGCGCTCGAGCATGTCCATGCGCGGATTCTAAGGCGCGCGGGCGCATTCCTTGCCTCTGGCGCGCGTACCTCGTCGCGCGAGGTCGAGCCGGCATTCGTCGACGATGAAATCGCCGTCGTCGGCGTCAACACCGCGCGCTCGGCGGTATTCAAAGGCGGTCGGATCAACGAGCAGCAGATCGAGCGGCTGCGTCGAGCGCTACGGCGGGACCGGCGGCGAGTCTAGGCGGCCCCGGCGGATCTCACGGGGTCGAAAATGGACGCCGGGGGCGTGGCGCCCAGCGGTGCCGGGGTGCGCTCGGCGAGCAGGGGCTCGGGGGCCTCGCGGCGCGGTGCGGCGCGCTTCGCGACTTTCTTCTTCGCGACGGGTGCGCGCGCGGCCTTGGCCTTGGGCTTGCGGGCTTTCGCCTTGCGCGCCTTGCCAGTGCGGGCGACCAACTGGGCCAAGCGGCGCTCGAGCTCGCCTCGCTTCTTGGCGAACCGTTTCTGGATTTTCTCGAGCTTGCGCTGCAGCCTGGCCAGCTTCCTGTCCAGCTTGCGCCGCTCTTTCGCTGCCTGCTTCCCGCGCTTGTCCAACATGGCATCGCTCTCCCTGACTATTCGCCTGTGACGGCCCCTGACCGATCCGCTCCGTTCAAGGCGCGGATCGGTCCTTGCCGGTTACTTTTTCTTGCTGGACTTCTTGGCCTTCTTCCGTTTCACACGGCCTCCTCGTTTGGTCGCCGGCGCGCTCGGCGATCGGGTTATGGAGCGTTAGCCGCGCGCGACGCGAGTATGACCGATACCTCCGGCTCCGCCGAGATTTGTTACAACCGCCGGTGCACCGTAACTTGAGTCGAAAGAGGGAGTTCCAGCATGAGACTGAGCCGCCGGACGCCTGAGGTCGCGCTCCTCAAGCACCGCTTGACAAGCAGCTACATTTCCATCATTCTGGAAATATGGAAATGACGCGGATCGTCGATTCACTAGCCGCCCTCGCTCAGGAAACCCGGCTCAAGGCCTACCGTCTGCTGGTGGAGGCGGGTCCGGCGGGTCTGGCGGCCGGCCGCATTGGCGAAGAGCTCGCCCTGCCGCCTGCGACGCTCTCATTCCATCTTGCACACCTTGCCCGCACGGGCCTGGTCCGCAGCCGGCAGGAGGGCCGCTTCGTCATCTACAGCGCCGATTTCCAGAACATGAACCAGCTCGTGGGCTACCTCACCGAGAACTGCTGCGGTGGGCGCTCATGCGCACCATCCACGAAAGGAGCCCGCAATGAAACGGTTTCACGTGCACGTCGCAGTGCATGACCTCGAGCAAAGCATCCGCTTCTATTCGACGCTCTTCGGCACTCCGCCGGCGGTGAAGAAGGACGATTACGCGAAGTGGATGCTGGACGATCCGCGCATCAACTTCGCCATCTCTGACCGCTCGCCACGGAAAGGCGTCGATCACCTCGGGCTGCAGGCCGAGAGCGGCGAGGAGCTCGAGGAGATCGGCTCGCGCCTCGCGCAGGCCGACGTCGCGACCACCGCGCAGAAGAACGCGTCGTGCTGCTATGCGAAGAGCGACAAGTACTGGACGATCGATCCGCAGGGCATCGCGTGGGAGTCGTTCCACACGCTCGACGGCGTGCCGGTCTACGGCGAGGACACGCGCTCCACACCGCAGAAGGAGACCGCCGCCGCGTGCTGCGCGCGATGAAGTCGGTCCTGTTTCTCTGCGCCGGCAACTCGGCGAGGTCGATTCTCGCCGAGGCCTATCTAAACCACGCGGCGCGCGGACGCTTCCGCGCCTTCAGCGCCGGCAGCCAGCCCGCCGGACGCGTCAACCCATTCGCGATAGAGCTGTTGCAGAAAAGCACGCTGCCCACCGAGGGCTTGCGCTCGAAAGGTTGGGATGAGTTCGCGCTCCCGGGTGCGCCGAAGATGGATTTCGTCTTCACCGTCTGCGATTCCGCGGCGGCCGAGGTTTGCCCGGTGTGGCCGGGCCATCCCGTGACGGCGCATTGGGGCGTGCCCGACCCCGCAGCCGTGCGGGGAACGGACGAGGACAAGCGGCGCGCCTTCAAGCAGGCGTTCACCGCGCTCGCGCGGCGCGCCGATCTCTTCCTCGCCCTG
Source organism: Burkholderiales bacterium (assembly GCA_035635495.1). Classification (GTDB taxonomy): domain Bacteria; phylum Pseudomonadota; class Gammaproteobacteria; order Burkholderiales; family SG8-39; genus SCGC-AG-212-J23. The sequence goes on from DASQAW010000372.1 coordinate 7,584, forward strand.
CCCCTCGAAAAACTCGAGCGCCTCGCGCTGAAGAAAAAGCTAGATCTTTGATCGCGCTGATCATCGCCTTCGCGCCGCGCTCGGGCGCGCATTTCAATCCGGTAGTGAGCGGCGCGCTCGCGTTACGCGGAGATTTTCCGGCCGCCCGCCTCGCGGGCTATGTCGCCGCCCAGTTCGTGGGCGCCCTGCTCGGTGTGCTCGCCGCGCACGCCATGTTCGATCTGCCGCTGTTGCAAGCCTCGGTCACGGTGCGCAGCAGCCCGGGCCAGTGGCTGAGCGAGGCCGTGGCGACGTTCGGCCTGGTCTTCCTGGTGCTGTCGCTCGACCGCAAGACGGCGTGGGCGGCGCCGTTCGCGGTCGGCAGCTACATTGCCGCGGCCTACTGGTTTACGGCGTCCACCTCCTTCGCCAACCCGGCGGTCACCTTGGCGCGTGGCTTTACGGCGACATTTGCCGGCATCGGCCTGGCGAACGTGCCGGCCTTTGTGATTTCGCGGCTGATCGGCGCAGGGTTGGCCATCGCCGCCGACAAAGCCCTCAGGCAGAACCCGTAGCCCCCGCCGCTGTCCATTCCGGATGGCACGCACCGACTTTCCGCAGGAATGGCATGACTGGGTCACGCAGAACATCCAGCGCGGCTGCTCGACCACCGATCTCTTCAACACGCTCGTGCGCGAGGGCTTCGCCCCCGAGGTGGCCGAGCGGGCGCTCAATATCCGCCGCGTCGCGCTGAAGCGCTTCCCCTCGGACCGGATCGAGCTCTACACCGCCGAGGGCTTCCTCAAGCGCGAGGAATGCGAGGAGCTGGCCGAGATCATCAAGGAGAGGCTGCGCCCCTCGACCATCAGCCACGACGGCACGGCGGACTCCTCGTTCCGTACGAGCCGCACCTGCGACCTGGTCGGCGGCGAGCCGGCGGTGCGCGTGCTCGACGAGCGGATCTGCGGCGCGATGGGCATCGATCCCTCGATGTCCGAGCCGAGCCAGGGGCAGTACTACGAGGTGACGCAGGAGTTCAAGCCGCACACCGACTACTTCGAGCCGTACGAGCTCGAGCGCAATTCGACGCGCACCCTGGGACAGCGCACCTGGACCTTCATGATCTACCTGAACGACGTGGAAAGAGGCGGCGAGACCGCGTTCGTCAACATCGGGCTGTCGATTCCGCCGAAGGCCGGGATGGCCGTGCTCTGGAACAACCTGCGCGCCGACGGCACGCCGAACTACGACACGCTCCACCACGGCACGCCGGTCAAGGCCGGGTACAAGGCGATCATCACTAAGTGGTTCCGGCGCCCTCGCTGATGGCGGTCAAGTCCCGGGCGCAACGACGCAAATTTGCCCAGCTCCTAAGCGGGAAAGAGGAAGCTGCCCGAGCACGTGCGCCGTAAGAAAACCAGGAAGCGCAGGGCTAAGAAGCGCCGGCGGTAGCGCACTCCGCTTTCACCATCTCGTGGATGATCTCCGCGAGGCGCAGCGTGCCCGGTCCGGCGTTCTCGCGGTCGGCAAAGACCAGATAGAACTGCCCCA
>DASQAW010000373.1:0-11282 GCA_035635495.1 Burkholderiales bacterium
GCCTTGACGATGTCGGTGCCGCGCCGGAAGCCGCTGTCCACCAGCACCGGCATGCGGCCCTTCACCGCCTCGAGGATCTCCGGCAGCGCGTCGATCGTCGAGCGGCCGCTGTCCTCGCTGCGCGCGCCGTGGTTCGAGACGATGATCCCGTCCATGCCGTTCTGCACCGCGAGCACCGCGTCCTCGTGCGCCAGTATTCCTTTGAGCACGATCTTCATCTTCGTCGTGTCGCGCAGCCGCTTGAGGAAGTCCCAGGTCATGTTCGACGACTGCGTGTTGGTCAGGCCGGTCACGTCGAGGCCCTCGTACATCGAGCGCCGTTTCAGGTTGGCCTGCAGGCTAGAGCGGTCGTGGCAGCTATCGCATTGGCGCGCATCGGTGCGCTGCAGCCGGAAAAGCGTCTCCTGGTTGCGCCCGCCGCTTCGGTCTACGGTCACCGCCACGACCGGGCAGCCGGCTTTCTCGGCGCGCGTCACCATGCCCTTGGCCACGTCCCATTTGTTGGTGGCGTAGAGCTGGTACCAGACCGGCGCGCCGCGCGCGGCGGTCACCTCTTCGACGCCGCTCGTGGTCGCGGTCGACAGGATCATCAGGTGGTTGCCGGCTTTGGCGGCTTTGGCGGTCGCGATCTCGCCTTCGGCGTGGAACGATTTCTGGCCGCCCACCGGCGCGACGATAATCGGCGTCGGGTAGCGGGTGCCGAGGATGTCGGTGCTCATGTCGACCTTCGACACGTCGACCAGGCGCCGCGGCCGCAGCTGGAACTTCAGGAACCCCTCGCGGTTCGCGCGCAGCGTCACCTCATCGTCGATCCCGGATGCCATGTAGCCGAAGTGCGCCGGCGGCACGTTCTGGCGGGCGACCGGCTCGAAGTCGAAGACGTTGATCGCTTCTTTCGGGCTCTTGATCAGCTTGTCCGGCTCGAGCGGCGCCCACATGGCCGGGTCCGAGACCCGCGACTTCGGCAGCAGTTGCGCCCAGGCAGTACTGGCAAACGGGCTGGCGGCAAGGAACTGCAGGAAACGACGGCGGTGGTCGCTCGACATGGGTGCTCCTCCTGTCCCGCAGTGTAGCGTGACAGCGGCGCCGAGATGCTTTAGGCTTGATCTATTCAGGCTTGGAGCATCCCCATGGCGGTTCTCTATACCGATCGTGAAACCATCGCCCGCTCCGACGACCACCGGGCGCTCCGCATCTGGCTGCGCCTTCTCACCTGCACCCAGATGATCGAGCGCGTGGTGCGCTCGCGGCTGCGCGAGCAGTTCGGCACCACGCTGCCGCGCTTCGACCTTCTGGCGCAGCTCGAGCGCCATCCCGAGGGCCTCAAGATGAGCGAGCTCTCGCGCCTGTTGATGGTCACGGGCGGCAACATCACCGCAATCGTCGACCAGCTCGAGAAGGAAGGCCTGGTCGAGCGGCTCGACGAGCCCGCCGACCGCCGCGCCTTCCGCATCCGCCTGACGCGCGCCGGCGAGCGCACGTTCACCGAATGGGCGCGCGAGCACGAGGCGTGGGTCGTCGGGCTGCTCTCCGGCCTCTCGCGCCGCGAGCAGGATGATCTTCTTCGCCTGCTGGCGAAGGCCAAGGAGCACGCCGTGGAGGTCACACCATGAACCCGAAGCATTTCGGCTGGCGCGTCGAGGGCAGGGTCGGCGTTGTCTCGCTCAACCGTCCTGACCGCAAGAACCCGCTCACCTTTGATTCGTACGCCGAGCTGCGCGAGCATTTCCGCGCGATGGTGCACGCGCCGGCCATACGCGCGATCGTGCTGAGCGGCGAGGGCGGCAACTTCTGCTCGGGCGGCGACGTGCACGAGATAATCGGCCCGCTCACCAAGATGACCATGCCGCAGCTCCTCGACTTCACGCGCATGACCGGGGATCTGGTAAAGGCCATGCGCCACTGTCCGCAGCCGCTCATCGCGGCAGTGGATGGTGTCTGCGCCGGCGCGGGCGCGATCCTTGCCATGGCGTGCGACCTGCGCTACGCCGCGCCAGGCGCAAAGGCCGCGTTCCTCTTCGTGCGCGTCGGCCTCGCCGGCTGCGACATGGGCGCCTGCGCCATGCTGCCGCGGATCATCGGCCAGGGACGCGCCGCGGAACTCCTGTACACCGGCCGCTCGATGAGCGCCGAGGAAGGCCACGCATGGGGCTTCTTCAACGCCGTCAGCGACCCGGTACTGCCGGCGGCGATGGAGGCGGCACAGGCGCTCGCGACGGGACCCACGGCAGCGCATGCAATGACGAAGAAGATGCTGCACCAGGAATGGAACGCCGGCATCGACGAAGCGATCGAAATGGAAGCGCAGGCGCAGGCGATCCTGATGCAGAACAAGGATTTCCGCCGCGCGTATGAGGCGTTCGTGGCCAAGCAGAAACCGAAGTTCGAGGGCGACTAGTGGACCGGTTCGCGCATTACGGCTGGCCGTTCTTCGAGTCGCGCCACGCGAAGCTCGCCGCGGAGGCCGATGCCTGGGCGCACGAGAACCTGGCTCACGCGCATGGCGACGATGCGGATGCGATCTGCAAGCGCCTGGTGCAGGACCTCGGCTGCGCCGGATATCTCAACCACGCGGTGACCGATGCGCACGACGTGCGCTCGATCGCCTTGCTGCGCGAGGTGTTCGCCTATCACGCCGGCCTGGCGGACTTCTCGTTCGTGATGCAGGGGCTGGGCAGCGGCCCCATCGTCCTCGCGGGAAGTGATGCGCTGAAGAAGAAGTACCTCGCGCCCGCCGCCCGCGGCGACGCCATCGCCGCATTCGCGCTGTCGGAGCCCGACGCCGGCTCGGACGTGCAGGCGATGACCGCGCGCGCGAGGCGCCAGGGCGACACTTGGGTGCTCGACGGCACCAAGACCTGGATCTCGAACGGCGGCATCGCGGACTTCTATGTGACGTTCGCGAAAGCGGACGAAGGCATCAGCGCCTTCGTCGTCGACGCGAAGGACGTGGACGCGAGCGAGCGCATCGACATCGTCGCGCCGCACCCGATGGCCGTGGTGAAGTTCAAGGGGTCCCGTGGCGCGTTGTTGGGGGATCCTGGTGGCGGCTTCAAGCTCGCCATGCGCAACCTCGATATCTTCCGCACGACGGTCGCCGCCGCGGCGCTCGGCTTCGCGCGCCGCGCGCTGGATGACGCGCTGGCCCAGTCCAAGGGCCGGAAGATGTTCGGCCAGACGCTGGCCGACTTCCAGCTCACGCAAGGCAAGCTCGCCGACATGGCCACCGCGATCGACGCGGGGGCGCTCCTGGCTTATCGCTCGGCCTGGACGCGCGACGTGCAGAAGGCGAGGGTGACGCGCGAAGCCGCCATGGCCAAGATGTACGCCACCGAGGCAGCGCAGCAGGTGATCGACGACGCCGTGCAGATCTGCGGCGGCCTGGGCGTGATGCGCGGCCACCCGGTCGAGCGCCTCTATCGCGAAGTGCGGGCGCTGCGGATCTACGAGGGAGCGACCGAAGTGCAGAAACTGATCATCGCCAAGGATCTGCTGAAATCATGAGTTACACCGCCCACAGCGACACCTTCGCGCGCGACAACCTGCCGCCGCGCAGCCAGTGGCCCGAGTTGCTCTTCGAGCTGCCGGAGCTCAAATACCCGGCGCGCATGAACTGCGCCACCGAGCTCCTCGACAAGCCGGTGACGCGCGGCCACGGCCACCGCATCGCGCTGCGCTCGCCGGACGGCGAGTGCACCTATACGCAGCTCTTCACGCAGGCGAACCGGTTCGCCAACGTGCTGGTGCGCGAGATGGGACTCAAGCCCGGCAACCGCGTGCTCCTGCGCGGGCCGAACAACCCGGTCATGGCCGCGTGCTGGTTCGCGGTGATGAAGGCCGGCGGCGTCTGCGTGGCGACGATGCCGCTGCTCCGCGCGAAGGAGCTCACGGAGATCGTCACCAAGGCCGAGATCACGCACGCGCTCTGCGACAAGCGCTTGCAGGAGGAGCTCGACCTCGCGCTGCCCAACTGCCCGACGCTGCAGAACGTCAAGTACTGGTACGAAGACGCGCCGGACTCCCTCGACAACCTGGCGCTGCGCCAGCCGCTCACCTTCGGCAACGTGCCGACCGCGTCCGACGATGTCGCGTTGATCGCCTTCACCTCGGGCACGACCGGCAAGCCGAAGGGCACGATGCACTTCCATCGCGACGTGATCGCGCAGTGCGACTGCTTCCCGCGCTCGATCATGCGGATGCAGAAGGACGACATCGTCTGCGGCACGCCGCCGATCGCCTTCACCTTCGGCCTGGGCGGCATGCTGTGCTTCCCGCTGCGCTACGGCGCCTCCACCGTGCTGGTGGAGAAGCACACGCCGGAGACGCTGCTCGAGACGATCGAGCGCTTCAGGGCCAACACCTGCTTCACCACGCCGATCATGTACCGGCAGATGTCGGCGCTGGCCAAGGACTTCGACCTGCGCAGCCTGAAGACCTGCGTCTCCGCCGGCGAAGCGCTGGCCGATCCGACGCGCCAGGCGTTCAAGGAGGCGACCGGCATCGAGATCGTCGACGGCATCGGCTCGACCGAGATGATGCACATCTTCATCTCGCACACGCCCGAGCGCGTGCGGCGCGGTGCCACCGGCCATGCGATCCCCGGCTATCGAGCCACCGTGCTGGACGAGGACGGCAACCCGTGCAAGCCCGGCGTAGTTGGCAAGCTGGCGGTGAAGGGGCCGACCGGGTGCCGCTATCTCGCCGACGAGCGGCAGAAGAACTATGTACAGCACGGCTGGAACGTGACCGGCGACGCCTACCTGATGGACCAGGACGGCTATTTCTTCTACCAGGCGCGCACCGACGACATGATCATCTCGGCGGGCTACAACATCGCCGGGCCGGAGGTGGAGGTGGCGCTGCTTTCGCATCCCGCGGTCGCCGAGTGCGGCGTCGTCGGCTGGCCGGATGAAGAGCGCGGCACGATCGTGAAGGCCTTCGTGGTGCTGAAAGAGGGCCACGCCGCCGGGGAGGGCACCGTGCGTGAGCTCCAGGAGCACGTGAAGAAGGCCATCGCGCCCTACAAGTACCCGCGCGCCATCGCGTTCATCGATTCGCTGCCGCGCACGGAGACCGGCAAGGTGCAGCGGTTCAAGTTGAGGAAAGCATCATGATGCAGATCCTGCAGCCACCCGGCTGGGCGCGCGCCAGGGGCTTCTCCAACGGCATCGCCGCCAGCGGCAAGCTGGTCTTCATCGCCGGCCAGGTCGGCTGGACCGGCGAGGGCAAGTGGCAGGCGCTCGACTTCGCCGGCCAGTTCCGCCAGGCGCTGAAGAACATCATCGACGTGCTGGCCGAGGCGGGCGGCAAGCCGCAGCACATCGTGCGGCTCACCTGGTACGTGCTCGACAAGCAGGAGTACCTCGGCGCGCTCAAGGACGTCGGCATCGCCTACCGCGCGCTCATGGGCCGGCATTTCCCGACCATGGCAGTGGTGCAGGTCGGCGGGCTGATCGAGCCCGAAGCGCGCCTGGAGATCGAAGCGACGGCGGTAATTCCGGAGGCCACATGAGAGTGACCGTCATCGGAGGAGGGCCTGGCGGCTTGTACTTCGCGCTGCTCGCGAAGAAGGCGTGGCCGCGCTGGGATATCACCGTGTACGAGCGCAACCGGCCGGACGACACCTTCGGCTTCGGCGTGGTCTTCTCCGACCAGACGCTCGACACGTTCAAGGCCTACGACCCGGTGACCTACGAGCGCATCCGCCGCCGCTTCGCCTACTGGGGCGACGTGGACGTGGTTTACAAGGGTCAAACACTGCGCTCAGGCGGCAATGGCTTTTGCGGCTGTTCCCGGGTGGCACTGCTCAATATCCTGCAGGACCGCGGCCGCGAGCTCGGTGTGCAGATGCGCTTCCAGCGCGAGGTCGAGGGGTTGGAGGAATTTGCCGATTCCGATCTGATCGTCGTCGCCGACGGGATCAATTCCCGCATCCGCGAGAAGTACAAGGACCATTTCCAGCCGAGCGTGGATCTCAGGCCGAACAAGTTCACCTGGCTCGGATCGACGCGCTCGTTGGATGCGTTCAAGTACTTCTTCCGCGAGACCAAGGAAGGCGTGCTGCTCGCGCACGTCTACCAGTACGAGCCCAACCGCTCGACCTGGGTGATCGAGATGGACGAGCCGACGTGGCGCAACTTCGGCTTCGATAAATTGAGCGAAACGGACATGCTGCCGGTGCTCGAGCGCGTGTTCGCCGAGGAGCTCGACGGCCATCCGCTGACCGCCAACCGCTCGCTCTGGCGCAACTTCCCGAATATCACCAACAAGACCTGGGTGCGCGGCAATGCGGTGCTCGTCGGCGATGCGAAAGCCACCGCCCATTTCTCCATCGGCTCGGGGACCAAGCTGGCGATGGAAGACGCCATCGCGCTGTATGAAGCGTGCCGCACCCACGGGGACGTCAAGGCCGCATTGAGAAATTACGATACGGCGCGTCGCGAGGAGGTGGAGAAAACCCAGCACGCCGCCAACGTCTCGCTCGCCTGGTTCGAGCACCTCAAGCGCTACTGGGGCATGGAGCCCGAGCAGTTCGCCTTCGGCGTGATGTCGCGCTCCAAGCAGATCACGTGGGAGAACCTCGAGCTGCGCGACGAGGCCTTCGTGCGCCGGGTCCATCGCTGGTTCGCCCACCGGGTAAGGAAGCAGGGCTTCGACATCGACGTCGACAACCCGCCGGTGCCGATGTTCACGCCGTTCCGGCTGCGCGACATGGTGGTGGCGAACCGCGTGGTGGTCTCGCCGATGGATCAGTACTCGGCGGTGGCCGGCGTGCCGGGTGACTGGCACTTCGTGCACCTCGGCGGCAGGGCGGTCGGCGGCGCCGGGCTCGTGTACGTCGAGATGACCTGCCCGTCGCCCGAGGCGCGCATCTCGCCTGGGGATACCGGCCTCTGGAACGAGACGCAGCGCGATGCCTTCAAGCGCATCGTCGACTTCTGCCACGCCAACTCCAAAGCGAAGATGTGTATGCAGCTCGGCCATTCCGGCCGCAAAGGCTCGACCCAGCTCGGCTGGGAACGCATGGACTATCCCCTCGAGAAGGACAACTGGCCCGTGATGTCGGCCTCCCCCCTTCCGTACTACGAGGGCGTCTCGCAGGTGCCCAAGGAGATGAGCCGCGCCGACATGGACAAGGTGGTCGCGGACTTCGTGCGCTCGACGCGCTACGCCGACCAGGCGGGCTTCGACATGCTCGAGCTGCACATGGCGCACGGCTACCTGCTCGCCAGCTTCATCTCGCCGCTAACCAACCGGCGCACCGACGCCTATGGCGGCAGCATTGAGAACCGCATGCGCTTCCCATTGGAAGTGTGGCTTGCGTGCCGCGAAGTGTGGCCGGCCAGGAAGCCGATGTCGGCGCGCATCTCGGCGACCGACTGGGTGCCGGGCGGGCTGAGCGGAACGGACCTGATTGCGGCGACGCGCATGCTGAAGGACGCGGGCTGCGACATGATCGATTGCTCGACCGGGCAGACGGTGCCGCATCAGAAGCCGGTCTATGGGCGGATGTATCAGGCGTCGTACGCGGACTGGGTACGCAATGAGGTGGGCATCGCCACCATGACCGTCGGCGCGGTCACCACGCCGGACCAGGTCAATACGCTGCTCGCCGCCGGCAAGGCCGATCTCGTCGCGCTCGCGCGCCCGCACCTTGCGAATCCCTACTTCACGCTGCAGGCCTCGGCCTGGTACCAGCACATGGGCCAGTACTGGCCGCCGCAGTACCTTTCCGGCCGCGACCAGGCCTACCGCAATGCCGCCCGCGAGCGCGCCGAGCAGAAGGACCTGCGCATCAAGGCGCGGCCCGACAGCCATGAAGTGCAGGACACCGGAGTGAAGAAGGCCGCGTGATCACGCTGTGGGAACTGGGCGGCAAAGGCGGGCGCCGCTACAGCCTGTACTCCTGGCGCGCGCGCATGGCGCTCAAGCACAAGGGCCTCGCGTTCGAGAGCCGACCGGTGGCGATGAGCGACAAGGCGGCGATCGCCTTCTCCGGCGGCAAGACGGTGCCGATCATCAAGGACGGTGAAACCGTCGTGCGTGACTCGTGGAAGATCGCCGAGTACCTGGAGGACCGCTACGCGGACAGGCCCACGCTCTTCGGCGGCGAGATCGGGCGCGGCGTGACGCAGGCGTTCAACACCTGGGTCGATCGCGGGGTGGTGCCGGCGATGATGCCGGTGATCGTGGCCGACGTGCACGAGCGAGTCGATGCGGCCGATGAGACTTATTTCCGTCAGCAGTTCGAAGGCTTCCTGAAATGCACGCTCGAGGAAGCGCGCACGCGGCGGCCGCAGGCGCTCGAGCGCGTGCAAAAAGTCCTCGAGCCGATGCACGCCGCGCTGAAACGCCAGGCATTTATCTGCGGCTCCGCTCCGGCGTATGCCGACTACATCTTGTTCTCGGTCGTGCAATGGGCGCGCGTGATGAGCCCGCAGGAGATCTTTAACACTTCGGATCCTCTCTACGGGTGGCGCGACCGGATGCTCGACCTGTACGATGCGTTCGCTCGCAACGTACCCACAGCGTGAGATGCTCGCCAAAGTCGGAAAGTACGAAGTCAAGCAGATGCTCGGCAAGGGCGCGACCGGCTCGGTCTACCTGGCGGTCGATCCGTTCCGCCAGCGCGAAGTGGCGATCAAGGTGCTGGAGACGCTCTCGAGCGATCCGGAGCAGGCGCGCCGGCAGCTGCGCTTCTTCCAGAACGAAGCGGCGCTCGCCGGGAAGCTGCGTCACCCGCATATCGTCAGCATCCTCGACGCCGGCCTCGAGGATGTGACCCAGGGCGACCCGCTGCGCTACCTGGTCATGGAGGTGGTCGACGGGCCGCCGCTGACGAAGTACTGCGACCCGGCCGCGCTGCTCGATCCGACGCTCGCGGTCGAGATCGGCTACAAGTGCTGCAAGGCGCTCGAGTTCGCCAACACGCTCGGCGTCGTGCATCGCGACGTCAAGCCGGCGAACATCCTCACCAGGGGAGCGACTGCGGGCCAGCTCGAGATCAAGGTATCGGATTTCGGCGCCGCGCAGCTCGCGCGGAGCGACGTCACGCAGGTGTCGGGCGTCGGCTCGCCCGGCTACATGTCGCCCGAGCAGATGAAGGGCGACGAGGTCGACTTTCGCACCGACATGTTCTCCCTCGGCGGCGTGCTCTACCACCTGCTGACCGGCGCGCGGCCCTTCAACGGCACGACGACCTACGAGCTGGTCGACAGCATCCTGAACTCCACGCCGCCCTCGCCCTCGCAGGTGCGGAGCGGCGTGCCGGCCGCGCTCGACGAGGTGGTGTTGCGCGCGCTCGGCAAGACGCGCGACGAGCGCTACTCGAGCTGGGACGAATTCGCCGAGGCGCTCGCGCGGCTCCTCGGCCAGCAGCGCGGCTCGCAGGATCTGTCGGACGCCGAGAAGTTCAGCGCCTCGCGCCGCCTGGCCTTCTTCAAGCGCTTCAGCGACGTCGAGCTCTGGGAGGCGGTGCGCGCCTCGCGCTGGGAGCAGCATCCGGCGGGCGCCGTGCTGATCCAGGAGGGCACGCCCGATGAGCACCTCTTCGTGCTCGCCTCCGGCCTGCTCAGCGTCACGCAGCGCGGCAAGCTGCTGAACGCGGTGAGCGCCGGCGAGTGCGTCGGCGAGATGGCCTACGCGCGGCGCGACAGCCAGCCGCGCAGCGCCACCATCACCGCGATCGAGCCGAGCTGGGCGATGCGCATGCGCGTGCAGGACGTCGACGCGCTCTCCGAATCCTGCCGCGCGCGCTTCAACGAAGCCTTCCTCGCCATCATGGCCGCGCGCCTCTCGATGCTCGGCGGCCGCCTCATCGCGATGTGAAAATAAATGGGGTCAGAGCAATTTTCCTGTAACACGTTCGTGCGCGGCCTTAGGTGTTACAGGAAAATTGCTCTGACCCCTTTTCTTTTGCTGCTCATCGGCAGCGCCTTCGCCGCCTACGACGTCAATGACGTGACGCTCGGCGCGAGCGAGAAGCAGATCAAGCAGCGCTTTCCCGACGCCCACTGCCGGCCACTCGAATGGCCGACGCGGGCGGCGGACCGGCGCTGCGACGATTCGCGCATGCAGTTCGGCGGCATCGACGCGAGCGTGACGTTCTACTTGAAGCGCGACGCGCTCGAGGGCTTCGACGTGCGCTTCGACCGCGAGCAGCTCGAGAGCATGATGAAGTTCCTGCGCGAGCGCTACGGCAAGCCGGTGGCCGAAGGGCCCGATCCGGTGAAGCTCGAATGGAAGGACAAAGACACCCACGCCGTGCTGACGGCGGAGCCGAAAAGGCGCCGCGCGTCACTGCTCGTGTCGCGCGGTGCCTTCGAGGAAGAGATCTACAAGGTGCGGTAGGGCTAGAGCTTGCGCAGCGCCTTCACCGCCTTCGCCGCGTCGTCCGGGTTGTCGCAGGCGACGAAGCTGAGGAAGTTCTTGCCGATCACCTGCGCCTGCATGCCGCGGAAGTTGATGCCCGCATCCGCCAGCGTGCGGGCGATCTTCGCGCCCAAGCCCGGCTTATCGATGCCTTCGATCCTCACGCCGTGGATGTTGTCCGAGCGCTTGAATCCCGCTTCCTGCGCCGCGCGCGTCACCCTCGCGCCTTCGATCGGTCCGGCGAACAGGATGCCCTGCCCGGGATGCTCGGGCGTGCGGCGCGCGAATACCACCTCGAGGTCGGCTCCCGCCTTGGCCAGCGCCTCCAGCTTCTCGGCGGCACCTCCGGCGCGATCGTCGATCACGGTCATCCAGACATCGTTGCGGCTTGCTTTGATCGCCATGGTTGCACTCCTCCATTGGGTGGAACGGGAGGCATAATCTACTCTCATGGATGAGCGAGCGATAGCACGCAAAAGGGAAATCGAGGCAGCGGTCGCCGACGTGCGACAGATAGAGAAGCGCGACGGCGTCAACCGCGCGAGCCTGGAGAAAATCAAGCAGCGGCTGATGCGTCTTGCAGCGCGGCAAGACCTCTTTACCTCGCGCGATTACCCCGCGCCCGAGCCGGGCGGCAAGCGCAACTCCTGCCTCTACCGTGTCTCCGAGGACCAAGACCACCGCTTCGCGCTCTATGTAAATTCTTCCGACGGCAACTACGGCACGCCGGCGCACAACCACACCACCTGGGCGGTGATCGTCGGCGTCACCGGCGAGGAGCTGAACCGCTTCTACGACCGCGCCGAGGACGCGGGCGTGCGCGAGAAGGGCAACGCCGTGGTGCGCCAGGGCACCGGCGTCTGCTTCCTGCCGGAGGACCTGCATTCGATCCACATCCAGGCCCCGCTCAT
>DASQAW010000374.1:0-8365 GCA_035635495.1 Burkholderiales bacterium
GCCGCGCTTCTTCAGCTCGGCCTCCTCCTCCTTCCACAGCTTCTGCAGCGCCTCCAAGCTTTCCGTTTCGTGGCGGATCACCGCCTGCTGCAGGATCTCACGCGTCTTCGGCGAGAGCGACTGCCACTTCTTCAGGTTCACCAGGATGTGCAGGTCGGTCGAGAAGAAGTCCGGCAGGATGCGGTACTTGAGGTAGCGGTCCCAGTTCAGGTCCATGAGGCCGATCTGCGTCCAGGCGGTGATCTCGACCGTGCCACGCTCGAGCGCGGTATAGAGCTCGGGGGAGTTCAGATTGATGACCTGCGCGCCAAGGTAGTTCGTGAGGAACGCGTTGTAGATCGGGTTCCCCCGGACCTTGAAGCCTTTGATGTCGATATGGCCGGTCGAGTCGAGCTTCGGCTCCCGGGTCGACCAGAGGTTGAAGCGGATGCCGCTGTCGACCCAGCCGAGGTTGTAGACGCCGATCCGCTTCTGGTGGATCTGGTTGAGGAGGTCCATGCCGCCGTTCTTGCGCGCGGTCGGTCCGTCGATCGTGGAGGCCGACACGGCGTCGCATTCCGGCACCTGCGCCGCGTAGAACGCGCAAGCCGAGTAAACCATGTCGACCACGCCGCTGCGCACCGCGCCGGGCTGCTCCATCATCGGGATCGCCTCGGGCCCGCCGCGGACCTGGATGCTGAACTCGCCCTTGCCGGCTTCGTTCGCCTTCTTCACGAACTCGAGGAAGCTGCGCGAATAGACCAACGAGGCGGGAAAGACGTGCGTCGCCGTGATGGTGTCCGCGGCGAGCGCGGATCCGGAGCAAAGCAGACCGAGCGCGATGGTGCCCAGTTTCATTCTTCCCCCCTCGGGTTGTCTGGCAAGCGCGCGGCATCTTACCATCTCGTCCAGTGACGACGGTCTTCACGGCGTTCGAGCAAACCGCCCGCGCGCACGGCGCCAAGGCATTCCTGCAGGTCTATCCCGAGAAGCTCGAGCTCAGCTACTCGCAGGCGCACGAGCGCATCGCCGACATCGCGCGCGTCTATTCCAGCAAGGGCTACGCTCCCGGCCATCGCGTCGCGCTGAAGCTGCCCAACTGCGCCGAGTTCCTGCTGCACTTCCTCGCGCTTAACTCGCTCGGCATATCCGTGGTGCCGATGAACCCCGATTACCAGAGGAGCGAGTTCGAGTACGTCGCCGCCCATAGCGAAGCGGCACTCGTGGTGGATTCCATCAAAGACTTCGACCCGCCTAGGGCGCCGCGTGCGGGCAATGCGAGCGAGTGCGCCCTGCTCTACACCTCGGGCACGACCGGCAGGCCGAAGGGCTGCGTGCTCAGCAATTTTTACTTCCTCAACGTCGGGCAGCGCTATCTGGACGAAGGCGGCCTCGCCAGCCTGCGCTTCGGCGAGGAGCGGCTGATCACGCCGCTGCCGCTCTTCCATATGAACGCGCTCGCCGTCTCGACCACGGCGATGATCCTCACCGCGGGCTGCGTCGTGCAGCTCGACCGCTTCCATCCGCGGACCTGGTGGCGCGACGTCGTCGACTCGCGCGCCACGATCGTCCACTATCTCGGCGTCATGCCGGCGATTCTCCTGCAGCTCGAGCCGAGCGCGCACGACCGCGCGCATCGCGTGCGCTTCGGCTACGGCGCCAACGCCAACCCGAAAGACCATGCCGCGTTCGAGGCGCGCTTCGGCTTCCCGCTGATCGAGGCCTGGGCGATGACCGAGACCGGCGGCGGCGCGCTCGTCGCCGCCAGCCGAGAGCCGCGCCATGTCGGCACCCGCTGCATCGGAAGAGAGCCGCCCGGTCTGGAGGTCTTGACGGATGAAAACTCGGAGCTCCTGGTGCGCCAGTCGGGTCCCGATCCCAGGCGCGGGTTCTTCTCCGGCTACCTGAAGGACGAGCGGGCGACCGCCGAAGCTTGGCGCGACGGCTGGTTCCACACCGGCGACTGCGTGCGCCGCGGGCCAGACGGCAGCCTGCACTTCGTCGACCGGCGCAAGAACGTCATCCGCCGCGCCGGCGAGAACATCGCCGCCCTCGAGGTCGAAGCGACGCTCGCCGGGCACCCGGCGGTGGCGCAAGTCGCGGTGATCGCCAGACCCGATGACCTGCGCGACGAGGAGGTGATGGCCTGCGTGGTGCTGCAGTCGGGCGCCGCGCCGAGCCGCGAAACGGCGCTCTCCATCCAGGACTGGTGTCTCGAGCGCCTCGCCTATTTCAAGGCGCCGGGCCATGTCGCCTTTCTCGCCGAGCTGCCGGTGACCTCGACCAACAAGGTGCGGAAGGCGAAGCTCGCCGACTTCGCGCTCAATCCGGCGGATTCCTACGACCTTCGGGACCGCAAACGCCGCAAATGAAAATAGGGACAGTCCCTAATTTCCGCTCATGACCAGGCGCGGCTACGAGGGGGTAGCTGTCGCGGTGCCCGTAACGGTCCCCTACGTACGCTACTCGATTCGCTCGGCGCACTGGTGGTTGGCGAGGGCGCTTGCCGAGCTGCTCAAGAAGAGCGGGCTCGAAAAGGACAACATCGACGGCCTGTCGGTATCCAGCTTTACGCTGGCGCCCGACAGCGCCATCGGCTTGACGCAGCACCTCGGTCTCTCGCCCCGCTGGCTGGATCATGTCCCCTTCGGCGGCGCGAGCGGCGTGGTGATGCTCCGGCGCGCGGCGCGCGCGGTGCAGGCGGGAGATGCGGACGTGGTGGCGTGCCTCGCCGGCGACACGAACCACGTCGATTCCTTTCGCCTCACGCTCGCCAACTTCAGCCAGTTCGCGCGCGACGCGGTGTATCCCTATGGTGCGGGCGGGCCGAACGCGAGCTTCGCCTTTCTCACCGCCTATTACATGCGCGCGTACGGCGCCACGCGCGAGGATTTCGGCAAGCTCTGCGTGGCGCAGCGCGCCAACGCGCTGAAGTACGAGCACGCGCTTTTCAAGAAGCCGCTCAGCCTGGAGGAGTACCTCGCGGCGCGCCCGATCGCCGATCCGCTGCACCTCTTCGACTGCGTCATGCCCTGCGCCGGCGCCGAGGCATTCCTGGTGCTGACGGAAGAGCGCGCCCGCTCTCTGCGGCTTCCCTATGCAAAGTTATTGGGCACCATCGAGCGCCACAACGCGTTCGCCTCCGATCCGGTGCAGATGCGCGCCGGCTGGGCGCTCGACCAGGCGGACCTTTACCAGCAAGCCGGCGTCGCTCCGGAGGACATGGACTTCGTCCAGACGTACGACGACTACCCGGTGATCTCGCTCATGCAGCTCGAGGACCTCGGGTTCTGCGCAAAGGGAGAAGGACCCGCGTTCATTCGCAGGCACACGCTCACCTGGGATGGCTCGTTCCCGGTGAACACTTCTGGCGGCCAGCTCTCGGTCGGCCAGGCCGGCGCGGCCGGCGGCTCGCTCGGCCTGGTCGAGGCGCTGCGCCAGCTCACCGGCGAAGCCGCAGCAAGGCAGGTGAAGGATGCGAAACTCGGGCTGGTGAGCGGATTCGGCATGATCAACTTCGACCGGGGCTTGGGCTCCGGTGCCGCAATCCTCGGATGCTAGAGCGTCCAAAACGGAAAAACCCGGTACTGCGCACGCGGCTACCCACCTTGCCGCCGGCGGCGCGCAGCCGCGTCGCGCTCGGGCTCACCGCCGCCGCCGCGCTCGGGCGCTTCGAGCTGCAGCAATGCCGCGACTGCGGCACCGTGCAGTACCCGCCGCGCGAGGCATGCCAGCGCTGCCTGTCCGTGCGGCTCGACTGGAAACCCCAGCCGCAGACCGGCGAGCTCCTGTCGGACACGGTGCTCCACCACAGCAACGATCTCTTCTTTCGCGAGCGCCTGCCGTGGCGGCTGGGGCTCGTGAAGCTCGACTGCGGCCCGACGGTGGTCGCGCATCTGCATAGCGATGTGCCACCCGCGCCCAGCCGCGTCGTGGTGGCGGCAAAGCTGGACCGCGCCGGCCAGGCCGTGCTGGTCGCGCTGCTCGACAAGGAGGCGAACATGGCTGACGACCGACAGCTCCGCGAGTTCACTTGCGATCCGAAATTCCGCAAGGTGCTGGTCACCGACGGCAAGACCGGTGTCGGACAAGCCCTGGTGAAGGCGCTCGCCGCCGCGGGGGCGGATCTCATCTGGGTGGGGCATTCGGAGCCGTGGAAGAAGTTCGCCGGCTTCGACGAGCTGAAGGCGCTGTCGCAGGTGACGCTGCTGCCCCTCGACGTCACCGATTCGAAGAACGTGCGCGAGGTGGCCGCCGAGATCGGCGGCAAGGTCGACATCCTGATCAACAACGCCGAGCACCACCGCGCGTACGGCATCTCCAGTCGCCCGGGCGTCGACACCGCGCGCGCCGAGATGGACGTGAACTACTTCGGCCTCCTGCGGCTCGCGCAGGAGTTCGGTCCGGCCCTGCGCGGGCGCGGCGCCGATGGCCTCGCGAGCGCGACGGCCTGGGTCAACCTGCTTTCGATCTACGCGCTCGCCAATTTCCCGCCGCACGGCACCTTCTCCGCGTCCAAGGCGGCAGCGCATTCGCTCTCCCAATGCCTGCGCGCCGAGATGCGTCCGGCGGGAGTGCGCGTGATCAACGTCTTCCCCGGTCCGCTGGACGACGAGTGGAACCAGCTCCTGCCGCCGCCGAAGATCGCGCCGGCCGCGCTGGCGAGCGCCGTAGTCAAGGCCCTGCGCGAAGGCGTCGAGGACGTCTATCCCGGCGACGTGGCGCAGGAATGGCTCGCCCGTTGGCGCGACAATCCGAAGGCGCTGGAGAAGGAACTCTCGACGTGAGGCGTAAGTGACGCGTAGTCAAAGGGTGCTGGCGGTCGTGGGCGGCGGCATCGTCGTGCTCGTGTTCGTCGAGGCGATTCTCTCCATCTGGGTGGAGAACCTGCAGCCCAGCCAGGAACAGGGCAGCACGCTGTTCGGGCGCTTCATCATTCCGGGATTCTTGCTGGGACTGAAAGGCAGCTGGCGCTGGCTCGAGGCGAACGACAAGCCGATCCTGGTGCTTCTCACCCTCTCCCTGCTCCTCGTTGCGGGCCTGCTCGCCGGGCTCACCGGGAAACTGCTTTCCGCTGCCCGCGACCGGGCGGCAGCGCAGGCCATCGAAGGTCCTTTCCTCATTCCGGAATTGACCGGCATGGAGGAGGAAGATTTTCGCGGCCGCCGGCGCCCGGTCGCCATGTACGCTCTCCGGAACAACGGCCGCTCGCCGGCGATCATCCGGCGATTGCAGGATACGATGATCGCGCGCGATAGCCTGCCCGCGGAATACGAGGAGATCTGGCTGGGCGAGACGCTCGCCAGCCGTCCGGCGCAGTACATCGCGATCGGGCCGGCGCGCCTGCAGCCTTCGCAAGGCATGCACTTTCGCTGCGCGCTGGCGGAGGAGGACGTCGGACGCGCCGGACGGCGCTATCTCGTCGCGCGCTTCGAGTTCGAGGATTTGCTCGGTCATTCTCATGTGCAGGGGTTTTCCATGCAGCTGCCCAGCCAGGGCCAGGTCGTCCAGCACGTGATCACCGGCGACACGGTCTACAACTACCGCCGCGAGCGGGCGGCCGCATGAGCGCCCTCGCCCAGCTGGCGAAGGAGCTCACCGCCGGCAAGATCAAGGTCGTCGACCTCACCGAGACGCTGTCGCCCGAATTTCCGCACATCTCGCTGCCACCGGAGATGGGCCAGGCCTGGCCGTTCCGCATCGAGGAGGTCTCGCACTATGACGAGCGCGGGCCGGCCTGGTACTGGAACAACTTCTCCTGCGGCGAGCACACCGGCACGCACTTTGACGCGCCCGTCCACTGGGTATCGGGCAAGGACCTGCCGCACAACGCGGTGGATAGCATTCCGCCGGAGCGCTTCATCGGCCCGGCGTTCGTGGTTGACTGCAGCAAGCAGGCGGCGAAGGACCCGGACTTCCTGCTCACCAAGAAATTCCTCCTCGACTGGGAGAAGCGCCACGAGCGCATCGCACCGCGCTCCTGGGTTCTCATGCGCACCGACTGGTCGAAGAAGAGCGGCGACCCGGTCGCGTACCAGAACTACGACGAAACCGGCCAGCACACGCCGGGACCCGATACCGACGCAGTGCGCTTCCTCGTCGAGGAGCGCGACATCCTCGGCTTCGGTACCGAATCGATCGGCACCGACGCCGGCCAGGCGTATCACCTGCGTCCGCCCTACCCTTGCCATTACTACATGCACGGCGCCGGCCGCTACGGCCTGCAGTGCCTGAAGAACCTCGACCAGCTGCCGCCGACCGGCGCCATCGTCGTCGCCGCGCCGCTCAAGATCCGCAACGGCAGCGGCAGCCCATTGCGCGTCTTGGCACTCATAGAAAAATGAGGGAGAGCAGATGAGCAAGCACAAAATCTGGTTCCAGGGCGCGACCGACCGCCTGCACATGGCGCCTTACATCAGCAAGGTCGAAGCGCATCTGAACGCGATCCTGGAGCCGGACTTTTCCGCGACCTTCCACACCACCACCCCGCCGGCCACGACCACGCACGCGGTCACCGAGTACCGCATCGGCCGCAACCTGATCAAGAACGCCGTCGAGGCCGAGCGCCAGGGCTACGCCGCCATGGCGATCACCCATTTCCAGGACGCTGGGCTCGCCGAGGTGAAATCGGTCGTGGACATCCCGGTGCTCGGGCTCGGTGAAACGACGCTCTTCCACGCCTGCACGCTCGGCCGCAAGCTCGGGCTCGTCACCATCAACCCGGTATTCGTTCCGTGGCACGAGGACCAGGTGATCCGCTATGGCCTGCAGCAGCGGGTGGTCGGCGTGCGCGCGGTCCAGGCGACGGTCGCGGATTTCATCGACTCCTTCGCGAGCGACGACGCGAAGCGCAAGCTGGCGCCGAAGTGGGAACGCGAGTGCCGCATCCTCCTCGACGCCGGCGCCGATGTGATCGTGCCGGCGGGCGGGCTGCCGATGATGCTCTTCGGCGCCGAGCGCGGCGCGAACATCGACGGCGCGCCGATCGTCAACGGCATCACCTTGATCGCGAAAAGCGCCGAGATGGCGATCAAGCTGCGCGAAGCGGCCGGCATGGCAGCGGTGAGCCGGCGCTCGAACTTCGTCAAGCCGCCCGAAAAGGCCCTCAAGGAGTTTCTCGAGCAAGGCTAGCTGCGATGACGCGCCTGTTCCGCTTGGCTATGGGTGTCGGCAGCGTTCTCGCCGCCACGGCGATTACAGGCGCGGTGGAATTCCTTGCCCTGTCCCACCTCTTCCAAGCGGACGTACAGGCGGCCCAGGCTGCCGGTATGTCGGCTCCGGGCGAAGGCGCCGGCTTCCATCTCGGGTATGCCGCGTGGGTGATCCTGATTTTCATCCTCGTATTCCCGCTCGCTCTCGCCCTTTGCTGGCTCGGCGCGCTTAAGCTCGCGGAACGCTAATGCGCCAGACGCTTGCCCAGAAACTGGTCGCCCGTGCCGCCGGACGCGCGAGCGTCACGCCGGGCGAGATCGTCACGTGCAAAGTGGACCTGGCGATGGTGCACGACTCGAGCGGCGCACGCCGGCTGAAGCCGATGCTCGAGCGCCTGGGCGCGAAAATCTGGGACCGCTCCAAAGTGGTCGTGATCACCGATCATTACCTGCCCGAATACGACGACGAGAGTCGCCGGATCCTGCGCATCACGCGCGACTGGGTGCGCGAGGTCGGCATCGACAACTTTCACGACGCGCAGGGCATCTGCCACGTGGTGCTGCCGGCGCGCGGCCACCTCAAGCCCGGCATGTTCGCCGTCGGCGGCGACAGCCACTCACCCACCGGCGGCGCCTTTGCCGCCTACATGTTCGGCATCGGTGCGACCGAGATGCTCGGCGTGATGGTCACGGGCGAGATCTGGCTCAAGGTGCCGCACACCATCGCGATGGACTTCGACGGCGCCTTCGCGCCCGGCGTGTCGGCGAAGGACGTGATGCTGTTCCTGATCGGCCGCTTCGGCATGGACGGCGGCCAGTACCAGGCGGTCGAATACCGCGGCCCGGCGATCCGCGCCCTGCCGATGCAGGAACGCATGACCCTCTGCAACATGACCGCCGAGTTGGGCGGGCAGACCGGCCTCATCGCTTCCGACGACGTTACGCGCGACTACCTCAAGAGCGACATCGAGCAGTGGGCAGGCGACGCCGATGCGCCAACGCTGGCGCACCATCGCTTCAATGCGAGCGAGTTGCCACCGCAGGTGGCGGCACCCCACAGCCCGGCGAACACGCGCCCGGTGGGCGACTTTCAGCAGCGGATCGACCTCGCGTACATCGGCGCCTGCACCGGCGCGAAACTGGCGGATCTCCGCATGGCCGCTCAGGTTTTGAAGAATAGGAAATCCGCCGTCAAGTTGCTGGTGGCGCCGGCGAGCCTGCGCGACCAGCAGAGC
>DASQAW010000375.1:0-3836 GCA_035635495.1 Burkholderiales bacterium
GTGGGTGCCTGCGAGATGATGCCGGGGATTTCCTCGACGTAGCCCACGTAGCCATGCTTGTCCTTGAAGTACACCGCTGTGAAAGCGATCCTGCCTTCGCCCAATTCCACGCCTCCGGAAAAATCCAACCCCTTGGGTAGCTTCATTCGAACCGGTCCCGCAGCCCACTCGATCCTCGACAGACTGCTTTCAGCTTCTCCATGTCGATCCTTCTCTGGGTTGGAAAGGTCGCCACACGGTAGTGCCCCGAACGCGGCCCGGTTGCAGTCGTAACGTGGATCCGGCCCGCTGTTACAGTCCCCAGACGCGGGCTCTCGAGCATGACGGGACCATGACCGATCTCTTCCCGAAGACCCTCAAGGCCGCGCTGGATTACTGGACCGACGCCTGGCAGCGCACCATCCTCACCTGGGACGTCCTGCGCGAACGCGGCAACCAGTACCTCGAGCACGAACGATCGGGCAAGCCGCCGCTGCTCGTCTTCGACTACGAGATCATCGTCGACGGCCGCGCGCTCGAGCGCCCCGCCAACTATGCGCTCACGCGCATCAAGCCGCCGGCCGGCTCGCCGCCGACCGACGCGGCGAAGCGCCCCTTCGTCGTCATCGATCCGCGCGCCGGCCACGGCCCGGGAATCGGCGGCTTCAAGATCGACAGCGAGGTGGGCATCGCGCTCAGCACCGGCCACCCGTGCTACTTCGTGATGTTCTTTCCCGAGCCGGTCCCCGGCCAGACCATCGAGTCCGTGTGGGCGGCGGAGATCGCGTTCCTGCGCAAGGTGAACGAACTGCATCCGCACGCCGAAGGCAAGCCGTTCCTGATCGGCAACTCGCAGGGCGGCTGGGCGCTGATGATGCTTGCCTCGCTCGCCCCCGAGCTTGCCGGCCCGATCCTCCTCGCCGGCTCGCCGGTGTCGTACTGGGCGGGTGTCGCGGGCCAGGCGCCGATGCGTTATACGGGCGGGCTGCTCGGCGGCTCCTGGACCGCATCGTTCGCCGGCGACCTCGGCAACGGCAGGTTCGACGGCGCATACCTCGTCAACAATTTCGAGCGCCTCGATCCCGCGAATACCCTGTGGACCAAGCTCTACAACCTCTACTCGAAGGTCGATACGGAGCGCGAGCGCTTCCTCCAGTTCGAGAAGTGGTGGGGCGGCCATTTCCTCATGAACAAGGAGGAGATGGCGTGGATTGCCCGGAACCTCTTCGTCGGCAACAAGCTGAGCGCAGGCGAGATCCAGTCGGCGGACGGCACAACCCGGGTCGATATCCGCAACATCCGCGAGCCGATCATCGTCTTTGCGTCCTGGGGCGACCACATCACGCCGCCGCAGCAGGCGCTCAACTGGATTCCCGACGTCTACGCGAGCGTGGAGGACATCCGCGCCAACGAGCAGACCATCGTCTACTCGCTGCACAAGAAGATCGGGCACCTCGGGATCTTCGTCTCGGCGGGCGTGGTGCGGCGCGAGACCGCCGAGCTGGCGAGCGCGCTCGACATGATCGAGACGCTGCCGCCGGGACTCTACGAGGCAGTGATCGAGGACACGCAGCCCGACATGCCCGGGCTGGAGCTCATCTCGGGACGCTATCTCATCAAGTTCGTGCCGCGCACGGTCGACGACATCCTCGCCCTCGACGACGGGCGCAAGGACGAGCGGGCGTTCGAGGTGGTGAAGCGCGTGAGCGAGATCAACCAGGGTCTCTATGACAGCTTCGCCTCGCCGGTCGTGAAGAGCCTGTCCAGCGAGTGGACGGCGAGCGCGATCCGCGCGCTCAACCCGGCGCGCGTGGAGCGTTATCTCTTCTCCGACTTCAATCCGTGGGCGCAGTGGGTGAAGGCGATGGCCGAGGGCGTGCGCGCTAACCGTCGACCGATCGCCGCCGACAACCCGTTCGTCGGCCTCGAGCGCCAGGTCTCGCACAGCATCGAGCGCTCGCTCGATGCCTATCGCGACCTGCGCGACGACCTGTACGAGCGCACGTTCTACGCGATCTATGGCTCGCCATGGCTTGCCGCCGCCGTCGGGCTGAACCGCGTCCCGCGCCGCGGGCCCCAGGCGCCGACCTGGGAGTACGAGGAGCTCAAGCGGCTGAAGCGGCTCATGGCCGAATCGCACATGGAGGAAGGCACGGCGCTCGACGGTTGGGTGCGCATCGTGCTCTATGTCACCCGGGAGGGGCGAGTGTTCGACGAGCGGGCGTACAACCTCGCCCGCCGGATGATCGACGAGCTCGAGCCCACGGCGCGACCTTCGCTCGACGAGCTGAAGGGCGCTGTGAAGCGCCAGGCTTTCCTGCTCGCGCTCGACGAGGAGCGCGCCGTAGCCGCGCTGCCCAAGCTTCTTACGCAGGGCGGCCGCCAGCGCCGCGAAGCGCTCGAAGGCGCCCGACTTGTCGCCGGGGCCGCCGGGCCGCTCAGCGCCGATCAGGAGAGGCGGCTTCGCCGGATCGAGCGCGTCCTTGGCGCGGACGCGGCGGTGCTCGAGACGATCGCCTGAGATGGCGAAAGTTGCCGACATAGCGAGAACTTTCCTGCGCAAGCTCGAATTCCCGGGTGACGCGGCAGCAGAGCAGGCGAAAGGAAGCATCCGGCAAGCCGAAGGAGAGCTCCGGCAGCTCCTCGACCTCACGCCGATGCACATCACTGAACTCGGGCCCGACGGCAGTCTTCTCTATATCAATCGGGCGGCGCTCGAGTATCACGGCCTTACTCTCGATCAGTGGCGCAATGCCGACTTGCACAGCCTGGTTCATCCACAGGATGCCGAGCGCCTGACGCGCGAACTTCTGCGAAAGTTCGAGAGCGGATCTCCGTACGAGCTCGAAGCGCGGCTGAAGAGAAGGGACGGGCAGCATCGCTGGTTTCTGGTCCGCATCGATCCGATGCTGGACGAGGAAGGACGCCTCAAGCGCTGGTATAGCGCGGCGACCGATATCGACGATCGCAAGCAGGCCGAAGAGAAGCTGCTTCGGAGCCAAGCCTACCTGGCGGAGGCGCAGCGGCTGACCCATAACGGCAGTTTTGTCGGCAACGTCGCCACCGGAGAACTGACCCACGCATCCGAGGAATTTTTCCGCGTGTTCGGCTTCGATCCGACAAGAGGCCTCCCGTCAACCGAAGAATTTCACCTCAGGGTTCATCCGGAGGATCGGGACAGGACCCGCTCGACGTATGCCAGAACGGTCGACGAACGAACGGATTTCGAGATGGATTTCCGCATCGTTCTTCCGGACGGCACGATCAAGCACCTGCACGCCATAGGCCACCCGGTTTTCAACGCAGCCGGCGAGCTTGTTGAGCACATCGGTAACGTGATGGACGTGACCGAACGCAAGCGGGCGGAGGAGGCGCATGCGCAGCTCGAAAGACGGCTGCGCCAGGCCGAGAAGATGGAAGCGCTCGGCAGGCTCGCCGGCGGCATTGCGCACGACTTCAACAACGTGCTGAGCGGCATCCTCGCGTACGCCGAAATGCTGTTCGAGGAAACGCCCGAATCCTCGCCACTGAAGCGCTATGCGCAGAACGTGCTCGCAGCCGGAAACCGCGGACGCGCGCTCGTCGAGCAGATCCTGCTCTACAGCCGCAGTCAGCGCGGCAAGCGGGCGCCGGTCGAGGTCGCCGGCGTCGTGGCCGAGGCGCTCGAGCTCGTTCGAGGCACGCTCCCCACGAACATCGGTCTCGAGGCCGGTCTACCCGAGTCGTCGCTCGTCGTACTCGGTGACGCCACCCGGCTGCACCAGGTCGTGATGAACCTGTGCAGCAATGCGATCCAGGCGATGAGCGGCGGCGGCACATTGCGCGTGGCGCTCGAGGCCGCAGAGCTCGGCGCCGAG
>DASQAW010000376.1:0-2385 GCA_035635495.1 Burkholderiales bacterium
CATGGTGAACCGCGTCGTGCCGGCGAAGAAGGTGATGGCCGAGGCGCTGGCGCTGGCGCAGAAGATCGCGGCGGTGGGCCGGCCGGCGATGGCGCAGACGAAGAGGCTGTTCCACGAGGTGGTGGACCTGCCGCTGCCCGCCGCGCTCGAGCGCGGCCGCGACGCCAACAAGCGCATGCGCAACTTCAGCAAATGAAGCCGCTCGCCGGGCTGACCATCCTGGATCTGTCGCGCGTGCTGGCGTGCCCGTTCGCGTCGATGATCCTCGCCGAGCTCGGCGCGCGCGTCATCAAGGTCGAGCAGCCCGGCACGGGCGACGAGACGCGCACGTTCGAGCCGCAGCTCGCGCGCGACAGCGCCTATTACTTCGCCTGCAACCGCTCGAAGGAATCGATCACCGTCAACCTGCGCTCGGACGAAGGACGGAAAGTGATCCGCGCCCTCGCGCAGAAGGCCGACGTGCTGGTCGAGAACTTCCCGGTCGGCACGCTGGGGCGCTATGGGTTGGACTTTGCAGCCCTGTCAGCGCTGAACCCGCGGCTCATCTACGTCTCCTGCACGGGATTCGGACAGACCGGGCCGTACCAGAACAAGAAAGGCTATGACACCGTGTTCCAGGCGATGGGCGGGATCATGAGCCTCACCGGCGAACGCGGCGGCGGGCCGGTGAAGCCGGGATTGCCGGTCGCCGACCTGACCTCGGGGCTCTGGGTGGCGATCGCCATCCTCGCTTCGCTCGCGGGGCGTCAGCGCACCGGCAACGGGTGCCAGGTGGACTTCTCGATGCTGGATGGACAGGTGGCGCTGCTCACATTGGCCGCCGCCCGGTATTTCGCCTTGGGCGAAATACCTCCACGGCTCGGCACCGAGCATCCGGGTCGCGTGCCCTCGGCGAGCTTCCGCTGCAAGGACGGTAAGTACGCGCACATCACGGCGAGCGACCAGCACTGGGCGCCGCTGTGCGAGGCGCTCGGCATCGAGCAATGGGGCGCGCCATTCGCCGACAACCTGGCGCGCGTCGAGCGTAGAGACGAGGTGATGGCGAAGCTTACGGAGCGCATCTCGGCGATGACGCGCGCGGATCTGATCGCCAAGCTCGACGCGGCCGATGTGCCGGTTGGTCCCGTGAATGACGTGGCGGAGATCCTGGCGGACGAGCACGTGCGCGCGCGCCGGCTGGTCGGCAGCTTCGACTATCCCGACGTCGGCGAATTCAAGGCGCTCGCCGTCCCGTACAAGTTTCTCGGCTGGGACAATCCCGAGATCGGCCGCCCGCCGGTGCTGGGCGAGCACACCGAGGCCGTGCTGGCCGAGCTGGGGCTTTCGCGCGAGCGCATCGCCGAGCTGAAGGAGCGCCGCGCGATATGACCGTCGAGTACTCCGTCGCCGACGGCGTCGCGACCATCGCGCTGAATCGCCCCGAGGTGCGCAACGCGCTCAACCTCGAGATGTGCATCGCTTTGCTGGACGCCACGGCTCGCGCGGAGAAGGATCCATCGGTCAAGGTGGTCTTCGTTCGCGGCAACGGGCCGGTGTTCTGCGGCGGCGCCGACCTGAAGGAGCGCCAGGGCAAGAGCGAGCAGTGGATCCGCGAGCGGCGCCTGAAGGCTTTCGCCGCCTACGAGGCGCTCGAGGCGCTGCCGATGCCGTGCGTCGCGCTCGTGCAGGGCGCCGCGATCGGCTCGGGGGTCGAGATCGCCGGGGCCTGCGACTTCATCGTCGCGACCCCCGACGCCACCTTCCGCACGCCGGAAGCGCAGCGCGGCACCGTCGGCGCGACACAGCGCCTGCCGCGCATCCTCGGCAAGCGCCTGGCGAAGGACATGATGTTCACCGGCCGCGCGCTGGCGGCGGAGGAGGCGCGGGTGGCGGGCTTCGTCGCCCGCATCGTGCTGGACCTGGATGCGGCGAAGGCAGAGATCGCCGAAGCGATCCTGAAGGCGCCGCCGCTCGCGCTGCGCCTCGGCAAGCGCGCGATCGACCGCGGCATCGAGCTGGATCCGAAAGGCGCGCGGCAGGCCGAGATCGAGGCCATCGAAGAACAACTTGCATCAGGACAATGGATGGGCAAGACATGACGGGCTTTTCAGGCCGCCCCCCTGTCAAGGGGGGAAGCGACCCCCGCCTACGCGGGGGGAGCGGGGGGGTTGGTTCTTGAACTGGGAATCTCAAGCACTGGGGCAGGTGTTGGAGCGCCACGCGAACGAGCGGCCGAAGCAGGAAGCGCTCGTCACGCCGAAGCGCCGCGTCACCTACGAGGACCTCTACCTGCGCGCGCGCAGCGCCGCATCGACGATGCACTCGCTCGGCGTCGGGCGCGGCGACCATGTCGGCATCCTCATGGGCAACGACGAGAAGTGGCTGTCGCTCTTCTACGGCGCGGCG
>DASQAW010000377.1:0-12496 GCA_035635495.1 Burkholderiales bacterium
CGTGCGGCGTCACCTGGCACAGGACTATGCCGGCGCGTTCGGTGCGCCGCCGCCGGCGGATGACGAGCGCGTGCTCGCCGATGTGGGCAGCGCGCTCGCCGCCTATCAGGGGACGCTGGTCAGCGGTCGCACGCCGTTCGACGATTTTCGCGATGCGCTCGAGCGTACCGATGCCGCAGCAATGGCGCGCTATCCGCTAGCGGCGCAGCGCGGTCTGCAGACCTTCGTCGTAAGATGCAGCGCCTGTCATGCAGGTGCGCTCTTTTCGAATGGCGCCATCGTCGGCGGCGTGCGCGTTCCCGGCCTGCGCAATGTCGCGCTAACGGCGCCGTACATGCACGACGGAAGCATCGCCACGCTCGCCGATGCCGCGCGACACCACGCCGCTCTCACGCCGCGCGAGAATGAAGACCTGCTCGCGTTCCTCCGGTCGCTCACGGCGTACTGAGCTTTACCTATCTTTGCGCAAGCACTCAGGTAGTCGCAAGGCCGCCGGCGCATGCTCGACGCCATGGCGATCAGGGGACCGAGATGGCTCATCATTGCCGCGCTCGTCACCATGGCGCCGGATACGCCTGGCGTGTTCGAGCTCTGGGAAGACGATGAGCTGGTGTTCGTCGGCTCGAGCCGCAACTCGACGCTGCGCATCCAGCTGGTCCACGAGCTGCTCGAAAGCGGATCCGATGCGACGCATTTCAGCTGGGAGATCACCTTCGATCCCGCGGCGCGCGAGCGCGAGCTCCTCGCCGAGTTCGAGCTGGAGCATCACCACCCGCCGCGGTTCAACTCGCGCGGCTGAGGAACCAGCCGCGCAGCGCGAATAGCAGCACCGCCGCTACCGCAGTGAGCGCCGCGGCGGCGAGCCAGGGGGCGTGCCAGCCCGCCGCCTGGCTGATGAGGCCGCTCAGCACCAGCGCACTCCCCAGGCTCAGTGACGAGACGAGCGCCCAGCTCCCCTGATAGGCGCCCCGCCGGCCCGGCGGTGCGAGGCGCGCCACCGCGGCGGGCACGGCCGAGCTGAAGATCACCTCGCCGAAACTGTAGATGACCGTGCCGGCGAGGAAGGCGGCGGCGGCACCCGGCCAGAGCGGATAGCAAGCGAGCGCCACCGCGATGATCGCGGCCGCAGCCCCCAGCAGCCGGAACGGGCCCTGCGCCTCGATGCGCGTCGCCACCGGCAGCGCGAGGACCGCGACCAGCACGCTGTTCGCGCCGAGCACCAGGCCGATGTAGCCCTCGCCCAGGCCGAGCTCGGCGCCGTAAAGAGGCGAAACCGTGACCAGCATGCCCATGCTCAACGGGAAAACGAAGGCGATGCTCGCGAAGAGCGCGAAGCGCCGGTCGAGGAAGGCGGCGAGCGTGTTGCGCGCGATGCTGGCGTCGGCCGCAGGCTTCTCCATCGGCAGCGCGCCGCGCAGCGCGAGCACGTAGAGCGCGGCAACCAGCACGTAGCCCGCCGCGCTGGTCGCCGCCAGCAAGCCGTAGCCCTCCTGCGCCACGTAGCCCGCGGGTACCACGCCGAGCGTGTAGGCGACGCTCATCGCGGCGTAGTTGAGCGCCAGCACCGACTGGCGCCGGTCCGGCGGCGCGAGGTCGAGGAGCAGCGCGCTCGACACCGGGATGTTGATCGCGCCGACCACGCCGAGCGCGAGGCTCCAGATGAGCAGCGTCGCCGTCCCGGTGATGGCGAGGAATGACGGCAGGATCACCGCGGTGCAGAGCGACGAGCCGATCAGGAGCACGCGCCGGCCGACGCGGTCCGAGAGCGCGCCGAACATCGGCGCCAGCAGCCCGCGCGCGAGGCTCTCGCACAGGAAGGCGACGCCGACGGTGGTGACGTCGATCCCCGCGCGGTGCACGAAGTAGATGCCGAGGAACTGCACCAGGCTCATCCGCGCGGCGACGGCGAGGAAGCTCGCCGCCACCACCACGCTGATCCGGCGGTCCAGCGCTAGAAGCCCCAGTAATCGAGCCCTTCCGGCAGCGGCTCGCCCAGAGTGAGCGAGGCAAGCTTGGCGTACTGCCCGTCGGAGTAAAGGAGCGGCTTGCCCTTCTGCCCGATCAGGATCTGCTCGACCTGGCCGAGGAAGATGGTGTGCGTGCCGTGCGCAAGCGACTTCACCACGCGGCAGTCGAACGACACCAGCGCGTCGATCAGCACGGGCGAGCCGGTGGCGAGGCGCGTCCAGCTGCGCGTCTTGAAGCGCGCCTCGCCGCTCTGGCCGCCGCTGAACATCGTCGAGAGCTCCCAGTCCTCGGCGCGCAGCACGTTGACGCAGAACGCCTTGCCCTTGGCCACCGCGTTGTGCGTGGTAGAGAGCTTGTTGATGCAGGCGAGCACCGTCGGCGGCTCGGCGCTCGCCGAGCACACCGCGGTCGCCGTCATGCCGTAGCGGTGGCCGGCGTGCATGCAGGTGATGATGTTCACCGCGCCGGCGAGCGTGCGCATGCCGATCTTGAACTGTCCGGGATCGACAGGATTTTGATCCATGAGAACATTCTAACCATGGACACCGACGGCTTTTTGCAGCAAGCGCTGGTCTATCTCGGCGCCGGCGTGATCGCAGTGCCGATCTTCACGCGCCTCGGCGCGGGCTCGGTGCTCGGCTATCTCATCGCCGGCATCGTCATCGGCCCCTGGGGCCTGCGCCTCGTGACCGACGCGAAGACCGTGCTGCACTTCGCCGAGCTCGGCATCGTGCTGCTGCTTTTTCTCGTCGGCCTCGAGCTCAACGTCAATCGCGTATGGTCGCTGCGCCGCGCGATCTTCGGCCTCGGCACCGTGCAGCTCGTCGTCACCACGGCCGCGATCGCCGCGCTCGCGCTGGCGCTCGGCCAGCCGCTGAAAGTGGGCCTGATCGCCGGCATGGGCTTCGCCATGTCGTCGACCGCGATCGGCCTCGCCATCCTCGCGGAGAAGAACCTGCTGCCGACGCCCGGCGGTCAGGCCTCGTTCGCGGTGCTGCTGTTCCAGGACCTGGCGGTGATTCCCCTGCTGCTGGCGCTCGCGTTCCTCGGCGGCGACGCGGAGAGCTTCCATTGGAGCGACGCCGCCAAGGCGATCGGCTTCATCGTGGCGCTGATCGCCGCCGGCCGGGTGCTGGTGCGTCCCGTGCTGCGCTACATCGCGGCGACCGCGCTGCGCGAGGTGTTCGTCGGCTTCTCCCTGTTCCTCGTGCTCGGCTCCGCCGCGCTCGCCGAGGTGGTCGGCCTGTCGATGGCGCTTGGCGCCTTCCTCGCCGGGGTGATGCTGGCGGAGAGCGAGTACCGCTACGAGCTCGAGCTCGACATCGATCCGTTCAAGGGACTGCTGCTCGGGCTGTTCTTCATCGCCGTGGGCATGTCGGTCGACCTCGGCCTCTTCGTGCGCATCCCGCACATCATCCTGGGGCTCACGCTCGGGCTGGTGGCGCTGAAGATGGTGATCCTCTTCTACAGCGCGCGGCTCTTCGGCTACTGCCACGGCAGGGATGCCGGCCTCTTCGCGGTGGCGCTGTCGCAGGTGGGCGAGTTCGCCTTCGTGCTGTTCACCGCCGCGGCGAACGTGCTGCCGGCGGGCACGATCGCGGTCCTGAACGCGGTGGTGGCGACCTCCATGCTGACGACGCCGCTCATCATGGTGCTCTATCAGCGCTATGTCGTGCCGCGGCTCGAGGCGCGCAGCGAGCGCGCCGCCGACGCCATCGCGGAATCGAATCCGGTGATCGTTGCCGGCTTCGGCCGCTTCGGCCAGGTGGTGGTGCGCGTGCTGCGGGGCCTCGGCATCCGCGCCACGGTGATCGACCACGACCCCGAGCAGATCGAGACCGTGCGCCGCTACGGCTTCAAAGCCTACTACGGCGACGCGACGCGCATGGATCTGCTGGAATCGGCGGGCATCCGGCAGGCGAAGCTCCTGCTCGTCGCCATCGACGACGCCGAGGCCGCGATGCGCATGGTCAAGCAGTTGCGCCAGCGCTTCCCCGGCCTGCAGCTCATCGTGCGCGCGCACGGCCGCACCGACGCCTACGAGTACGCCGAGCTCGGCGTTCCGGCGGTGCGCGAGGTCTTCGGCTCGGCGCTCGACGCCGCGGAGCGCCTGCTTACGGCGCTCGGCTACGACCGGGCCGCGGCCCAGCGCATCGTTCAGCGCTTCCGCGAGTACGACGAGCGCCAGATCGTCGAGCAGGCGCCGCACCGCCGCGACCTCGAGAAGCTGATCGCCACCACCGAGCAGGGCCGGCGCGACATCGCGAACCTGCTCGCGTCCGAGGCGACGCTAGCGCCGCAGATTGACCAGCACGATGCCGGCGGCGACCAGCAGCGCGGCGACGGCGAAATGGCCGGTCAGCGGCTCACCTAGGGAACTGGCGTGGCTCAGCGGGTGGCGCGGATCAGCACGGTGGTGGATGCCCAGGTGCGCTGCCCGGAGAAAAACCCTTCGGCGAACGCGAGAAACAGGCCAAGGAAGGCGATCGCGACGCCGAGCCACTGCAACGGGGACAACCGCTCGCCGCGCACGAAGAAATGCAGGCCCAGCGCCGTAAGCGCCGGCGTCAGATAGATGAACACCGACATGCGGGACGCGTTGGTGTACGCAGCACGGTGGCGAGGATCGAGCGCATCGCGGCCTGCATCACGAACGGCACTTCGCCAGCGATCCACTTGATCGTCACCTGCTGGAATCCCCACAGCGCCGTGAGCGCGACCATGAGAGCGAATGCATTCGCGTCCAGCGCTCTTCGCTCTTGCGCCATGGGCCGGGATTTTGGCGTAGGATTCAGACATGCCGAGGAAGGGGAAGAGCACCGGTTCGAAAAAGCGCGCTGCCGCGCCCGCGCCGAAGGACGAGGCGCTCGTCGCCGATGCCGCACCCGTACAGGGGCACGTGATCGAGCGGCCCGACGGCTTCTACTGGGAAGCGCGCAAGGGCGAAGCCCACGGGCCGTTCGCCACGCGGGCGGAGGCGGAAGCGGACCTGCTCGCGGGCGGCGCCGCTGCCGAGGAGGACCTCGAGGTGCCCGAGGCCCTGCAGGAAGCCGAATCCGAGCTCGGCATCAACGAGTGGATCGACCCGGATACCGGCGGGCCGGCGGAGGATCACGTCCCCCGCATCGAAGACCATTGATCGCGCGCACGCCGCTCCTGGCGTGCTGCGCCGGCATCGTCGCCTGGAGCGCCGCCACTGCGCAGCCGGCGCTCGCCCCCGAATATGACTGCCTGATCGAGGCGCGCCAGGCGCTCGACATCCGCTCGCCGGTGGAGGGGGTGATCGAGACCGTGCACGTGCAGCGCGGCGCCTCGGTGCGGAAGGGCCAGACCCTCGCCCTGCTGTTCTCCGGCCCCGAGCGCGCGGCCCTCGACCTCGCGCGCTCGCGCGCCGGCAACGAGGGCGAGATCAAGTCGGCCGAGGCGCGCGTGGACATCACGCGCAAGAAGTGGGAGCGCGCAGAGGAGCTGGTGAAGAAGAACTTCGTCTCGGCCAACGCGCGCGACGAGGCCGAGGCCGAGTACCGGCTCGCGATCGAGCAGCTGCGCGTGGCGCAGGAGAACCGGCGCATGGCCGAGCTCGAGGTGAAGCGCGCGCAAGAAGTGCTGGCGCAGCGCGAGATCCGCAGCCCGGTGGCCGGCGTGGTGGTCGAGGTCCTGCTGAAGCCGGGCGAGCTCACCAGCTCCAACCAGAAGGACCCGATCGTCAAGCTGATGCAGGTCGACCCGCTCAACGTCGAGCTCATCCTGCCGGTCCAGCACTACGGCAAGATCAGGACCGGCCAGCGCGCCTGGGTCATGCCCGAGGCGCCAGTCGGCGGCAAGTACTCCGCACGCGTCGAGGTGGTCGACGCCATGCTCGACGCCGCGAGCGGCACCTTCGGCGTGCGGCTCACGCTGCCGAACCCCGATCGGAAAATACCTGCGGGACTGAAGTGCCGCGCGCGCTTCTGATCGCTCTTTTATTGCTAGCCTGCCCCTCGTTCGCGGCGGATGCGGCGGTGTCGCTCGAAGTGCCCGCCGGCCAGTCCAAGAGCGTACGGCTGCGCAACCTGCCCTCGGGCACGGTGCTGCAGGTGGCGATCAAGTCCAGCGGCCGGCTGCTGGTCGCGCTGGTGAGCGCGAAGCAGCTCAAATCGCCCGAAGGCAAGCCCGAACCCGTGTTCCGCGGCGCGCTCGACCGGAGCCTCTCGTTCAAGGTGGTGGTGCCGGAGACGAGCGATTACTTCCTCGTGCTGAACAACGTGCGCGGCAGCGAGACGCTGTCGGTCCAGACCGCGATCCGCGCCGAGCGGGCCGCGCAGCGGAAGCCCGCTCCCGCGCCGCGCGAGAAGATGCAGGGCGCCTAGCTACTCGCCGCGCCCCGAGAAGGCGAGCATGTCGCCCAGGCTCTCGTCCATCTGAAGCAGCGCGCGCCGCGCACGCGAGTGCGCGGCCTCGGCGCGGCGCTGCGCCAGCCAGTAGAGGAGCCGCCCGGTGCGGCTCGGCACCCGCTCCATGTTCGCGAGCCACGCCGAGGGCAGCTTGGCGTGCGTCGCCGCGAGGTCGTCGTCGGCGGCGAGGATCGCCTCGCAGCTTCCCGGGTCGCCCTGCCGGCCGCAGCGGCCGAAGAGCTGCCGGTCGATGCGGCCCGAGTCGTGGCGCTCGGTGCAGATCACGTGCAGCCCGCCGCGCTCGGCGACGCCGGCGGCGAGCTTGATGTCGGTGCCGCGCCCCGCCATGTTGGTGGCGACGGTGATGCGTCCTGGCTGGCCGGCATCGGCCACGATCGCCGCCTCGTCGGCGTCCTGGCGCGCATTCAGCAGCCGGAACGACAGACCGGCGCTTTCCAGCAGTGAGGCGAGGCGCTCCGAAGCGGCGACCGAGCGCGTGCCGACCAGCACCGGCTGGCTGACGAGGTGGCGCTGCTCGATCGCCTCGATCACGGCGCGCCATTTGTCCTCGGCGCGGCCGTAGACGCGGTCGGGCAGGCGCGCGCGCCGCACCGGGCGGTTGGTCGGAATGCGCGCGACGCGTAAGCGGTATACGGCCCAAAGCTCGCCGGCCACCTCGGCGGCGGTGCCGGTCATGCCGGAGAGATGCTGGTAGCGGCGGAAGAAGCGCTGGTAGCTGATGCGCGCGAGCGTCTCGTGGCGCCCGGTGACCTCGACGCCCTCCTTGATCTCGATCAGCTGATGCAGGCCCTGCTCCCACGAGCGATCGGGCATCAGCCGCCCCGTGTACTCGTCGATGATCTGCACCTTGTCGTCGCGGACCAAATAGTGCTTGTCGCGGTCGAAGAGCTCGAGCGCCGTGAGCGCCTGGCGCACGAGGAGCTCGCTCCTGCGCGGGCCGCTCCAGACGCCGCCGAGCGGCGCGGCGAGCGCGCGCACGCGCTCGCTGCCCGCCGCGGTGAGCTCGAGCGCCGAGTCCTCGACGCGGAAATGCTCGGGCCCGAGCGCACGCGCCAGCTCGAGCGCCTGGCGGTACACCGCCTCCTCCTTCGTGCTGTCGCCCTTCGAGGAAAGGATGAGCGGCGTGCGCGCCTCGTCGATCAGCACGCTGTCGGCCTCGTCGACGATGGCGAACTGCAGCCCGCGGAGGAGCAGCTTGTCGGCGCCGCCGGTGCCGGCGAGCGCGGCGATCCGCTGCGCGATCGGCCGCGGGCGGCCGCCGAGCGCGAGGCGGTCGCGCAGGTAATCGAAGGTGATCTCCTTGTTGCTGCAGTAGACGATGTCGCGGCGGTAAGCGGCGCGCCGCGCCTCGGGGTCGATGCCGTGCTTCACGCAGCCGACCGTCAGGCCGAGCGCCTCGTAGAGCGGGCGCAGCGCAGCGGCGTCGCGCTCGGCGAGGTAATCGTTGACCGTGATGACGTGCACGGCACGGCCGGCGAGCGCCGCGGTCGCCGCGGCGAGCGTCGCCGTCAGCGTCTTGCCCTCGCCGGTCTCCATCTCGGCCACCATGCCCTGGAGCAGCGCCCAGCCGCCGACGAGCTGCACGTCGAAGTGGCGCATGCCGATCGTGCGCTCGGCCGCGGCGCGCACCAGCGCGAACGCGGCGCCGGTGAGCTCCTCGGTGAAGCCCTCGCGCCGCAGCCTCGCGCGCAGCTCGTCGAGCGCGAGCGATTCGCGCGTGGCGGCGACGATGCGCTGCAGGCGCCGGCGGCTCGAGCGCCAGCGGCCGGCGTGGTATTCGCCGGTGGCGAGCAGCCGGTCGAGCGCGCCTTCGCGCGGCGCGTCGCGCTCGGGATACATCACACCGCGAAGCGCTTCATGAAGAGCTGGCGCACCGAGCGGCCGATGCGCCAGGCGAGCGGCTCCCAGCCGTGCTCGAAGCGCACGTACACGCGCTCGCCCAGCGCGCGCGCGGGCTTGCCCGGCAGCTCCAGCTCGAACTCGAACCAGCGCGCGAGCGCCGTGGGCGTGTCGGGCTGGCGCGGGTCGATGGCCACCAGCCCGCCGCCCTGGGTGGAAAGCGCCGGGTTGGGCAGCCGCTGGCTCGCCGCCGGCACCTCGCGGATCAACGTCGCCTCGAGCGTCTCGGCGAGCCGCCCGGCGAGCTTCACCTCGACGCCGTGCGTGCGCGAGCGCACCAGATCGACGTCGTCCTGCGACACCAGCACGCGCACCGTGGCGGTCGTCGGGCTGACCACGAAGGCGACCAGCTGGCCCTTCTTCAGGTAGCGCTCGGGCAGGTCCTGCGCGCCGTCGAGGACGAAGACGCCGTCGGCCGGGCTGAACAGCGTGAGCTCGGCGTGGCGCTCGCGCGTGAGGGCGAGCTCCGCGCGCACCGACTTCATCTCCTCCATCGTGATCTCGCGGCGCACGCGGTCCACCGCGAGCTCGGCCTGGGCCTTCACCTCCAGCAGTCTTAGCTGCGCCTCGAGCGCATGGATCTTGGGCAGAAGCTGCGGGTCCTCGGTCTCGATCAGCACGCGGCCGCGCGCCACGGGGCTGCCCGGCTCGGCGGCGACGCGGCGCACGAAGCCGTCGGTGCGCGCGTGCACCACCGCGTAGTCGGGCGCCCAGGTGACGCCCTGCGCGCTCGTCCACAGCGGCAGCGGCAGCGCGAAGAGCAGGACCGCGGAGATCGCCGTCGCCGCGGCGCTCACCGCGACGGCCCGGTTGCGCCGGCGGCCGAGCTTCGGGCTCGACGCGAGGTAGCGGACAGCCTTGGCGAGCGGCCAGACGATCGAGGCGCCGGCCACCCAGAGCGCGAGCAGCACGCCGAGGAAGAAGTACTGCGTGGCGACGAAGAGCGCGATGCCGACCATGACGAGCGTGCGGTAGACGAACGAGGCGATGGTGAACGCCGCGAGCCAGCCGCGCTCGCGCTCGCCGGCCTCGAACTCGGGTGTCTTCACGCCGAAGCACTTCGCCTCGACGAGGTGCGCGAGGTACTGCTGGCCGCGCTGGCGCAGGTTCGGCATCTGCAGGAGGTCGGCGAGCATGTAGTAGCCGTCGAACCTGAGCAGCGGGTTGCCGTTGAAGAGCACCGTGGAGACGCCGGCGATCAGCATCACGTCGTAGAGCACCGCGCGCACCAGGCCGGGCTCGGCCTCGAGCCAGAAGAACAGCGCGAGCGAGGCGATGAAGGTCTCGACCAGCATGCCGGCGGCGCCGACCACCACGCGCCGGGGCGTCTCGCGGAAGGCGCTCGCCGCGCTCGCGTCGACGTAGGGGATCGGCATGAAGACGAGCAGCATCACGCCCATGTCGTGCACCTCGCCGCCCCAGGCGCGCGTGGCGCAGGCGTGGCCGAGCTCGTGCGCGAGCTTCACCACGGGAAACGTGAAGAACAGGATGACCAGGTTGTGCGGCGCGAGCACGCGGTCGGTCAGGTCCTCGGTGAGCTCGCGCCAGTGCGTGCCGGCGACCGCCAGCGCCGTGCCGACCACCAGAAGCCAGAGCAGCGCGCCGCCCCAGCCGAAGAGCGGGCGGTACCACGGCAGCCTCCGCTCGAGCCAGCGGTCGGGGTCGACGAGCGGGATGCGCAGCGCGAGCGGCGAGAGCTTCTGCATGAGGTTCCTGCGCCGCACGGTCTGAGCGCGGCGCAGGAGCTCGGCCACGTCGGGCGCCACCTCGACCTGCAGCACGTCGGCGGCGTGCAGCTGCCCAAGCAACCGGATCAGCTCGTCCTGCGTCGGCGCGTCGTCGCCGAAGCGCGCGATGGCCGCGTCCCAGAGCTCCTGCACGCTGCGCGTGCCGTCCATCAGGCCGATGACGAAGTGCGCCGGCGGATTGAAGCGGTGCATGCGGCGCGAGACGCGGTCCTCGAGCACGTACCAGCGCTCGCCGCGGTAGTGGTGCCGGTGGATGCGCACGTGGCCGCGCAGGCGCGGGCGCAGGTTCGCCACCCGGTACCAGGACGAGCTGTAGAGCTCCTCGCTCATCCTTCTCTAGGGCAGCGCGGCCCAGATCCACAGCCGGATGCGGTCCACCAGGCTGTGGGTCCAGATCCAGACGAGCTTGCGCTCGTCGATCTCGATCTTGCCGACGCCCTCCATGCCGGGGCGCAGCCGCCCAGGCGGCGCGTCGAGCCGCGCCTCGACGCGGAAGCGGTTGCGGCCGTCCTTCACCGAGTTCACCGCGGTGATCTTGGTCACGGTGAAAGGGAAGCGCTCGTGCGGGATCGAGTTCACGGCGAGGCTGCCGTGCTGGCCGGGCGCGATGTCGCCGAACTCGTGCTCCTCGACCTGCAGCGCGATGCGGAAGCTGTCGAGCGGCGCGACCTCGAAGAGCACCTGGCCGCGCTCGACCGGCGCGCCGAGCTTCTGCGACAGGTCGCCGCTCACGATCACGCCGTCATACGGCGCCACCATCTCGGTGCGCGCGAGCTGCTCGTCGACCAGCGCGATCTGCGCGCCGACCTGGTCGAGCTGCGCCAGCGCCATCGCCGCCTGCGGCCGGTCGTGCTTGGCCATCGCCTCGCGGTACTGCTTGTGATGCTGGCCCTGCTGGCTCGTCAGGCGCACGCGCTCGAGGCGCAGCTCCCGGTCGTCGAAGCGGCCGATCACCTCGCCGGCCTTCACCGGGTCGCCGGCGCGCCGCGGCGCCTCGCGCACGAAGCCCTGGATCGGCGCGGTGATCGCGCGCAGCACCTCGCCTTCGACCGCGGCGTCGGCCGAGACGCGGTAGGTGCCGCTGGCGAAGGCGAAGAACAGCGCGGCGGCGAGCGTCGCGGCGGCGACGAGCTTGTACACCGCGTGGCGCGGGCCGGCCAGCTTGGTCCAGAAATTCCCGGTCACCTTGAGCGCGTGCGCGGCGAGGCCGCGCTCGGCGTCGAGCTTGAGCGCGACGATCGGCCCGCAGAGCGCCGCCACCGCTGCGGCGAGCTCGAGCGAGGGCACGTCGAACTGGTGGCCTGCCGGCCGCTCGAGCGTCAGCGCGCCGACGGTGCGCCCGCCGGCTTCGAGCGGGAAGGTGGCCGCTGCGCCGGCGTCCGCCTCCCGCATGAGTAGCTCGTGCGCGCGTGAGACGAGCGCCCCGCCCTCGACCACCGGCGGATGCGCCACCGCGGCCTGCTGGTCGATCGCCTCCTCCATCGCCTCGCCCGCCAGCCTGAGCAGGTTGGCGCGGCGGTCGAACTGGCCCGAGTGCGACACGGCGCGGATCGTGATGCGGCCCCGCTCGAGGACGCCCAGACTGGCGCGGTCGCAGCCGAGGCGCGTGGCGAGCTCGGTGACGAGACCGGCGCCGCCTTCGGCCAGGCCTTCGTGCTCGAGCAGCGCGGAGACGAAGTCGAGCGCGAGCTTGAGCCGCGCGCGCACCGCTTCCTGCGGATCGGCGTGCCGGCGCAGCAGCACCTCCAGCCAGCCCGAGCCCCACTGCAGCTCGCGCATCGCCTGGCGCAGCTGCGCGTCGGGCCGCGGCTCGAGCTCGAGTCCGACCACGCCGCGCAGCTCGCCGTCGAGCTGCACCGGATGCGCGAGCTGGCAGCGCTGGCTTTCCTCGTTCGGCGCGCCGTCGAGGCGCAGCAGCACGCCCCGCCCTTCCTTGGCGGCGCGCTCGGTGAC
Source organism: Burkholderiales bacterium (assembly GCA_035635495.1). Classification (GTDB taxonomy): domain Bacteria; phylum Pseudomonadota; class Gammaproteobacteria; order Burkholderiales; family SG8-39; genus SCGC-AG-212-J23. The sequence goes on from DASQAW010000377.1 coordinate 11,963, forward strand.
GCCGGCGAGGCGCGCGCGGTCGGTGGGCGGATCGGGCAGGAAGGCGACCGGCACGAGCACCGTCGTGCCGGGCTTCTGCAGCACCACCACGCCGTCGGAGACCGCGCCGATCTGCTGCGACTGGATCGCGAGCCAGCTGGCGCAGAACTCCTCCGCGCTCCTCGCGCTGGCGAACTGGCGCCAGGCCTGCTCGCGCGTGCGCCGCGCCGAGAGGTCGGTGACCGCGCGGATCTCGTGCTCGGCGGAGCTCATGCCCCGCGCGCCCTAACGGCTTACTTCTTGGGGGCGGCCGCGTTCTGCGCGGGCGCGCCCTCGACGTTAAGCACGCCGAAGCGGTTCTCGTACTCCTTCACCACCGCGCCGAGCAGCATCGACAGGCGCTTGGCGGCGAACGGGCTGACGATGATGCGGTCGGTGAGCTGGATCGTCACTTCCTTCTGCCCGCGGTTCCATGCCTGGTTGACGCCGAAGAGCATGACGACTTCCTCGCGCGTGCTGCTGACGTTGCACACGTTCGCATAGGCGCTCTTCATG
>DASQAW010000378.1:0-5222 GCA_035635495.1 Burkholderiales bacterium
TGGAGCGCCGAGGCGCGCGCGCCGGAGATAGGCAGCACCGCCGCCACCTTCGGCGCCAGCGGCTGGTCCAGGTCGACGATGACCAGGCCGGCGTCCGCCGCAACATAGGCGTAGTGGCCGCCGATCGTTATATGCCGCGCGCCGCGCAGCACGCCGCCGCCGTCCCAGGTGAGCGCGCGAGACAGGAAGTTGTTGCGCGGCTCGCCGTCCTGCAGCGTGTTCACGTCGACCGCAATGAGGCCCTCCTCCGCATCGGTGACGAAGGCGTAGGTGTAGACCGGGTGGAACGGCTGCTCCTCGTTCTCCTTGCGCATGCGCTCGCCCTGGTTCTTGAACGGCGCGATGGGCTGGTTGGTCGGCAGCGCGACGCAGGTCGCATTGCGCGAAGCGACGTGGGTGTTCTGGCCGCGCGGCGAGAAAGGCGCAGTGACGATGCGCTGCGAGACACCCTTGTTGGCGATCGAGGCGACGTCGTACACGCGCAAGCCGCCGCGTCCTTCGGCGGCATAGAGGTACTCGCCGCGCACCTGCACGCAGGCGGCCTGCCCGCGCGTGGCATGGTCGTGCGCCTCGCGCAGCTCGCCGCCGCGCTTCTCGTGCGCCGCGTGCCAGTCGGGATAGGCGTAGCGATGCAGGTAGCTGCCGATCACGGCCTGCGGCTCGTCCCACTCGGTGACCTGCACGGCCTCCACGTGCCGCTCCTCCCCCAGCCAGGCATTGAAGCCGACGAAATTGACGAACCCCGTGCCCTGCAGCAGGAGCTGCGCCATGATCGCATTGTTGTCGTTGGCCGCCGAGAGGTGGCAGTCGGCGCAGCCCTTGGTCTCGGTCTTGCGCTCGGTGTGCGGATAGTGCGGCGCGAACGCCTGGCTCGAGAAGCCGCTCGCCGAGGTCGGCGGCTGCTGGATGTAGACGCGCTCGCGGTTGGCGTTGGTGGAGGAGAGCACGAGCGCAGAAGAGGAACGGATGGGCGCGATCCGGCTCCCCTTTACGGAGCCATGCCGGCCGAGCTGGAACACGTCGTCGCGCACCACCTGCGGGTTGTAGGTCGCATAGTTGCGCGTCGCGCCGCCTTCGTAGTGCAGCCGATCGGTCTTCCAGTTCGCCTCGATCGGCAGGTGGCAACCCGAGCAGCTCGTCGACCAGGATGAATGGCAGCTATAGCAGGTCATGCTCTCGTCGCCGTGCGCACGCTGCGCGGGCGGCACGCGCGCGCCCCAGGAGAGCCCGAAATTGTCGAAGCTGCCGCGCGCCACCAGCTTCGCGCGCGCCGCCTTGGGGTTGTAACGCTGGTGCTTCGGATCCACGCTGTCCTTGACGAGCGGCATCCGCCATTCCAGCGTCGGGTCCAGCGCCGAGCGCTGGTACAGCGCGCCGCCGCGCCATTCGAAGCGCCGCCGCCCGTCGGGCGTGCGCAGGAGCGAGAGGTCGGTGCCGCCGGGCGGCGCGGCCGGGCCCGAGGTCGAGAGGCGCGGATAGCGCTCGGCCGTGCCGTGGCAATCGGCGCACTCGATCTCGATCGCCGCGGCGACCTCTCCATATATGTGCCCGTTGCCGTGGGCGTCCTGCGAGAAGTGGCAGTCGACGCAGTGCATGCCGCGCTCGAGGTGGATCGACTTGAGCTGCACCGCCTTCTTGAACTTCGCCGCATCGTCGTCCGCCACCGGCTGGTCGTCCTTGTCGAGCAGCGTGCCGCGCCGGTCGCGCTTGAACACGGCGCGGAAGTTCCAGCCGTGGCCGTGGTAGTCGGCGAACTGGGTGTCCTTGAGCTTGGGGTTGAGCGTCCAGACGTCCTTCAGGAACTCGAGCGCGCCCCAGTTGCCGGCCGCCGCCGCGCCCTCGGGATTGCGGTCATTCACGCGGCGGCGCTCCTCGTCGCTCGGATGGCGCTGCTGCTTTGGCCACATGTGCGGTGCGTCGGCCTCGTAGTCCCACATCGTGGTGCCGTAGAAGCTGTTCACGAACACGTTGGGCTGGTGCATGTGGCACACCATGCACTGCGCCGACGGGATCGCGCGCGTGAACTCGTGGCGCAGCGGATGCCCCGAGCGCTCGCGCGAAATCGTCGGGTCGGCGCTCACGCTGCGGCCCTCGTGCCCGTGGCGCGCATAGGGACCCGAGTGCGCCGGCTCGCGGTCGTTGGCATAGACCACGTGGCACGCGCTGCAGCCCGACGAGCGATAGTCGCCGGGCTGGTCGTTCGTGCCGAGGAACCACATCAGCGGATCGTTGAGGCGCGTCTTCGTCAGATTGAGGAGTGGCACCGCGATGCGCGCGCCGGTCCCGGGACCGCGGTTCGACGCGCGGATGTCCGGCCGACCGGGCTCGTCGAGCGTCTGCAGGCGACCGGACACATTCGGCAGCGCGACTTCGGGGAACTGGCTGCCGATCACCCGCCCGCCGCGCTCGAACACGCGGAAGACGTCGGCGGGCGGCACGGTCTCCCACGCGGGCAGGGGATAGAGCTGGGCCAGAATGCCCCGCGCGATCATTTGGGCGCTCGGCTCGATCGGGTTGCGCACGATCGCCGGCTCGCCGCGGCTGGTGTACGCCTCGCCGAGCAGGCCGCGCTTGAACGGCAGGAGGCCGTTGTTGTAGGCGGCGCCGCTGAATAGCATCGCCCCGGTCGCCATCATGCTGCGCTCGGCGGCCTGCACGATCGGCAGGTGGCACTTGCCGCAGGTGTCGCGCGCCACGCGATAGTCGCCGGGATTGATGAACCGGACGAACTCGGGAGCCTCGCGATTGAGGAGCGTGTAAGACCGTTCGCGAGTCCACTCGCGCGGATAGCGCGGTTGGACGTGCGCTTTTGCGATCGCCTCACGGTACTGCGCATCATTGGGCGGTTTGTTGATGCCGGCGTTGCCGCCATGGCAATCGGTGCAACCGAGGCTTACCGCCGGGCTCGAGTGCATCGTCGCCTGGTCGGTGGCGGTGTGGCAGCTGATGCAGCCGTCCTGCGCGTGGGCGGCGGCGATGCTGAGCAGGAGGACGGCGGCGAGGCGCATCAGAAGGTCAGCACCGCGTTCAGCAGCGCCGAGTACTGCGTGGTGTCGGTCGCGCTGCCGTAGAGCTGGCGCAGCGCGTCGCCGGCGAAGAGCACGGCGAGCGACGCGTTCAGCACGATGTTCTGGATGAAGAGCGGCCGGTATTGCAGCCCGGCCGAGAGGTCGAGGCCGATGTCGCGGCTGGTGAGGCGCTGGTTGCGCAGCGTCGCCAGCGACGAGACGTTGTCGAACCAGAGGTAGTTCGCGTTGCCGATGAGCCGAAGCTGCGGCGCGATGTCGGCGTCGGCGCCCACGCCCAGCAGGCGCAGGCCCGGATTGGTGAAGTTCGACTGCCCGTGCTCGCGCGAGGTGCGGAGCGACGGCAGCAGGCCGTTCCGCATGCTGAGCGCCGTGCCGCCGCCGCCCAAGAGCGGCACCGACTGGCGGATCCAGTAGCTCGTGTCGGCGCCCGCCAGCACCGGGTTCTCGAGCACGGCGTCGAAGCCGCCGGCCTTGCCGTCGAACGGATCGCGGTCGCCGGAAGCGTAGAGCGCGGTGGCGCGCAGCCGCAGCCAGTCGAAGTCGCGCGACAGCTCCGCCGCGCCGAACCACGCGTCGATGTTCTCCGGGCGGTTGGAGAGGCTGCCGGGCTCGTCGCGGCCGAAGGCGTAGTAGCCCGAGGCGCTCAGGTTCCAGCGGCCGAAGTGCCCGTCGCCGTTGACCCCGGCGTAGGTGACCTCATAGTTGTGCGGCCGCCCGCTGCCGAAGACCGCGGGACGCTCGACGAAGCCGTTGCTGTTGAGATACGGGCCACGATCGCCTTCGCGGTTGCGGTTATGCAGCACGACGCCCTGCGTGGTGAAGCCCGGCACCGGCCAGTCCTGGCGGTAGAGGTTGAAGACGTAGACGTCGTCGGCGCGCAGCCGCTGGCTTATGTCGTTCAGGCCGCTGTTGGTGTCCTTCTCCAGCCGCCGCAGCCAGGCGGCGTTGTACTGCCACTGGTTGTTGTCGCGCGTGCCGAAGAGGCGCACGCCCGCCGCCTGGTCGATGAACAAGAGGCCGCGGAAGTCCGCCGTGAACGGCTGGATGCCGACGCGCACGCTGTCGAAGTCGTAGCGCACCGAGACGTCGCGCAGGTGCTTCTCGAAGAACAGCTCCTGGATGCCGAGAAAATCGTCGTTGCGCTGGAGCCCCGCTCCGGGGTCGACGTTCAGCACGCCGCGCTCCTCCGCCCGCACGCGGTTCCAGCTCGCGACGGGCACGAAGCGGATCTCGTAATCCGGCGGCCGGAACACCGTGTCGCCCTTGCTGAGCGAGAGGCTCACGACCGCGGTCTCGACGAAGCTCGTCTGCCGGCCGGCGCGCGTCCCCATGTTGGTTCCCGGGCTCTGGGTGGCCGGCGCCGCGCTCGACATCGGCAGCACGCGCGCTTCGAGCACCGTGTCGGAGATCGCCGCCAGGTTGACGAACCAGCCCTCCCATTGCGTGAGCGGCAGATCGCCTTTGAGGAAGTTCGGGTTGTACGGATCCCAGCGGTTGTAAGGCAGGAGACCGAGCGCCTGCGTGATGCGCCAGCGGTCGCGCACCGGCACCGTCTCGCGCGGCAGCCAGGCTTCCGGCGGCGCCACGCGCGCGGGATCGATCTCCGGAATGCGCGACTCCGCCGGCGTGCCCGGCTGCGGGCGGCGGCGCTCGATGCCGGTCTCGTCCTGCGCGCAGGCGAGCAGCGCCCACGGCAGCAGCAGGATGCCGAGCGCCCTAGAGGCCGTCGCAGGCATTGCTGTCGGTGCTGTCGACGAAGGGCGCCACCGGACAGGTGACGTAGCGGAGATTGCCGCCGGGAACGGTGATCGTGTCGGCGCGCCGAAGCGGCGGCGCGTTGGCGATGCCGGTGCCGAGCGCGGCGCCGGCATTGGCGAGGCCGAGGAAGGCGACGAGGTCGTCCTGCTGCACGCCGTCGCCGGAGACGCCGATCGCGCCGACGAGGATGCCGCCGCGGAAGATCGGCACGCCGCCGGGGAAGATCTGGATGCCGTTGCGCGCGCGGGGGAGCGCGGTGCAATCGCCGGCGGCGGGCGCGGGAAGGTTCGCCCTCAGCCGGCTCTCCACCAGGTCGAGCTGCAGCCCGGTGGAGAAAGGGCTCCAGCTCGCTAGCGGCTTCGACAGCGGTCCGGGCCCGCTACCGTTCAGACCATCCGGAAGGAGCGGACGCGCCAGGTTGCCGACCGCGCGGGT
>DASQAW010000379.1:0-7918 GCA_035635495.1 Burkholderiales bacterium
GCGCGTGCGGCCGGGGCGCGACGAGAAGGTGCTCGTCTCCTGGAACGCGCTCGCCATCCGCGGCATGGCGCACGCCGGCCGCGTGTTCGGCCGGCCCGAATGGATCGCTGCCGCGCGAAAGGCGCTCGAGTTCATCCGTCACCGCATGTGGCGCGGCGGCAAGCTGCTTGCCACGTACAAGGACGGACGCGCGCACCTCAATGCTTACCTGGACGACTACGCGTACCTCATCGCAGCGCTGCTCGAGCTCCTGCAGGCGCGCTTCTCGGCGGAGGATCTGGCCTTCGCGACCGAGCTGGCCGAGACGCTGCTGGCGGAGTTCGAGGACGCGGAAGCAGGTGGCTTCTTCTTCACCGGCAAGAGCCACGAGCGCCTCTTTCACCGGCCCAAGCCCGGCCATGACCATGCGACGCCCTCGGGCAATGCGGTTTCAGCCTGGGCGCTGGCGCGGCTCGCCGCGCTGACGGGCGAAGAGCGCTATGCGCGCTCCGCGCAGCGCACCGTAGCGCTTTTCTATCCTCAGATGCGCGACCATCCGGCGGGCTACGCCGCGATGACCATGGCACTCGCCGAGCAGCTGGTCCCGCCGAAGGTCCTGGTCCTGCGCGGCAGCGGGCCGGAGCTCGAGCGCTGGCGAGAGGAATTTGCGCGCGAGCACCTGCCGGATGGACTGGTGCTGGCCGTGCCGGACGGAGCGGCCGTGCCCGCGCCGCTGGACAAGCCGAAGCGCCCGGAGCCTGTCAACGGGTGGCTGTGCCGGGGCGTTATATGCCTGGAGCCCGTCAGCGATCTCATACAATTGAAGACCGCATGCAAGGAGCAATCATGAAACAGGCCGCACTCTTCCTCGCCCTGGCGGCAGCCGCGGCGCTGCCCGCTCATGCGCAGGAGGAACTGGCGAAGAAGCACAATTGCCTCGCCTGCCACGCCACCGACAAAAAGCTCGTCGGCCCGTCCTACAAGGACGTGGCAGCGAAATACCGCAGCGATCCCGGCGCAGCGGCGAAGCTCGCCGAAAAGATAAAGAAGGGCGGACAAGGGGTCTGGGGCCAGGTGCCGATGCCGCCCAATCCCCAGGTGCCGGACGCCGACGTCAACTCCCTGGTGAAGTGGATCCTGTCGCAGAAATAGCCGCGCAGTAGAGGTCGATTCCGGGGAGGGGCGGAGGTAAGATAGGCGCCCCCGAAAAGCCAGAACCTCCGGAGAGATCCATGAAGAACACCAAGCTCGTCCTTTCGCTGTTCGCCGCGGCGGTGGCCGTCGCGGGTTGCAGCAAAGAGACGCCGAAGCCTGCCGCCAAGGACGCCGGCCAGGCGCCCGCCGCTTCGGGCGCGGAAGTGAAGATCGGTCACGTAGGCCCCCTCACCGGCGGCATCGCGCACCTCGGCAAGGACAACGAGAACGGCGCGCGCCTCGCGGTCGAGGAAGCGAACTCCGCCGGCATCAAGATCGGCGGCAAGACGGTGAAGTTCACCTTCGTCGCCGAAGACGACCAGGCCGACCCGAAGGTCGGCACCACGGTGGCGCAGAAGCTCGTGGACGCGAGAGTCGCCGGCGTCGTCGGCCACCTGAACTCCGGCACTTCGATTCCGGCTTCGCCCATCTACAACCAGGCGGGCATCCCGGTGATCTCGGGCTCGGCCACCAACCCCAAGCTGACCGAGCAGGGCTACAAGAACCAGTTCCGCGTCGTCGGGCGCGACGACCAGCAGGGCCCGGCGATCGCGAGCTATCTGGCGAGCGCCAAGAAGCCGAAGGTCGTCGCGATCATCGATGACGCCACCGCGTATGGCGAGGGCATCGCCAACGAGGTGGAGAAGACCCTGAAGGCGGCGAAGATCCAGGTGCTGCCGCGCGAGAAGGGCACCGACAAGACCACCGACTGGAAGGCGGTGCTGACCAAGCTGCGCGGCCGCAATCCGGACGCCGTGTTCTACGGCGGCATGGACGCGACCGGCGGCCCGCTGATGAAGCAGGGGCGCGAGCTCGGCATGAAGGCGGTGTTCTCCTTCGGCGACGGCGCCTGCACGGACAAGATGCAGGAGCTCGCCGGCAACGCCGCCGAGGGCCTGCTCTGCTCGCAGGCGGGCATCCCGCCGCAGGCGGCGTCGAAGAAGTTCCTCGATGCGTACAAGAAGAAGTTCAACAGCGACCCGATCCTCTATGCGCCGTTCACCTACGACGCGGCGAACCTGCTGATCGAGGCGATGAAGAAGGCCGACTCGAGCGACCCGAAAGTCTACCTGCCCGAGCTGCAGAAGATCAGCTTCAGCGGCGCGACCGGCCAGATCGCCTTCGACGACAAAGGCGACCGCAAGGACGCCGAGATGACCATCTTCACGATGAAGGGCGGCAAGATCGAGCCGATCGCGGTCATCAAGAGCGGCAAAACCCAGACCTACGACGAGTTCGTGAAGACCATGGGCAAGTAGCGGTACGCCGCTGACGGAAACGGCACCCGCGGGGTGCCGTTTTTATTTTTGGTTTAGGCTTGCCGCCCGTGGACACGTTTCTGCAGCAGGTCATCAACGGCCTCACCGCGGGAAGCGTCTACGCCGTCGTGGCGCTCGGCTACACGATGGTCTACGGCATCATCCAGCTGATCAACTTCGCGCACGGCGAGGTGGTGATGATCGGCGCGATGGTCGCCTTCACGGTGATCAACGCGCTCGCGCCGAGCGGGCTGCCGCCGCTCGTCGTGGTGCTGATCGGCGCGGGCTGCGCCGTGCCGGTGTGCGTTCTCGTCGGCTATTCGATGGAGCGCCTCGCCTATCGGCCGCTGCGCCACGCGCCGCGGCTCGCGCCGCTCATCACGGCGATCGGCGTCTCGATCATCCTGCAGCACCTCGCGCTGCTCATCTGGAGCCGCAACGTGCTCGCCTTCCCGCAGATCATCCCGTCGCGCACCTACATGATCGGCGGCGCGGCCATCAGCTCGATCCAGATCGCGATCCTCGGCATCTGCTTCGCGCTGATGGCGGGCCTCGCCGTGCTCGTGTACCGCACGCGCTTGGGGACCGCGATGCGCGCCACCGCGCAGAACCCGCAGGTCGCGGGCCTGATGGGCATCGACATCAACCGCGTCATCGCCGCGACCTTCGTCATCGGCGCCGGGCTCGGCGCGATCGCCGGCGTGCTCTTCGGCACCTACTACGGGCTCGCGCAATACACCATGGGCTCGATCCTCGGCCTGAAGGCTTTCTCCGCCGCGGTGCTCGGTGGCATCGGCAACATCCCGGGCGCGATGCTCGGCGGCGTGCTGCTCGGCATCGTCGAGGCGCTCGGCGCGGGCTATATCGGGGATTTCACCAACCTGTGCGCATACGAAAGCCTGGCGGCGAGGATCAGCGACTGCGATGGCGGCGGCAACTTCGTGCTCTTCGGCTCGAACTATCAGGACGTGTTCGCGTTCATCGTGCTGATCCTGGTCCTGGTCTTCCGGCCGTCGGGCCTGCTCGGCGAGCGCGTCGGAGATCGCGCTTGAGGAGCTGGCGCGCGCATCCGGCGGCGCGGTTGGTGGGGATAGTGCTGGTGGCGGCAACGCTGGCAGTGCTGCCCTTCGCGCTGGCGCAGGTCGGCACCACCTGGGTGCGGATCACGAACTACGCCATCCTCTACGTGCTGCTCGCGCTCGGCCTGAACATCGTCGTCGGCTTCGCCGGCCTGCTCGATCTCGGCTACATCGCCTTCTATGCCGTCGGCGCCTACACCTATGCGCTGCTGGCGAGCCCGCACTTCAATCTGCATCTGCCGTTCTGGATCATCCTGCCGATCGGCGCGGGCGTCGCCGCGCTCTTCGGCGTACTGCTCGGCACGCCGACGCTGAAGCTGCGCGGCGACTACCTCGCGATCGTCACCCTCGGCTTCGGCGAGATCGTGCGCATCTTCCTCAACAACCTGTCGCGCCCGGTGAACATCACCAGCGGCCCGCAGGGCATCGCGCGCATCGATCCCTTCAGCATCGACGGCTTCAGCTTCGCCAGCGCGGAGACCATCGCCGGGCTCCCCTTCAGCGGCCCCATCAAGTACTACTACCTGCTGCTCCTCGTGATGCTGGCCGTCATCGTCGTCAACCTGCGGCTGCAGAACTCACGCATTGGCCGCGCGTGGGAGGCGATCCGCGAGGACGAGATTGCGGCGCGCGCCATGGGCATCCACACGAGGAACCTGAAGCTGCTGGCGTTCGCCATGGGCGCGAGCTTCGGCGGCATCGCCGGCGGCATGTTCTCGGCGATCCAGGCCTTCATCTCGCCCGAGAGCTTCGTGCTGGTCGAATCGATCATGGTGGTGTCGATGGTGGTGCTCGGCGGCATGGGCAACATCTGGGGCGTGATCCTCGGTGCCGTGCTGCTCTCGTTCACGCCCGAGATCCTGCGCTGGACCGTCGAGCCGGTGCAGGAGGCGCTCTTCGGACGCCAGGTGATCGAGCCCGAGGTGATCCGCATGCTGCTGTTCGGCCTGGCGCTCGTCCTCATCATGCTCTTCCGTCCGGCGGGGCTGCTGCCGTCGGCGGTGCGCAAGCGCGAGCTCACGGGGCACACCGGATGAGCGTGCTGCTCGAGGTGCAGGGCGTCAGCAAGCGCTTCGGCGGCCTGCAGGCCCTCGAGAACGTCTCGTTTTCCATCGCGCCGAAAGAGATCTATGGCCTGATCGGTCCCAACGGCGCCGGCAAGACCACGCTCTTCAATCTGCTGACGGGCGTGTACGCGCCCGACTCGGGCAGCTTCCGCTTCGACGGGCGCAGCCTCGACCGACTCGCGCCGCACCAGATCGCCGCCGCCGGCATCGCCCGCACCTTCCAGAACATCCGGCTCTTCGCCAACCTCTCGGCGCTCGAGAACGTGATGATCGGCCGCCATGTGCGCACGCGCGCCGGCGTCATCGGCGCGGTGCTGCGCAACCCCCGAACTCTCAGCGAGGAGCGCGACATCGAAAGCCGCGCGCTCGCGCTGCTCGACTACGTCGGCATCCGCAGCCGCGCCAACGACCGCGCCGGCAGCCTGCCCTACGGCGACCAGCGGCGCCTGGAGATCGCGCGGGCGCTCGCCACCGAGCCGCGCCTGCTCGCGCTGGATGAACCGGCCGCCGGCATGAACCCGGCGGAGCGGCTCGCGCTCGGCAAGCTCATTTCACGCATCCGCGACCAGGGCCTGACGGTGCTGCTGATCGAGCACGACGTGCGCCTGGTCATGAACGTCTGCGACCGCGTGATGGTGCTCGACTACGGCCAGAAGATCGCCGAAGGCGCGCCGGCCGTGGTGCAACGCGACCCGAAAGTCATCGAGGCTTACCTGGGCGCACCGCGTGCTGCTTGAGGTTCGGCAGCTGCAAGTGCATTACGGCGGCATCCGCGCGGTTGCGGGAGTGGATCTCGAGATTGCCGAGGGCGAGCTCGTCTGCCTGATCGGCGCCAACGGCGCCGGCAAGACCTCGACGCTGAAAGCGGTCTGCGGCCTCATCGCCTCGCGCAGCGGCACCGTGCGCTACGCCGGCGAGGACATCAGCCGCGCGCCGGTGCACGAGCTGCCGCGCAAGGGCCTCGTCATGGTGCCGGAAGGCCGCGGCATCTTCGCGCAGCTCACCGTCGAGGAAAACCTCGCCATGGGCGCCTACGCGCACGGCGGCGGCGATCCGGCGGCGCAGTACGAGCGCTTTCCGCGCCTCGCCGAGCGGCGCAAGCAGATTGCGGGCACGCTCTCCGGCGGTGAGCAGCAGATGCTCGCGCTGGCGCGCGCGCTGATGACGCGGCCGCGCCTGCTGCTGCTCGACGAGCCGTCGATGGGCCTCGCGCCGATGATGGTGGCGAAGATCTTCGAGCTGGTGCGCGACATCGCGGCGCAGGGCGTCACGATCCTGCTCGTCGAGCAGAACGCGCGCGCGGCGCTCGAGCTCGCCCGCCGCGGCTACGTGATGGAATCGGGCGCCATCACGCTCTCCGGCGAGGCCCGCTCGCTGCTCGACAACCCACGCGTACGCGAGGCTTACCTGGGCGAATAGAATTCGTCGATGGCCACGCTCCTCGTACTGACCAACCTGCCGGACCGCGCCGCCGCCGAGCGCCTCGCCGACACGGTGGTGCAGAACAACCTTGCCGCCTGCGTCAACATCCTCGCGCCCTGCCGCTCGGTTTATCGCTGGAAAGGCGCCGTGCAGCACGACGAAGAGCATCCGATGCTGCTCAAGACGACGGCGGAGCGCTACCCCGCCCTCGAGCAGGCGCTGCGCGCGGGCCATCCGTACGAACTCCCGGAGATCATTGCGGTCCCAATCCAACAGGGACTGCCGGCCTACCTCGAGTGGGTCGCTAGCGAAACCAAAGCTTGAAGGCTCTGCTCTTCCTCCTCGCGCTGCTCGTCGGCGCATCCGCCGCCGGCGCCGCCGAACTGCTGGAGCCGGAGCAGGCGTTCCGCTTCTCCGCGCGCGCGGTCGATGACGGTGCGGTGGAAGTGCGGTTCGCCATCGCCGACGGCTACTACCTCTACCGCGACCGCCTGCGCTTCAGCGCCGAGGGCGCGCGGCTCGGACAGCCCGAGCTGCCGGCGGGCATTCCGCACAAGGACGAATTCTTCGGCGAGATGCCGATCTACCGGGGAGCCTTGAGCGTGCGCCTGCCGGTGCAGGCGGCCGGGCCGTTCGACCTCAGGGTCGTGTCGCAGGGCTGCGCCGACGCTGGCGTCTGCTACGTGCCCATGGAGTCGAGAGCGCGCCTGCAGCTGGCCGGTGCCGGTGCGGCGCTGGATGCGCAGCCGCGCTTCTCGCTCTACGCGAGCGACCTCGACATCGCCCGCCTGCTGCAGGGCAATCTCGCGCTGGTGCTCGGCGGCTTTCTCGTGCTCGGCCTCCTGCTCGCCTTCACGCCCTGCATGCTGCCGATGATCCCGATCCTCTCGGGCATCATCGCCGGCGAAGGCCAGCGGCTCAACAAATCGCGTGCGCTCGGTCTTTCGCTGATCTATGTCTTCAGCATGGCGCTCACCTATGCGCTGGCCGGCATCGGCGCCGCGTATGCGGGCTCGTTGATCGCCACCTATCTGCAGAACGTATGGGTGCTCGGCGCGTTCGCGCTGATTTTTGTCGCGCTCGCGCTGTCGATGTTCGGCCTGTACGAGCTGCAGCTCCCCGGTTTCCTGCACCAGCGCCTCTATGCTGGCCAGGAGCGCCTGCGCGGCGGCCGCATCGCGTCGGTGGCGGCGATGGGCGTGTTCTCCGCCGTCATCGTCAGCCCCTGCGTCTCGGCGCCGCTCGCCGGCACGCTGCTGCAGATCTCGCGCTCCGGCGACGTCGTGCTCGGCGGCGCGGCGCTGTTCGCGCTGGCGACCGGCATGGGCCTGCCGCTGATCGTGGTCGGCGTGTCCGAAGGGGCGCTGCTGCCGAAGGCCGGCGCGTGGATGGTGGCGGTGCGCAAGTTCTTCGGCGTGCTGCTGCTCGCCGTCGCGCTCTGGATCATCACGCCGCTTCTTTCCTCCATGGTCGAGAGTCTCGCCTGGGGCGCGCTGATCGTCGGCTCGGCGATCTACCTCGGTGTGCTGCGGACACGCTCGCGGTGGTGGCAGGCAGTCGGCGCTGTCGCGCTGCTGGTCGGCGTGGCGCTGCTGGTGAGCGCCTTCACGGCTCGTGAGAGCGCAAGCCGCACCGCCTGGACCCGCGTCGCGTCGGTGGCGGACCTTGAGCAGCGCCTCGCTGCGCCGGGGCGACCGGTGATGCTCGACTTCTACGCGGACTGGTGCGTGTCCTGCAAGGAGATGGAAAAGCTCACGCTCTCCGATCCGCGCGTGCGCGCCGAGCTCGATCGCATGCTGCTCCTGCAGGCGGACGTCACCGCCGCGAACGAGGCGGACCGCGCGCTGCTCAAGCGCTTCTCGCTCTTCGGGCCGCCCGGCATCATCTTCTTCGACGCGCAGGGGCGCGAGATCCCCGG
>DASQAW010000380.1:0-4309 GCA_035635495.1 Burkholderiales bacterium
AATCGCGTTGCCCGACGAAAGCGTGTCGTGCGTGATCTGGTCGGTGCCGTGCGGGATGAAGCACGACTCGGCCGACAAGCCGCCGCGCCATTTCCCGGCACCGCCCGAGTCCACTATTTCCTTTCTATACAAAAACAGGACGGGGAACGACTGCTCGGTATGCTCGACGTTCGGCAGCTTGCAGATCGGCGTGCGCGCTTGGCCGCCGGTGGAGATGCCGTCGGCGTGCGAGAAGGCGCCGATCGCGCCGCCGATCGGATCAACCAGCAGGTAGCCGTAGCGCTCGCCCCACTGGTCGATGCCGCGGAAGATGGTCGCCGGCCACTGGCTCGTGCCGCCGATGCACATCACGTCGCCCCGCAGCTCGGGCGCGGGATAGATCATCTTCGAGAGCACGTTGTACGCCGGGTAAAGGGAGATCTCCATGCACTGCACCGGCGCGGTGGAGACCGAGGCGGGGAAGTCGGCGCAGTTGAGCGTGCCGGGCGTCGGATTGAACTCGACGTGGCGCAGCGCGCCGCCCACCGCGTAGTACTGCTCCCAGCACATGAGCTCGTTCAGCGCGACCATGATCGCGCCGCGCCAGCCGGAGTAGGTGGCGTTGATCCCGCCCGCCTGCGGGCCGGTGCCTTCGTTTTCGAAGATGAGCCCGTTCTTCACCTTCTTGAGGGTGAGCATCACGCGATGCACTTGCCGGTCGCCGGGCCGGCAGCATTCCACGTACGTCCGGTCGCGCCACACGCCGTCGGGCAGCGAGGCGAGCTTCTTCAGGAAGGCGCGCTCGCCGTCGTCGATGATCTTCTTCATCACGCCCTTGACGGTCTCCGCGCCGTAGCGCGAGATGAGCGCCAGGACCCGATCCTTCGCGGTCATGTTGCCGGCGAGCTGCGCGCGGAAGTCCAGGGCGACTGCGCTCGGCTTCCGCGAGGAGCGCAGGTAGATCTCCTCGATATCCCGGCGAATCTCGTTGCGCTCGACGATCTTGACCGGCGGGATCAGGATGCCCTCGTCGAACGCATCGCGCGCTGACGGGCAGAAGCTGCCCGGCGTGATGCCGCCGATGTCGTACTGGTGCAGGCAGTTCGTCACCCAGCAGAACAGCTCGCCTTTCCAGAACACCGGGCAGAGGAGCATCACGTCCATCTGGTGCGCCGCGCCGACCCACGGATCGTTGGCGAGGAACATGTCGCCCTCGGCGATGCCGGGGTTGTCGCTGCGGTTCTCGAGCGTCCACTTCACCTGCGTGTCGGTGACGCCGGACATGTACTGCATGTACGGGCCGAAATAGACGAACTCGGCGTCCTCGGTCAGGATCGACGGGTTGAGATCGAGCGCGTACATCGCGACCGGCGAGCCGGACAGCCGCTGGATCGTGGCGCCGTGCTCCTCGTTCACGTTCCAGAGCGCATGGCGCACCACCTCGAAGGTCACCGGGTCGATGCGCGCCTTCGCTTTGCGGTGGAGCTTGAGCTTCGGCGAGATGCGCAGCTTCTTCGGCGGCACGTAGCCCGAGCGCTTGCCGTCGAAAGCGACAAGGCCGGCGAGCTCCGAGAGCTTCTTCAGCGGCGCGTTCATCTATCCCCGCGAAATCCCTATTTCTTTTCCTTCGGGTCGGTGGGTTCCAACGTGAATTCGAGCGGGCCGCTGTCCTCGGCCGGCTTCTTCTCCGACGGCGTGAATTCGAGTGGGGCGCTTTTCTCGACCGGGGGCGGCTCGACCTTCCTTTGAACCGGCGCGGCGGGTTTGACCGGTGCTGGCTTCACCGGGGCGGGCTTGACCGCCGCGGGCCTGGGCGCGGCCTCGGCCGGCTTCGTCGCCGCCGGCGTGAATTCGAGGGGGCCGCTTTTCTCGACCGGCGGCGGCTCGGCCTTCCTTTGAACCGGCGCGGCCGGCTTGACCGGCGCGGGCTTGACGGGAGCAGGCTTCACTGCGGCGGGCTTGACCGGCGCGGGCTTGACCGGCGCGGGCTTGGGTGTGGCCTCGGCCGGCTTCCTCGCCGCCGGCGCGGCCGCGGGCGTTGGCGGAAGCGTGCCGACTGTCTTCTCGCTCTGCTTCCACGCCTTGGCGCACTCAGGACATAGGAAGGTCTTGTGGCCGGCGCTCATCTGCGGCACGGCGTGCTTGCTGCAAAGCGGCTGCTCACAGTTCGCGCACTTGGTCACGGCTTTCTCGCCGCACGGCTTCTTCTTCAGCAATCCGGTTTCGACGGTGCACTGCTCCATGCGTCTTCCCCTAGAAGCTCAGTTCGAAATTGCCCAGCTGGTCCACGTGCAGCCGGGTCCCCGGCTGCACGACCACGGTGGTGTCCGCCGTCTCGACGATGGCCGGTCCCGCGATTCTATTTCCATTGGCGAGGCGCTCGCCGTCGTAGACCGGCGTCGCGCGGCGCTTGCGGAGGTCGGGCCAGTAGATGTCGCGTTTGCGGCGCTCCGCGTCCTTGGGAATGCGCGCGGAGCGCGTCTTCGCCCGCACCAGTTTCGGCTGCGGCGTGAGCGCCTTGGCGCGCAGCCGGCAAACGACGAGCTCGAGCTGCGCGCCGGCCAGCGCCGAGCCGCGGCCGTAGAGCTGCTCGTAGCGGCGTACGAACGATGTGCGGAGTTGCGCCTCGTAATCGTTAGGCAGGCGAGTCCAGGGCAGCGTGATCTCCACCTCGTTGATCTGGCCCTTGTGCCGCACGTCGAGCGAGAACTCGAAGCGCTGGCGGTTCGCGGCGATGCCTTCGGCCGCCATCATCTGCTTCGCGGCTCGCTCGAGCTCGGCCAGCGCGTCGTTGATCCGCTTGGCGGGCACCGGCGTCGGCATGATCTCGGTGTGCTCGAAGATGTGCAGCACGTCGGCCGCCGCGGCGCCGAAGGCGCACCAGGTCGACGCGGCTTTCCGCTGCGGGACGATCACCTTGCGCACGCCCAGCTCGCGCGCGAAGACGCCCGCATGCGCCGGACCCGCGCCGCCGAAGGCGAACAGCACGAAGTCGCGCGGATCGAAGCCCTTTTCGACCGTCACCTTGCGGATGATGTCAGCCATCTGCAGCTCGACGATCCGGCACACCGCCGCCGCGCACTCGATCGCGGACATGCCGATTTGCGCGCCCAGGGCGCTGATCGCATCCATTGCGGCTTTCTTGTCCAGCACCATCCGGCCGCCGGCGAAGTTGTCGGGATCGAGGTAGCCGAGCACGAGCTGCGCGTCGGTCACCGTCGGCACGGTGCCGCCGCGTCCGTAGCAGACCGGCCCGGGGAACGCGCCGGCGCTGTCGGGGCCGACGGTCATCGTGCCTTTCTCCTGCTGCACGCGCACCAGGCTGCCGCCGCCCGCGCCGATGGCCTGCAGGTCCACTCTCGGCAGGAAATACTCGTACTGGCCGGTATTGCTGATGTACGAGTAGGCCGGCTTGCCCTCGCAGATGATCGAGACGTCGAACGACGTGCCGCCCATGTCGGTGGTGATCACGTTCTTCTCGCCCATGGCCGCGCCGAGGAACATCGAGGCGGTGACTCCGGACACCGGACCCGAGTCCAGCGTCAGCAGCGGCGCCTCGCCGGCGCGCGCGACCGGCACCGTGCCGCCGCCGCATTGGGTGATCTGCAGGCCATGTCCATAGCCCAGGTCCTTCAGGCTCGCGTCCAGGCGGCCGAGATATCCGCCCATCACCGGCCCGAGGTACGCGTTGAGCGCCGTCGCCGTGACGCGCTCGTATTCGCCCCACTTCGGCGCGATCTCGAACGACGTGGTGACGAAGAGGTCCGGGGCGAGGCTCTGCACCATCGCCTTGACCCGGTTCTCGTGCGCCGGGTTGCGGAACGACCACAGGAAGCAGATCGCGATCGCCTCCACGCCCGCCGCGAGGAGCTCGCGGATGGCGGCCTC
Source organism: Burkholderiales bacterium (assembly GCA_035635495.1). Taxonomy (GTDB): domain Bacteria; phylum Pseudomonadota; class Gammaproteobacteria; order Burkholderiales; family SG8-39; genus SCGC-AG-212-J23. Next base: position 3,868 of record DASQAW010000380.1, read on the forward strand.
GGCCTCGCGCTCGTTCAGCTGCACGACGATCTCGCCGAAGCAGTCCACCCGCTCCGACACGCCCCGGATCAGTTTCTTCGGCACGATCGGCACGGGCTTCGAGGTCTCGGGGAAGTGCACCACCTTGCGGATGTCGCGCCCGCCGTAGCCGCGCGAGCCGCGCATGATGTGGATCGCGTCCTCGTGGCCCTTGGTGGTGATCAGCCCGACTTTCGCTCCGCGTTTCTGGATGATCGTGTTGGTGCCGACGGTAGTGCCATGAGACAGGAAAGCGATGTCGCGGCAGAACGCGTCGAGCGAGATGCCGAGCGCCTCGGCGCCGGCGCCGAGCGCGTCCATCATGCCGCGCGCGAAGTCGGGCGGGGTCGACGGCACCTTGGTGGTGAGGAGCTTGCCCGCGCGATCGACGATCGCGCAGTCGGTGAACGTACCGCCGATGTCG
>DASQAW010000381.1:0-2522 GCA_035635495.1 Burkholderiales bacterium
TTTTATGACGGGCTCGAGCTCATACGCTCGGTTCCGCAGCTCGATGTCGCGCTCGTACGCCGGCAGCTGGAGCGCCAACAGCCCGAGCTCCTGGGCAAGCTCGAGAAGATGCTGACGACGGCGCGCCAGCCGGTCGTGACCTACGAAGAGGCGCGCGCGCGGCGCGCTAACGGGGCGCCAGCAGGTCCGGCCCGATCGCGGCCACGGAAGGCACCCCGCAAAGCTGCATCGAGCGCTGCAGTTCGCTCGCCAGGATCTCGAGCGCGCGCCGCGCGCCCTGCTCGCCGCCCGCCTGCACGCCGAAAAGCGTAGCCCGCCCGGTCAGCACGCCGTGCGCGCCGAGCGCGCGCGCTTTCAGGATGTCGACGCCGCGGCGCACGCCACCGTCGAGGAGAACCGTGATCCGCGACCCAACCGCGCGAGCCACCGCCGGCAGTGCATCCAGCGTCGGGGCGGCGCCATCCAGTTGCCGGCCGCCGTGGTTGGAGACGACGATGCCGTCGCAGCCGATCCTCGCGGCGCGCTCGGCATCCTCCGGGCGCTCGACCCCTTTGAGCAGGAGCTTGCGCGGCCACAGCTCGCGGATGCGCTTGATCGCTTCCCAGTCGAGCGCCGCGTCCATCTCGCGGCCGACGGCGGTGGCGATGTCGGTCTTGCCATAGCTCGAGAACTTGTAGCCCTCGAAGTTCGCCATGCCCGGCAGGCCGAAACGCAGGATCTCGAGGAGCCAAGCCGGCTTGAAGATCACATCGCGGGAATTCTTCCAGTTCGGGTTATAGGGTGTGACGAAGCCGTTCCTCGGATCGCGCTCGCGCTTGCCCGACACGGGTAGGTCGACCGTCACCAGCATTGCCTCATAGCCGGCGGCCGCGGCGCGGGCGATCAGCTTCTCGCGGAATTGATGCTCGCGAACGGCGTAAAGCTGGAACCAAAGGCGCCCGCCGACCTCCTCGGCGACGCGCTCGATGGTGAAGGCGGCGGGCGTCGCGAGCGTGAAGGGGACGCCGAAGGCCTTCGCCGCGCGCGCCAGCGCGAGCTCCGCCCCGGCGCGACCGGCACTGATGCCGCCGGTGGGCGCGATGGCCAGCGGAATAGTCGCTTCCCGTCCCAGCAACGGGGCTTTCATGTCGACCGTAGCGACGTTCACGAGGACCTTGGGCAGCAGGCGAACGCGCTCGAAGGCGGCGCGGTTCTCGCGCAGCGTGACCTCGTCCTCCGCGCCGCCGTCGAAGAAGTCGAAGATCGCGCGCGGCAGGCGCCGCCGGGCGAGCTGTCGCAGGTCTTCGATGCTGACGACGTGGTTCAGGTCGGCCATATAATCGCGGCTCGCACTCTACCGCCTAAGGATTTCCCAGTGTTCCGTCTTTTCGCCATCGCGCTGCTTGCCCCATTGCTGGCCTTCGGCCAGGCGTACCCATCCAAGCCCATCCGCCTCGTCGTGCCGTTCACACCGGCCGGGGCAGTCGACATCGCTTCGCGCGCCACCGCGCACGAGCTGACGCGCATTCTCGGCCAGCCGATCACGGTCGAGAACAAGCCCGGCGCCGGCGGCAACCTCGGCGTCCTGGACGTGGCGCGCTCCGCGCCCGACGGCTACTCGGTGGTGATGAGCACCAGCGGCATCCAGGCGATCAACCCCGCGCTGTACGCCAAGATGCCGCTCGACCCGAACAAGGACCTCGCCCCGGTCGCGCCCCTCGTGTCGCTCAATAACGTGCTGGTCGTGCATCCGTCGGTGCCAGCGCGCAGCGTGAAGGAAGTCATCGCCCTCGCCAAGAAGGATCCGGGCAAGTGGACCTACGCCTCGAGCGGCAACGGCACCAGCATCCACATGTCGGGCGCCATGTTCACCCAGCTCACCGGCACCGACATCGTGCACATCCCGTACAAGGGCAGCGCTCCGGCGGTGACCGACCTGCTTGGCGGGCAGACGAACATGATGTTCGACAACATCCCCTCCTCCCTGCCGCACATCAAGTCGGGCAAGCTGATCGCGCTCGCCACCACCGGCGCCAAGCGCGACCCGGCGCTTCCCGACCTGCCGACGATCGCCGAGTCCGGCGTGCCGGGCTACGAGTCGGGCGTCTGGTTCGGCCTGATGGTGCCGGCCGCCACCCCGAAGAACATCATCGCCAGGCTGAACGCGGCGGCGTTGGAGGCGACGAAGTCGCCCGAGTTCATCAAGCGCATGACCGACCTCGGCTACAACATCATCCCGGGCAGCCCGGAGGACATGGCGCGGATGCTCGAGGCCGAGCTGAAGCGCTGGGCGCCGATCGTGAAGGCCTCTGGAGCAAAGATCGATTGATATGAAACCGGCCATGAGCAAAGTGAAGCGCATCGAGGGCGTGCTGTCGCCCGTCATCACACCGTTCAGAAAAGACTACTCGCCGGATGCCGAGCGCTTCGTGCGCCACTGCCGCTGGCTCCTGAAGAGCGGCTGCGCGGGGCTGGCGATCTTCGGCACCAACAGCGAAGCGAACTCGATGTCGGTCGCCGAGAAGCGCGGCCTGCTCGAAGCG
>DASQAW010000382.1:0-51443 GCA_035635495.1 Burkholderiales bacterium
CTCATCGGAGACCCGCATGAAACTCGTTACCGCAATCATCAAGCCCTTCAAGCTCGACGAGGTCCGCGAGGCTCTGTCGGCGATCGGGGTGCAGGGCATCACCGTGACGGAGGTCAAGGGCTTCGGCCGGCAGAAGGGCCATACCGAGCTCTACCGCGGCGCGGAGTACGTCGTCGACTTCCTGCCCAAGGTGAAGGTCGAGGCGGCGATCAAGTCGGAGCTGCTCGACCAGGCGATCGAGGCGATCGAGAAATCGGCGAACACCGGCAAGATCGGCGACGGCAAGATCTTCGTGTTCGATCTTGAGAAGGTAATCCGCATCCGCACCGGCGAAACCGATGCGGCCGCGCTCTGAGGAGAATGTGATGAAGCGATTTTGTGCATTTCTCGCGTTGGTCCTGTCTTTGGCCTTCGCGGGCGTGACGTTCGCCCAGGACAAGCCGGCGGCCACACCCGACAAGCCGGCTGCAGCCGCTCCCGACGCTAAGAAGGACGAGGCGAAACCGGCGGAAGCGAAGCCCGCGCCCACCCCCAACAAGGGCGACGTCGCGTGGATGCTGACCTCCACGGCACTCGTACTGATGATGAGCGTGCCAGCGCTGGCGCTGTTCTACGGCGGCATGGTGCGCTCGAAGAACGCACTGTCGATGCTGATGCAGGTGTTCGTGGTGTTCTCGCTGGTGACCGTGTTGTGGTGCATCTATGGCTACAGCCTTGCTTTCACCGAGGGCAATGCCTACTTCGGCTACCTCGATCGCCTGTTCCTGAAAGGAACCTTCGACTCGGCGAAGGGCGAGTTCGCCATGGCGGCCACCTTCAGCAAGGGCGTCGTCATCCCCGAGCTGGTGTTCGTCGCTTTCCAGGCGACGTTCGCGGCGATCACCTGTTGCCTGGTCCTCGGCGCCATCGCCGAGCGGGCCAAGTTCTCAGCTGTGCTCGTGTTCATCGTGCTGTGGTTCACTTTCAGCTATGCGCCGATCGCGCACATGGTGTGGTTCTGGATGGGGCCGGACGCGTACACGACCGCCAAGGTCGTCGACGAGATGAACAGCAAGGCCGGCCTCATCTGGCAGTGGGGCGCGCTCGACTTCGCGGGCGGCACGGTCGTGCACATCAACTCCGGCGTTGCCGGCCTGGTCGGTGCCTACCTCATCGGCAAGCGCATCGGCTACGGCAAGGAAGCGATGCCGCCGCACAACCTCACGCTGACGATGATCGGCGCGGCGCTCTTGTGGACCGGCTGGTTCGGCTTCAATGCCGGTTCGGCGCTCGAGGCGAACGGCACCGCGGCGCTCGCGTTCATCAACACCTATCTAGCGACGGCCTGCGCCGTGCTCTCCTGGATTGCGGGCGAAGCCATCTTCAAGGGCAAGCCCTCGATGCTCGGCGCCGCATCGGGCGCCGTGGCGGGCCTCGTGGCGATCACGCCCGCGGCGGGCAACGTCGGCATACCCGGGGCGTTCGTCATCGGCACCGCGGCCGGACTGGTGTGCCTCTGGGGCGTGAGCGGCCTGAAGAAGCTGCTCGGCGCCGACGACTCGCTCGATGTCTTCGGCGTGCACGCCATCGGCGGGATTCTCGGCGCCCTGCTGACGGGCATCTTCAACGATCCGTCGCTCGGCGGGCCGGGGCTGGTCGAGGACTGGGTTACCGGCAAAGTCGGCTACCCGGGCATGGGCGCGCAGCTCTGGATCCAGTTCAAGGGCGTGGTCACGACCTTCCTGTGGTCGGGCATCGTCGCCGCGGTCGCCTACAAGCTGGTCGACTGGACGATCGGCCTGCGCGTGAGCGAGGAAGACGAGCGCGAGGGTCTCGACACCGCCGCGCACGGCGAAGCTGCCTATCGCATGTAGGCGAGGCTCGAGCCGCAAGAAAGGGCGCTGCGGCGCCCTTTTTTTTGCGCCGATAGCGTTCGAGCAGGGCGAGATGCTGGGCGCGCTTGGACACGGAATAGAATTGCGGGTTTTCGAGGATCCCCATGGCTTACGCAATTCCCCTGTGGACGCCACCGGCGCTGCGCATCGCGGGCAGCGGCGAGCAGTTTCCGGTGCGGCGCATCTTCTGCGTCGGACGCAACTACGCCGAGCATCAGAAAGAGATGGGCGGCGACGGCCGCGAGCAGCCGTTCTTCTTCCTGAAGAGCGAGCATGCGCTGGTCGCGGGGGGCAGCGAGGTGCACTACCCGGCGAAGACTTCCAACTATCACTACGAGACCGAGCTCGTCGTCGCGCTCGGCAGGGGCGGCCGGCGGATCGACGCCAGGCGCGCCAACGAGCACGTCTTCGGCTACACGGTGGGGCTCGACATGACGCGGCGCGACCTGCAGCAGTGGGGCAAGGACCACGGCCGGCCGTGGGACTTCGGCAAGAACTTCGACGAGTCGGCGCCCTGCGGCGAGCTCGCCCGGGCGGGGAAGATCGGCCATCCGTCGAAAGGCGCGATCTGGCTCAACGTCAACGGCAAACAGCGCCAGCGCGCCGATCTCGCCGACATGATCTGGTCGGTGCCCGAGCAGATCGCCTATCTGTCTGAGCACTACGGCCTCGAAGCGGGCGACGTCATCTTCACTGGCACGCCCGCCGGCGTCGGACCCGTGAAGCCGGGGGACGAGCTGCACGCGGGCATCGATGGCGTGGGCGAGCTCAAGGTGAGGATCTCCCCGGCGCTGTGAAGCTCTACACGTATTTCCGCAGCTCGGCCGCTTTTCGCGTGCGCATCGCGCTGAACCTCAAGGGCCTCGCCTACGAAGCGGTGTTCGTGCATCTGGCGAAGGGCGAGCACCGGCAGCCGCAGTACGCCGCGGTCAATCCGCAGGCGTTGCTGCCGACGCTCGAGCTCGACGACGGCACGCGGCTCACCCAGTCGCTCGCCATCATCGAATGGCTGGAGGAGAAGCATCCGACGCCGCCGCTGCTGCCGAAGGAGGCGATGGCTCGCGCGCGAGCGCGCTCGCTCGCCTATCTCGTCGCCTGCGAGATCCATCCGCTCAACAACCTGCGGGTGCTGCAGCACCTGAAGCGGGCCCTCGGGCAGAGCCAGGAGCAGATCGACAACTGGTATCGGCACTGGATCGCCGACGGCCTCGCCAAGCTCGAGGCCGAGCTCGCGCGCCCGGGCAGCGGGAGGTTCTGCCACGGCGATGCGCCGACCATGGCCGACTGCTGTCTCGTGCCGCAGATCTTCAATGCCAAGCGTTACCACAGCGACCTGGCGCCGTATCCCACGACGATGCGCGTATTCGAGAACTGCATGAAGCTGGACGCCTTCGATCGCGCGCAACCGAGCCAGCAACCCGACGCGGAGTAGCAATGAACCCAGCGCCATACCGCCGGCCGTACTGGAACACGCAGCCCGACTATCTCTTCCCGAAGTACGCCTCGACGGTGAAGCGCGCCCCGCTGCAGCCGCTCGTGGTGCTGCCGCACACGCTGTCGGAGGTCACGGCGCCGGTCTTCGGCCATGACGAAGTGAAGCCGGGCGACAGCGACCTCACGAAGCAGCACAAGAGCGAGCCGCTCGGCGAGCGCATCGTGGTGAGCGGGCGCGTGCTGGACGAGAACGGCAGGCCCATACCCAACCTCCTGGTCGAGATCTGGCAGGCGAACGCCGCCGGCCGCTACAACCACCGCGTCGACCAGCACGACGCACCGATCGACCCGAACTTCACCGGCGCGGGGCGATTCCTCACCGACAAGGACGGGCACTATCGCTTCATGACCATCCGCCCGGGCGAATATCCCTGGCGCAACCACCACAACGCCTGGCGGCCCGCGCACATCCATTTTTCGCTATTCGGGCAAGGCCTCATGCAGCGCCTGATCACGCAGATGTATTTCCCCGGCGATCCGCTGCTCGAGTACGACCCGATGTTCATGTGCGTCGCCGACGAGAAGGCGCGCAACCGCCTGATCTCGGTGTTCGACTGGGAAAACACCATCCCTGAATACGCCCTCGGCTATCGGTTCGACATCGTGCTGCGCGGCCGCGAGGAGACACCGATGGAGAACCGCCGATGAGCCTGCGCGCCAGCACCTCGCAAACCATCGGCCCGTACCTGCGCATCGGCCTCGAGTGGATGCAGATCGAGGACCTGGCGCCGAAGGGTGTCGCCGGCGAGCGCGTCTCGCTCCGCGGTCGGGTGATCGACGGCGACGGCAAGTCGGTCAACGACGCCGCCGTCGAGATCTGGCAGGCGAACAGCCATGGCCGCTACGCGCACCCGGAGGACAAACGGGACAAGCCGCTCGAGCGGGACTTCCGCGGCTATGGCCGCTCGCTCACCGACGACAACGGCGGCTTCCGCTTCAACACCATCAAGCCGGGCCGCGTGCCGTGTCCCGACGGCAAGCTGCAGGCGCCGCATCTCACGCTGACGATTTTCATGCGCGGCCTGCTCAAGCAGCTGCAGACGCGCATCTATTTTCCCGACGATCCGGCCAACGCCGAGGACCCGGTCCTGGCTCTCGTCCCGGCCGAGCGCCGCTCGACACTGATCGCACGCCGGGGCGCCGACGGCACCCTGGAGTGGAGCGCCGTGCTCCAGGGCAGGAATGAGACGGTGTTCTTCGACTTCTAGGTGCTGAAGCGGGCTTTCAGCTCCTCGGGAATGGTCTCGCCTTTGAGCGGCGAGCCGGGCCCATCGACATAGCGGCCCCACACCCGGGTCTCCTTGCCTTTCGCCAGCACGACGCCGTCGCTGCGCACGATCTCGTGCTCGACGACGAAGGACTTGCCGCCGAAGCGCGCGATGCGCGAGCGCACTTCGCAGCGATCGCCGTGCGCCGCGGGCGCGAGGAACTCGCACTGCGCCGCGACCAGCGGCATGGCCATGTGCTCTTCGCGCATCCATTTCGGCCCGAAGCCGGCGGCTTCGAAAAGCGCCCAGCTCGCCGCGTCGATCCAGCGGAAATAGGTCGGATAGAAGATGATGCCGGCGGGATCGCAGTCGCCCCAGTGCACCTGGCACGGCAACCGGCTGACGATCGAGTGGAACTCCGGCGCGGCGCTCATGGGACGCGCGGATTATAAGCGCGCGATTGACACAGCCCCGGGCCTGTGGGCAGACTCCCACCATCCGCGCCGATTTGATGTTCAGCTTGCGGGCGCGTTACAAATCCGGCTAAAGAGACGCGTCGCACCGTGGAGGCCAAGCGGGCCCGTTTCTGCCGAAAGCTGAACGGGCTTTTCTATTTGGAGCGTTCGTGTCGCTGTCCTTGCGTGCCGCCAGGCTAGAAGCGCTGCTCACCGAGCGGATCCTCCTGCTCGATGGCGCCATGGGCACGATGATCCAGCGGGCGCGCCTGGCCGAGGAGGACTACCGCGGCGCGCGCTTTCGCGACTGGCAGCGCGAGCTGCGCGGGCATAACGACCTCCTTTCGCTCACGCAGCCGCGCCTGGTGCGCGATATCCACGCCCAGTACCTGCAGGCCGGCGCCGACATCATCGAGACGAATACCTTCAACTCCACCGCGGTGGCGCTCGCCGATTACGCGATGCAGCCGCTCGCGCGCGAGCTGAACCGCGCCGCCGCCGAGCTCGCCGTCGACGCGGCACGCGAGTGGGAGGCGAAGACGCCCAAGCAGCCGCGGTTCGTCGCCGGGGTGCTCGGGCCGACGAACAAGACCGCCTCGCTCTCGCCGGACGTCAACGATCCCGGCTTTCGCGCCATCAACTTCGACGGCCTGGTGGTCGCCTACGCCGAAGCCGTCGCGGGGCTGCTCGAAGGCGGCGTCGACCTGCTGCTGGTCGAAACGGTGTTCGACACCCTGAACGCCAAGGCCGCGCTCTTCGCCATCGACGACGCCTTCGAGCGCCGCGGCTCGCGCCTGCCCGTGATCATCTCGGGCACGATTACCGACGCGTCCGGGCGCACCCTGTCCGGCCAGACGGCGGAAGCGTTCTACAACTCGGTGCGGCATGCGCGGCCGCTCGCCATCGGCCTGAACTGCGCGCTTGGCGCGAAGGAGCTGCGCCCCTACGTGGAGGAGCTGTCGCGCCTCGCGGAAGGCTTCACCTCCTGCCATCCCAACGCCGGCCTGCCGAATGCCTTCGGCGAGTACGAAGAGACGCCGGAGTCGATGGCGCGCCAGCTCGGCGAATGGGCGCGGAGCGGCTGGATCAACATCGCCGGCGGCTGCTGCGGCACGACGCCGGAGCACATCGCCGCCATTGCGCAGGCGTTGCAGGGCGTGGCGCCGCGGCGGCCGTCCGTGCGCGCTCCGGCGCTGCGCCTCGCCGGTCTCGAGCCGCTCAACGTCGACGAGCAATCGCTCTTCGTCAACGTCGGCGAGCGCACCAACGTCACCGGGTCGAAGGCCTTCGCCCGTCTCATCCTGGCCGGCGACTACGCCGGCGCACTGTCCGTCGCACGCCAGCAGGTGGAAAACGGCGCGCAGGTGATCGACGTGAACATGGACGAGGCGATGCTCGACTCGGAGAAGGCGATGGCCACCTTCCTGAGCCTGGTCGCCGCCGAGCCCGACATCGCGCGCGTGCCGCTGATGCTCGACAGTTCGAAGTGGAGCGTGATCGAAGCGGGCCTCAAGTGCGTGCAGGGCAAGCCGATCGTCAACTCCATCTCGATGAAGGAAGGCGAGGCCGCGTTCCTGCACCACGCCAAGCTCGCGCGCCGCTATGGCGCCGCCGTGGTGGTAATGGCGTTCGACGAGCAGGGCCAGGCCGATACGCTCGAGCGGCGCATCGCGGTCTGCCGGCGCGCCCACGACCTTCTCACCGCCAACGGCTTCCCCGCCGAGGACATCGTCTTCGACCCGAACATCTTTGCCGTCGCCACCGGGCTCGAGGAGCACGCGCGCTACGGGCTCGATTTCATCGAGGCGGTCGGCTGGATCCGCGAGCACCTGCCGCAGGCGAAGGTCTCGGGCGGCGTTTCGAACTTCTCGTTCTCGTTCCGCGGCAATGACCCGGTGCGCGAAGCGATGCACACCGCGTTCCTCTATCACGCGATTCGCGCCGGCATGTCCATGGGCATCGTCAACGCCGGCCAGCTCGGCGTGTACGAGCAGATCGAACCCGAGCTGCGCGAGCGCGTCGAGGACGTGATCTTCAACCGCCGGGCGGACGCCACCGAGCGCCTGGTCGAGTTCGCCGGTCGCGTGAAAGGCACCGCCAAGGAGCCGGGCAAGGACGAGGCCTGGCGCTCAGGCAGCGTCGAGCAGCGCCTCTCGCACGCGCTCGTCAACGGCATCTCTGCGCACATCGTCGCCGACACCGAGGAGGCCCGCCTCAAGTACCCCCGCCCGATCCAGGTAATCGAGGGGCCGCTGATGGACGGCATGAACGTCGTCGGCGATCTCTTCGGCGCCGGCAAGATGTTCCTGCCGCAGGTGGTGAAGTCGGCGCGCGTCATGAAGCAGGCGGTGGCGCATCTCGTGCCGTACATCGAGGCGGAGAAGGCGGCATCGGGCGAAGCCGCGCGCGCGAAAGGCCGCATCGTGCTCGCCACCGTGAAGGGCGACGTGCACGACATCGGCAAGAACATCGTCGCGGTCGTGCTCCAGTGCAACAACTACGAGGTCGTCAACCTCGGCGTGATGGTGCCGGCGCAGACCATCCTCGAGACCGCGCAGCGTGAGCAGGCCGACGCCGTCGGGCTGTCGGGGCTCATCACCCCGTCGCTCGAGGAGATGGTGCATGTCGCGCGCGAGATGGAGCGCGGCGGCTTTGGGCTGCCGCTCCTCATCGGCGGCGCCACGACCTCGCGCGCGCACACGGCAGTCAAGATCGCGCCCAACTACTCGGGGCCGGTGGTTTATGTGCCCGACGCCTCGCGCAGCGTGCCGGCCGTGCAGGGCTTGCTATCGGCCTCGCGCGAGTCCTTTGTGGCGCAGGTACGTGCGGACTACGAAAAGATCCGCGTGCAGCACAGCCAGAAGGCGGGACCCGGGCCGCTGCACCCGATCGCGGAGGCTCGGCGCCTGGGGCAGCAAACCGATTGGAAGAGTTACGCTCCGCCGCGACCGCGTTCCATCGGCGCCACGGCGCTACGCGACTATCCGCTAGCGGAGCTCGTCGACTATATCGACTGGAGTCCCTTCTTCCAGGCTTGGGAGCTGTCGGGGCCGTATCCGCGCATCCTCGAAGATCCGGTGGTTGGCGCCGAAGCGAAGAAGCTCTTCGCCGATGCGCAGGAGATGCTCGCACGGGCGGTGCGAGAGCGCTGGATCGAAGCGAACGGTGTTTTCGGCCTCTATCCCGCGGCGCAGGTCGGCGACGACATCGAGATCTACGCCGACGAGGAGCGCCGCACGCCCCTGGCCACCTGGCACAACCTGCGGCAGCAGAATCACAAGCCGCAGGGCCGCGCGAACCTGTGCCTCGCCGATTTCGTGGCGCCCAAGGCGAGTGGCGTGGCGGACTGGATCGGGGCCTTTGCGGTGTGCGCCGGCGGGATCGACGAGCGCGTGCGGCGCTTCGAGGCTGCGCACGACGACTACAACGCGATCCTGCTGAAGGTGCTGGCGGACCGCGTGGCAGAAGCGTTTGCCGAGCACCTGCACGAGCGAGCGCGCCGCGAGTTCTGGGGGTATGCCGCCGACGAGCAGCTCTCAAAGCCGGAGCTCATCGCCGAGGGCTATCGCGGCATCCGCCCGGCGCCGGGCTATCCCGCCTGCCCCGACCACCGCGCCAAGGCGGCGCTCTTCCGACTGCTCGATGCCCAGCGCAACGCGCGGATGCAGTTGACCGAGTCCTTTGCCATGCTGCCCGCCTCCGCGGTATCTGGCTTCTATCTCTCTCACCCCCAGGCGAGCTATTTCGCGGTAGGAAAGATCGGCCGCGACCAGCTCGAGGATTACGCGCGCCGCAGCGGCACGCCGGCGCACGAGGCGGAGAAGTGGCTGGCGCCGAACCTCGCCTACGAACCGCAGCCGGCGCGGCTCGGCGCGCCGCTATAATTTCCGCATGGGAAAAGGCGATAAACGAACGCGGCGCGGCAAGATCTACAAGGGCAGCTACGGCAAGAAGCGGCCGCAGCGCGTCAAGAAGAACAAGAAGCCGCGCTGATCACTCCTCGCGCCGGCCGACCGGCAGGCCGAGCGCCTTGAGCTTGCGGTAAAGGTGCGTGCGCTCGAGCCCCGAGCGCTCCGCCACGCGCGACATGCTGCCGTGCTCGCGCGCGAGCAGGTTCTCGAAATAGACCCGTTCGAATGCTTCCCGCGCCTCGCGGTAGGGGCGGTCGAGCGCGATCTCCGGCAGCGCGCCCGGCGAGCCGCGCGCGCCGAGCACGCGCTCGACGTCGTGCAGCTGGATTTCCTCCTCCAGCGTGGTGAACGCCAGATCCTTCATCACGCTTTCGAGCTCGGCGAGGTTGCCCGGCCACGAATGATGGCGCAGCGCATTGAGCGCGGCGATGGCGAGCCGGCGCGGCGGGCAGGCGCGCGCCTCGACCAGCTGCGCGAGCATGAGCGAGGCGAGATCGGGCACGTCCTCGGCGAACTCGCGCACCGCGGGCAGTTTGAGCGTCAGCTCCGCGAGCCGCATGCACAGATCGGGATCGAACTCGTGCTTCTCGACCAGCGCGCGCACATCGAGCGGCGAAAAGCACACCACGCGCGCCTTGTACTTGTCGGCGCGCGGCAGGAGGAACTCGATGTGGCGCTGCTCGGTGCGCTCGAGGCGGCTCAAGTCCGGCAGGAAGAGCACGCCGCCCGCGGCCTTGGCGAGGAGCTCCGAAGGCGGCTCGGCGAGCATCTCGGTGCCGGCGAGGAACGGCGCGCCCGGAGCCACCAGCAGCCGGGCGAACAGGTCGGCGCGCATGCCGCGCTCGCCGCGCAGCATGAGCGGCGCGGCGAGCTGCGCCAGCTGCGCCAGGCGCTTCTTGGCATCCGCCAGGGCACCGGAGCGGCCGATGGCAGCGAGGGTGAGCTGCGGCGCGGGTGTCGCCTCCGGGTTGCGCAGCGCGCGCTTGACCGTGGCGAGCAGGCGCTGCAACGCGATCGGCTTCTCCAGGAAATCGAGCGCACCGATGCGCGTCGCCTCGACCGCAGTCTCGATCGTGGCGTGGCCCGACATCATCACCACCGGCATGGTGAGCTGCCCGCTCGCCGCCCATTCCTTGAGCAGCGTGATGCCGTCGGTGTCCGGCATCCAGATGTCGAGCAGCACGAGATCGGGCCGCGCCCGCTCGCGCAGGCGCCGTGCGTCGCCGGCGCTCTCGGCGAGCGCCACCTGGTGGCCCTCGTCCTCCAGGATCTCGGAAAGCAGCTCGCGGATGCCTACTTCATCGTCGACGACCAGGATCTGCGCCATCGCTAGGCGGCCTGTGCGAGCGGCAGCAGCACGGTCACCGAGGCGCCGCGCGCCGGCTGGTTCTCGATCGCCACGCTGCCGTGGTGCTCGTCGATGATCTTCTTCACGATCGCCAGTCCCAGCCCGGTGCCGCGCGGCTTGGTGGTGACGTAAGGCTCGAAAATACGCGCCATCAGTTCCTCGGGAAAGCCGCCGCCGTTGTCGGACACCGCCAGCCGCACGCGGTCCTCGGCCAGCTCGGTGCGCACCTCGATCGCCGGCGAGCGGCCGGCGGCGCGCACGTTCTCGAGCGCGTCCTGGGCATTTTGCACGAGGTTGTGGATGACTTGACGGATTTGCGCGCCGTCGGCCCACACCGGCGGCAACCCCGGCGCGAGCCGCTTGGTGATCGGCACGCGCGAGTTCTCGTACAAGGCGAGCACCTCGCCGGCCAGGGCATTCAGGTCGAGTCGCGTCGGCTCGGGCGCGGGCAGACGCGCGTAATCGCGGAAGTCGTCCACCATCGCCTTCAGCGCCGTCACCTGGCTCACGATCGTGCCGGTCGAGCGGCGCAGCGTCTCGGCGTCCTCGCGCGATAGCCGCTCGCCGAGCTTCATTTCCAGGCGCTCCGCGGAGAGCTGGATCGGCGTGAGCGGGTTCTTGATTTCATGCGCCAGGCGCCGCGCCACCTCGGCCCAGGCGGTGGCGCGCTGCGCCTGGATCAGCTGGGTGATGTCGTCGAACACGAGCACGTAGCCGCCGCCGGTCGATTGCGGCAGTCGTGCGCCGCGCGCGTGCACGGTCTTGCCGGTGCCCTTGAGCTGCAGCTCGAGCTGCCAGGGCTTGTCGCCTTGGCGGCGAAAGTGCTCGCGCATGACCTCGGCGAACGCCTCGAGTTCCGCGCCGAGGATGGTGTGCGCGCCATGGTTCGAGATGGAAAGCCCGAGCTCGTGGTCGAACACGAGCACCCCAGCCGACAGGTTGGCGAGGATGTTCTCGAGGCGCGCCTTGGCCGCCTGCATCGCGGCGCGGTTCGCCTCGAGCACCCGGCGCGCCTCGTCCAGCTGGCGTGTCATGGAGTTGAACGATTCGGTGAGCACGCCGAGCTCGTCGCGGCTCGTGACCGGCGCCTGGCGCGAATAGTCGCCGCGCGCTACCGACTGCATCGCCTGGGCGAGCGTCGCGAGCGGCTCGGCGAGCAGGCTCGATTGCGTGACGGCGACGGCGACGGCGACGAACAAGGCCATCAGCAGCGCGAAAGAGAGCGTCACGACATAGATGCGCTTCAGCCCATCGCGGGAGAGCGCCAGCTCGCGATAGTCGCGATAGGCCGCCTCGACGGCCTCGGCGTTGCGCGCCAGGTTCGCCGGCACCGGCGAGCGCAGCTGGAGGAAGCGCGCTTCGCCGGTCATGGCGAGCGGCACCAGCGGCACGATGGCCCGCAGGGCGAGCACGCCGCCGGGCATGGCGTCGATCGTGGCATGCCCCCGCTGCATGCGCGCCTGGCGCAGGAGCGCCGCGCTCGGCAGTTGCGGCATGAGCTTGGATACGTCCTCAGAGGCGCTCGCCTGCAGCCGTCCGTTGCTGCCCACGACCAGCGCTTCCTCCGCGCCTGCCTGCTGGCGCAGGCGTTCGAGCTGCGGCACGAGCTGCGGCGCCGGCGTGTCGGCGAGCTCGAGCGCCATGGCGCGCGCCTTCGCCTGCAGCTCGACCAGCATCTGGTCGATCGCCTGCTGGCCGAGGTTCATGCCGCCCTCGAGCGCCGCATCGACCTTGACGTCGAACCAGGACTCGATCGAGCGCGTGATGAACTGCACCGACACGGCATAGACGATGAGCCCGGGCAGCAGGGCGAGCGCGGCGAAGCGCAGGAAGAGGCGCAGCGTGAGCCGCGTGCCGAATACGCGCGCGCGGTAGCGGCGCGCCATGACCAGCAGCTGATAGGTGACGAGGCCCGCCAGCAGCGCCGCCAGCGCAGCGTTGAGCGCGAGGAGGAGCGGATACTGCTGCGCGAAAAACGCCGTGTCGCTGCTCGCGGTGGCGAGGAGGAAGAGCCCCACCGCCGCCACCGCGCCACCGATGATCAGCAGGAGCTTCATCGCTCGCTCTGCCGCGGCTCGCGGCTTTCCACCGGCGCCGGCAACTGCCGCGGCCGCACCGTAAAGCGCTTCCACGGCGAATCGAGCTGCAGCTCGCGGCTGGTCAGCGCGCTCAGCTGGAAGGGCTTGGGAAGAAGCGTCGTATCGAGGCGCATGCGCACAGCCGCCTCGTAATCGGCGTCGGCGAACGTCACCGTGCGATCCACCACCAGCCAGCTGCGTATGCGTTTGAGCACATTGAGCGCTTCATCCAGCGTCGCGAAACTCTGCTGCAGGAGCCCGGTCGAGAGCCGGTACTGCCGCGACAGCGCATGATAGGACAGCCGCAGATGCAGGCGATTCGCAGCCGCAGTCTCGTCGAACCAGTACCAGCGGCGCCGGGTGAGCTCGAAGTCGACACGGAAGTAAAGGGGCACCCCGTTGGCCACCACCTCGGAAAGCCGGGGGCTCAGCTCAAAGTCGAAGTCGGCATCCAGGACCAGGCCTTCCTCGACGGCGCGCAGGCGGACGTCGCGCACCTCGATCTCGTCCGCGCGTGCGGGCGCGGCCGCCAGCAGAGCGAGCCATCCGATGCACAGTGCGATGGCCCGCATCGCGGTCACGTCAAGCTCGTTTTGCGATCAACGCGTAATAGAAGCCGTCGTGCTCGTCATCGGGCAGCCACTGCGCCGGCGCGCCGTCCGCCGCAGGCAGGCGCAGCGCCGCCGGCTCGGCGGCGATGAAGGCCTCGATGACCGCATCGTTCTCCTGCGGGAAGACCGAGCAGGTGGCATACAGCAATTTACCACCCGGTGCGAGCACCCGCCAAAGCCCGGCCAGGATGGCGCGCTGTCGCTCGGCGAAAGCCGGTACATCGGCTGCGCGGCGCAGCCATTTCACGTCGGGATGCCGGCGCGCGATGCCGGAGGCGGAGCAGGGCACGTCGGCGAGGATGCGATCAAAGGGACGCCCATCCCACCAGTCCCCGGGGCGGCTCGCATCGGCCACCTTGATCTCCGCGCTGAGCCCGAGGCGCTGCAGGTTCGGGGCGATGCGCGCCGCGCGCGACGCGTCGATCTCGAGCGCGGTGAGCGCGACGTCGGCAAGCTCCAGGAGGTGCCCGCTCTTGCCGCCGGGCGCGGCGCACGCGTCGAGCACGCGCTGGCCGGCGTGCAGGTCGAGGCAGTGCGCCGCGCGCTGCGCGCCCGCGTCCTGTACCGAGACTTCGCCGGCGGCGAAGCCGGGGAGGCGCTCGATCGGCAGCGGCCGCTCCACCAGCAGGCCCTCCGCGCCTACGCGGCGCACCGCGATGCCCTGCAGTGCCAGCCTCGCGGCGTAGGCATCCACGGCAACGCGCCGCTGATTCACGCGCAGCGCCATCGGCGGGTGCGTGTTTCCCGCCGCGAGCACCTCCTGCCAGGCGCTCGGATAGGCCGCCCGCACGAGTTCGATCCACCAATCGGGATGCTGATGGGCAGCCCGCGGCTCGACCGCGAGTTGTGCTTCGAGGGTGCTTCGCTGCCGCAAGAAGGCGCGCAGCAACGCGTTGACGTAGCCCTTGGCCGGCCAGCGCTCGATCAATCCGCAGGCTTTCACCGCCTCGTCGACGACCGTGTGCTCGGCGTGCCTCGCCGAAGCGAGCGCGTAGAGTGCGCACCAGAGGAGCGCTTCGACGGGCGCGTCCGGCCGTGCACGCCGCGACAGGCGCTCGACGATCGATTGCACGCGTCCATAGCGGCGGAGCGTGCCGTGCGTGAGATCGATCAGCGCCGAGCGCGAGTCCATTTCGCTCACGCGGCCGATCTCCTCACTCAGGCTCTTCCCGGCAGCGACGCGCGCCACGATGCGCGCCGCGTCCGCAAGCTGCGCGGCGAGAGTGGCAGACTGCTTCACGCGAGGCGCGTGCCGGGCGCGACGCGCCGTCCGCGAAGGAACTCGCCGACACTCATCCGTCGGCCGCCAGCGGGCTGCAGCTCGGTGATGGCGAGCGCATCGCGACCGCAAGCCACGAGGAGCACTTGGGCGCTTTCGAGCACCGTCCCGGGAGCGCCGTCGCCCTGTGCAACACGCGCGCGCCAGATCTTCGTCGGCTGATCCGCAAGCTGCGCCTGCGCGCCCGGCGATGGGCGGAAGGCGCGCACGGCACGCTCGAGTTCCGCGGCAGGGCGCTCCCAGCGCAGCTGTGTTTCCGGCTTTTCGACCTTACGAGCATAGGTCGCCCCGTCCGCGGCTTGGGGCGTTGGCCGCGCCGTGCCGTTGGCGATGCTCGGCAGCACCTCCACTAGCGCTTCGGCACCCAGTTCGGCGAGCTTGTCGTGCAGCGTGCCGGCATCATCATCGGCTTCGATGGGGAGACGGCGCTGCGCGAACACGGGTCCGGTATCGAGGCCTGCATCCATCTGCATGATCGACACACCGGTTTCGCGCTCACCGGCCAGGAGGGCGCGTTGAATCGGCGCGGCGCCGCGCCAGCGCGGCAACAGCGAAGCATGGATGTTGATTGCGCCGTGCGCCGCGGCGCCCAATACCTCCGGCGGGAGGAGCAGTCCGTACGCAGCGACCACCATGGCGTCGGCGCGCGCGTCGCGCAGACGCCCGAGCGCCTCGGGTGCGCGCAACGTTGCTGGCTGAAACACTTCGAGACCGCGGCGTTGGGCCAAAGTTTTGACCGGACTCGGGGTACTCCGCATGCCGCGGCCTGCCGGCCGGTCCGGCTGCGTCAGAACCAGTGCGACCTCATGCCCGGCGTCGAGCAGGCGCGAGAGGGCGCGCTCGGCGAACGCCGGGGTCCCGGCGAAGATTAGGCGCAGGAACGCGGAGCGATCAGGCGGACTTGCGCAGCTGCTTGGCGAGCTTGGCGCGGATGCGCTGCTGCTTCAACTGCGACAGGTGTTCGACGAAAACCTTGCCCTGCAGGTGATCCATCTCGTGCTGGATGCACACCGCGAGCAGCCCTTGTGCCTCGAGCGTGAACGCATTGCCGTTCTGGTCGTAGGCACGCACCTTCACCCGCTCCGACCGCGGCACGAGTTCGTAGATGCCCGGAACCGAGAGGCAGCCCTCCTCGATGTCCGATTCGCCCGTCGCTTCGACGATCTCGGGATTGACGAGCACCACGAGCGAATCACGGCGCTCGGAAACGTCGACGACGATCACCTGCTTGTGCACGTCGACTTGGGTCGCCGCCAAGCCAATCCCGGGCGCGGCGTACATGGTTTCGGCCATCTCGGCGACGAGTTTCTTCAGTCCGTCATCGAAAACGGTGACGGGCGCAGCCAGCTTGTGGAGCCGGGCGTCGGGGTAGCGGAGGATGTTCAAGATCGCCATCGGAAGACAAATTTATTTGCAAATTGAATAGATTATATGGACAATCTCAGGCGCCATATAAGCTATTGGAAACAACGGCCGATCCAGGAGCCAAAAACGGGCGGGGTCACCATGGTCCAGCAATTGCGTAAGTCTATCACAACACTCGTTTTCTTCGCGATCTCGGCCTCCGCATTCGCCCAGGCGCCGAGCGCTCCGCTGACGCTCCGCCCAGACGCCCCCGACCGCTATGTCGTGGTCCCAGGGGATACCCTATGGTCGATTTCGCAGCGCTATACGGACTCTCCCTGGCGCTGGCCCGAGCTCTGGGGCCTCAACAAGGAGCAGATCCGAAACCCCCACCTCATCTATCCCGGCTATGTGATCGTGCTTGACCGCGCCCGCGGCCAGCTGACGATCGGGGGCGCTCCCGCTCCCGCGCCTGAGCCCGGCCCCGCGGCCGGCCGGCCGGCCGAACAGCCCGGCAGCGTCAAGCTCGGCCCGCGCATCCGCGCCGACTCGCTCGCGAAGGAGCAAATCCCGAGCATTCCGGCGGCGGCGATCGAGCCATTCCTCACACGTCCGCTCATTGTCGAGCCCGACGGGCTCGACAAGGCACCCACCATCGTCGGCACGCAGGCCGACCGCGTCATCCTCGCGACCGGAAACGCTGCTTACGTGCGAGGCATGGGCGCCTCCAAGGAAGAGTCCTGGTACGTCTATCGGCGCGGCGGGCCGCTCGTCGATCCCGACAGCAACCAGACGCTTGCGTACGAAGCGATCTATCTCGGCACGGCACAGCTCCAGCGCGGCGGGGACCCCGCGACGGTCGTGCTGACGAGCGCCGTGCAAGAGGTTGGCGCGGGCGACAAGCTGATCGCGGCCGGACGGCCGCAGCCGATCAGCTACGCGCCGCACGCGCCCACCGCCGACATTCGAGGCCGAGTGATTTCGATCCACGGCGGGACCGGACAGGTCGGCGAGGCGGGCCCGCAGCAGATCATCACCATCAACCGCGGCGCGCGTGATGGTCTCGAGGTCGGACATGTTCTCGCGCTCTACAGCCTGGGCGGCAGCGTGCGCGACGTATCGCAGCGCGATGCGACCATCAAGCTGCCCGACGAGCGCGCCGGCCTCGCCTTTGTGTTCCGCGTCTTCAACCGCGTGTCCTACGCGCTGGTGATGACCATCACGCGACCGATCAGCCCCCGGGATGTCGTCCAGACGCCCTGACGGCCCACCGCCGGCATGACCCCGGACCCGGGACTCGCGAGCTGGCTGCAACTCTCCCTAACACCCGGGCTCGGCGCTTCCACCCTCCGCAATCTCCTTCGGCAGTTCGGGTTGCCCGAGGCCGTGCTCGCGCGCCCGCGCGCCGAGCTCGCCTCTCTCATGGGAGCAGGGACGCTCGAAGCGTTGCACTCGCCGCGCGTGCGGGAGGCAGTCGAGCGCGCGCTCGAATGGGCCGCCGTCGAGTCGCATTTCGTCATCACCCTCGCCGACGACACTTACCCGCGCACGCTTCTGGAGATCGCGGATCCGCCGCCGTTGCTCTTCGCGCACGGCCGCGTACAGCTGCTGCGCCCGCCGGCGCTCGCCATCGTCGGCAGCCGCAATGCCTCAGCGCAGGGCGAGCGCAACGCAGAAGAATTCGCCCGCTCGCTCAGCGCGGCGGGCTTGACCATCGTCTCCGGACTCGCCCTCGGCATCGACGCCGCAGCGCACCGCGGCGGCCTGGCTGGCGGCGCCTCGACCATCGCGGTGCTCGGTACCGGCATCGACGTCGTCTATCCGACGCGCAACGCCGAGCTCGCCGCGGAGATCGCGCGCGGCGGGCTGCTGGTTTCGGAATTTCCATTGGGCACGCCGGCCATCGCGCACAACTTTCCGCGGCGCAACCGGCTGATCAGCGGGCTGGCGCGCGGCTGCCTGGTCGTCGAGGCGGCGGTCGCCTCGGGCTCGCTGATCACGGCGCGCTGCGCAGCCGATCAGGGACGCGAGGTGTTCGCGATCCCGGGTTCCATTCACTCGCCGCTGTCGAAGGGCTGCCACGCGCTCATCAAGTCGGGCGCCAAGCTCGTCGAGTCTGCCGAGGACGTGCTGGCGGAGCTCGGCGGCTTCCGTCCGAGCGGCTATGCGAGCACGGCGGCCAGCACGGCGGTAAGCCCGCCGCAGAACGACAGCCGGCTGCTCGCCGTCATGGGACACGATCCGGTGGACGTCGATTCGCTTTGTGCGCGCGCGGGGCTTTCGGCGGAGCAAGTGGCGTCGGAACTCTTGCGCCTAGAGCTCGACGGGCGGGTGACCGCGCTGCCGGGAGGGCTTTATCAGCGCCTCGAAAAGGCGCAACGCGGGTAAACGCCAGGCGCCTGCCCGCGTTATAAGAAAGGAGCGCTATGTACGATATCCTGGTCTACCTGTTCGAGAACTGCCAGCAGGCCGAGCTGGCCGATGACCGCGAGCGCGTCGCGCGCAAGCTTTCGGCGGCCGGCTTCGAGGATGCCGACATCAGCGAGGCGCTGCACTGGCTTGCCGGCGTGCTGCGCGCGCCGCACGGCGGCGCACGCGCTGCACTGCCGGATGCGCGCGCGAGCTTCCGCGCGTTCGCGCCGCGCGAGCTCGCCAAGCTGGACGCCGAATGCCGCGGCTTTCTCATCACGCTCGAGCACTCGGGCATTCTGACCGCGGAGACGCGCGAGCTGGTGCTCGAGCGCTCGCTCGCCGCCTCGGGCCACTCGCTCTCGCTCGACCAGCTGAAGCTGATCGTGCTCATGGTCCTCTGGAACCAGCAGACGCCCACCAGCCAGCTCTTGGCCGAGGACTTGTTCAGCGCGGCGCACAGCCGCCTGCCGAACTAGATAGCCTCGCGTACGCGCGCACGCGCGCGCGTAGGAGGGCGGCGGTTGAAGCGGCCCGTCCTTTGCAATTATCATCTGCGGCCTTTCGCGCGGCATGGCCAAAAAACTCATCATTGCGGAGAAACCGTCGGTGGCGGCCGACATCGCGCGCGCGCTCGGCGGCTTCACGCGCAAGGGCGACTACTTCGAAAGTGAGCGCTACGTGCTGTCGTCCGCGGTCGGCCATCTGCTCGAGCTAGCGGTGCCGGAAAAGTACGACGTCAAGCGCGGCAAGTGGTCGTTCAAGCACCTGCCGGTGATCCCGCCACATTTCGAGCTCGCGCCGCTCGAAAAGAGCGAGCAGCGGCTGAACGTGCTCCTGCGGCTGATGAAGCGCAAGGACGTCACGGCGCTCGTGAATGCCTGCGACGCGGGCCGCGAGGGCGAGCTCATTTTCCGCTACATCGTGCAGCACGCACGCAACCGGAAACCGATCGAGCGGCTGTGGCTGCAGTCGATGACGCCGCAGTCGATTCGCGAGGGCTTTGCCCACCTGCGCCCCGATAAGGAGCTCCTGCCGCTCGCGGACGCGGCGAAAAGCCGTTCCGAGGCCGACTGGCTGGTGGGCATCAACGGCACGCGCGCGATGACCGCCTTCAATTCGAAGGAAGGCGGCTTCTACCTGACGACGGTCGGGCGCGTGCAGACGCCGACGCTCGCCATCCTGGTCGAGCGCGAAGACAAGATCCGCGCGTTCACGGCGCGCGACTACTGGGAAGTGCACGCGCGCTTCGGCGCGAAGGCGGGCGAATACGCCGGTCGCTGGTTCGACCCTCGCTTCAAGAAGGACGACGACGCGGAGCGCAAAGCCGAGCGCCTTTGGACGGCGAAGGAAGCCGCGGCCATCGTTGCCGCCTGCAGCGGCAAGAAAGGCGTCGCTAGCGAGGAGACCAAACCCTCGACGCAGCTCTCCCCGCTGCTCTTCGACCTCACCAGCCTGCAGCGCGAGGCGAACGGGCGCTTCGGCTTTCCGGCGCGCATGACGCTGTCGCTCGCGCAGGCGCTCTATGAGAGGCACAAGGTGCTGACTTACCCGCGCACCGACTCGCGCGCCCTGCCCGAGGACTATCTGCCGACGGTGAAGGACACGCTGAAGCAGCTCGGCGACACCGACGCCTTCGCCCCGTACGCAAGACAGATCCTGAAGCAGAACTGGGTCAAGCCCGACAAGCGTATTTTCGACAACACCAGGATCTCGGACCATTTCGCCATCATTCCGACGGTGCAGACGCCGAAGCATCTGAACGAGGCGGAGCAGAAGCTCTACGACATGGTGGTGCGCCGCTTCCTCGCCGTGTTCTATCCCGCCGCCGAATATCTGCAGACGACCCGCATCACGCGCGTCGACGAGCATCACTTCAAGACGGAAGGCCGCGTGCTGCAGATCCCCGGCTGGCTCGCCGTATACGGTCGGGCCGCGGGCGAGGATGCGCAGAACTTGCCGGCGATAGAGGCGAACGCGAGGGTCGCCGTCCTGGAAGTGAGCGAGCAGGCGAACCAAACCAAGCCGCCGCCGCGCTACACGGAGGCCACGCTGCTCTCGGCGATGGAGGGCGCCGGCAAGTTCGTGGAGGACGACGAGCTGCGCGCGGCGATGGAGGCCAAGGGCCTCGGCACGCCGGCGACGCGCGCCGCGGTCATCGAGGGGCTGATCCGCGAGGAATACATCAACCGCGAGGGCCGCGAGCTGGTGCCGACGCCGAAGGCGTTCTCGCTGCTTTTCGCGCTGCACATGCTGCACATCGTCGAGCTCGCCTCGCCCGAGCTCACCGGCGAATGGGAGCACAAGCTGAAGCTGATCGAGGCGGGCAAGCTCACGCGTGAGGAGTTCATGAAGGAGATCTCCGAGCTGGTGCGCAAGGTCGTCACCGTCATCAAGACCGGCGAGATCCCCGACGTGGTCTACGCCACGGTGCCGGCACCTTGTCCGAAATGCGGCGGCGTGGTGCAGGAGAACTACCGCAAGTTCCAGTGCCAGAAGTGCGACTTCTCCATCTGGAAGGTGACCTCGGGACGCGAGTGGTCGCCGGAGGAGGTGGCGGAGCTCATCACCAAACGTGTCGTCGGGCTGCTCACGGGATTTCGCAGCCGCATGGGCAAGCCCTTCGCCGCCGTGGTGCGCCTCAGCGACGACCTGCGTCCCGAGTTCGACTTCGGCCAGTCCGCCGAAAGCGAGGAAGCGCCGGACTTCAGCGGCCAGGAGCCGTTGGGCGGCTGCCCGAAGGACGGCGGCCGCGTGTTCGAGCACGGCATGGCCTACGTCTGCGAGAACGCCGTCGGCCCCAGCCGGAGCTGCGATTTCCGCTCGGGCCGCATGATCCTGCAGCAGCCGATCGAGCGCGAGCAGATGAAGAAGCTGCTGGAGAGCGGGCGCACCGACCTGCTCACCGGCTTCGTCTCAAAGAAGGGCCGCCGCTTCAAGGCGTTCCTGGTCAAGCAGCCCGACGGCAAGATCGGCTTCGAGTTCCAGCCGCGCGCGACGAAGGAAAAGGCCGAGAAGCCCGCCGACGCGAAGCCTATACGTCGAGGTTCCGCACCCCGAGCGCGTTCAACTCGATAAAAGCGCGGCGCGGCTCGACCTCGTCGCCCATCAGCTTGGTGAAGATCTCGTCGGCAGCGATGCCGTCGTCGATCTGCACCTTGAGCAGGCGCCGGGCCTCGACGTTCATCGTGGTTTCCCAGAGCTGCTCGGGGTTCATCTCGCCCAGGCCCTTGTAGCGCTGCAGGCTCATCGATTTCTCGACCTCGCCGAGCAGCCAGCGCATTGCTTCGGGGAAGTCACGCACCGGCTGCTGCTTGTCGCCGCGTTGCACGTAGGCGCCTTCGCCGATCAGCCCGGCAAGCATCTGCGCACTGCTGCGGATCTGCGCATAGTCTCCCGAATGGATGAACTCGGTGTCGATCGTGCTCATGCGTACGTTGCCGTGCCTCGTACGCTCGATCCGCACCTGGTAGCGGTCGGTCTTCTGGTCGAAGTGCGGCGCGACCGCGATGCCCTCGCCGCCGATCGCGGCCTCGAGCGCCTCGGCCGAGGCCTCGGCCGCGGCGCGGCTGGCAAGATCGATCTGCACGCCGCGCAGGATCGCTTGCAGCGCCTCGCGGTCGATGAGCCGCGAGACGCGTGCGATCACCGCCTCGGACAGTAGGTAGGACTTCGCCAGCTGCGCGAGCGGGTCGCCCACGATCGGCGCGGCGCCGGTACGCGGATGAAGCGCGGCATCCACCAGTGCCTGACGCAGCATGAACTCGTTCAGCTCGTGCTCGTCCTTGAGGTAGCGCTCTTCCTTGCCGAGCTTCGCCCTGTAGAGCGGCGGCTGCGCGATGTAGATGTGCCCGCGCTCGACCAGCTCCGGCATCTGCCGGTAGAAGAACGTGAGCAGCAGCGTGCGGATGTGCGAGCCGTCGACGTCGGCGTCGGTCATGATGATGATGCGGTGGTAACGCAGCTTGTCGGCGTTGTACTCGTCCTTGCCGAAGCCGCAGCCGAGCGCGGTGATCAGCGTGGCGATCTCCGCCGAAGAAAGCAGCTTGTCGAAGCGCGCGCGCTCGACGTTCAGGATCTTGCCCTTGAGCGGCAGGATCGCCTGGAACTTGCGGTCGCGTCCCTGCTTGGCCGAGCCGCCGGCCGAATCGCCCTCGACCAGGTAAAGCTCGCATTTCGCCGGGTCGCGCTCCTGGCAGTCGGCGAGCTTGCCGGGCAGGCCCATCGAGTCGAGCACGCCCTTGCGGCGCGTCATCTCGCGCGCCTTGCGCGCGGCTTCGCGCGCGGCCGCCGCTTCCACGATCTTCACGGTGATGATGCGAGCATCCGCCGGGCGCTCGTCGAGGAATTGGCGCAGCTTCTCGGCGACGATCTCCTCCACCACGGGACGAACTTCGGAGGAAACCAGCTTTTCCTTCGTCTGCGACGAGAACTTCGGCTCGGGCACCTTCACCGACAGCACGCAGGCGAGGCCCTCGCGCATGTCGTCGCCGGTGGTCTCCACCTTCGCCTTCTTGGCGATCTCGTGCTCTTCGATGTACTTGTTCAGGGCACGTGTCATCGCCGCGCGCAGGCCGGTGAGGTGCGTGCCGCCGTCCTTCTGCGGGATGTTGTTGGTGAAGCACAGCACGCTTTCCTGGTACGAGTCGTTCCATTGCATGGCGACTTCGAGCGTGATGCCGTCCTTTTCGCCCTGACCGACGAACACGCTCGGGTGGAGCACGTTCTTCGCGCGGTTCATGTACTCGACGAATCCCTTGACGCCGCCGGTGAAGGCGAAGTTCTCCTCCTTGCCGGTGCGCTGGTCGATCAGCACGATGCGCACGCCGTTGTTCAGGAAGGACAGCTCGCGCAGGCGCCGCGCCAGGATGTCGTAGTGGTAGTCGACGGTGCCGAACACCTCGCGCGAAGCGAGGAAGTGCACCTCGGTGCCGCGGCGCTCGCTCGCCCCGGTGACCTTGAGCGGCGCGACGGCGACGCCGTTCCGGAACTCCATCTGGTGGACCTGTCCGTCGCGCCAGATGGTGAGGCGCAGCCATTCAGACAGCGCGTTCACCACCGACACGCCCACGCCGTGCAGGCCGCCCGAGACCTTGTAGGTGTTCGAGTCGAATTTGCCGCCGGCGTGCAGCTCAGTCATGACGATCTCGGCCGCCGAGCGCTGCAGCTCGTCGTCGCCCTTGATGCCGGTCGGGATGCCGCGGCCATTGTCCAGCACCGAGATCGAGTTGTCGGTGTGCACCGTGACCGTGATCTCGTCGCAGAAACCCGCGAGCGCCTCGTCGACCGAGTTGTCGACGACCTCGAACACCATGTGGTGCAGCCCTGTGCCATCGGCGGTGTCGCCGATGTACATGCCGGGGCGCTTGCGCACCGCCTCGAGGCCCTTCAGGACCTTGATGGCGTCGGAGCCGTAGTCGTTCGCGCCGGAATTGGGATTCGCCGCCAAGTCAGATCCTCATGGGCATCACTACGTACTTGAAGCCCTTTTCGCTCGCGTAGCTGATCAGGGCGCTTGACGAAGCGTCGCCGAACGCGCATTCGAGCTCATTACCGGACACGTTGTTCAGGACGTCGAGGAGGTAGTTCACGTTGAAGCCGATGTCGAGCGCATCGCCGGCGTAGTTCACCTCGAGCTCCTCCTGCGCTTCCTCCTGGTCGGCGTTCGAGGACACGATTTTCAGGCTGCCGTCGGTGAGCACCCAGCGCACGCCGCGGAACTTCTCGTTCGACAGGATCGCCGCGCGCTGCAGCGCCTGGCGCAGCGGCTCGCGATTCGCCTGCAGCCGGTTCTTATGCCCGGTGGGGATGACGCGCGTGTAGTCGGGGAACTTGCCGTCGATCAGCTTCGAGACGAGCTCGATCGAGCCGAAGCTGAAGCCGGCCTGCGTGGCCGAGAGCTCGATGCGCACTTCGTCGTCGCTGTCGGCCAGGAGCTTGGCGAGCTCCACGACGGTCTTGCGCGGCACGATGGCCTCCAGTCGCGGCAGGTTTGCGGTGAGGGGCATGGACGCAAAGGCGAGACGATGGCCGTCGGTCGCCACCAGCTTGAGCTCGCCGCCATCGACGACCGTCAGCAGGCCGTTCAGGTAGTAGCGGATGTCCTGCTGGGCCATCGCGTACTGGACGAGGCCGAGCAGCCGGCGCAGGGCCTTCTGCGGCAGCGTGAAGCTGGCCACGTCACCCGCGGCCTTCGCCAGCTTGGGGAAATCCTCGGCGGGCAGCGTCTGCAGACTGAAGCGGCTGCGGCCCGCCTTCACGAGCAGTTTCTTGTCCTGCGGCTGCAGGCTGACTTCAGCGTCCTCCGGCAGCGCCCGCAGGATATCCAGCAGCTTGCGTGCACCCACCGTAAGCGCGCGTGCCTCGCGGCTGGCGCCGAGGCCGCTGCGCGCGCTGATCTGGATCTCGATGTCCGTGGCCAGGAAAGTCAGCGCGTCGGCCGAGCCGTCGATCAGCACGTTGGAGAGGATCGGGAGCGTGTGCCGGCGCTCGATGATTCCGCTCACCGCAGCCAAGGGCGCCAGAAGCTCGTCGCGCTTTGCTTTGATCATTGTTGGTTATCTATCTATTTAGTAGTAGCTAATAGAGCCCGGGCTTTCGCGGGACAACTCGCGAAACCCCTTTGCTTGCAGCGCTTTGTCGCTTGCCGGGCCCGTGGGGCAAGCTGTGGATGGCCTGTGATGCCTTGGGGACAGTTCGCCGCCGCTTTGCGCGCCGCCGACTTATTCACAAATTGCGCGCCGGCCGCACACAGCTTGTTCCATGGGCTCAACCCTTGAGCACCTGCTCGAGAACCAGATAGTCCCGGTTCAGCGAGTTATCGCGGGTGCGCAGGCTCGCGATCGTGCGGCAGGCGTGCAGCACGGTCGTGTGATCGCGATTGCCGAAGGCCTCGCCGATTTCGGGCAGACTCATCTGCGTGAGGTCTTTGGCGAGCGCCATCGCCACCTGCCGCGGACGCGCCACGTTGCGGCTGCGCTTCTTCGAATGCATGTCGGAGATCTTGATCTTGAAGTACTCGGCCACGGTCTTCTGGATGCCTTCAACGCTCACCTGCCGGCTGTTGAGGTTGAGGATGTCGCGCAGGGCCTCCTTGGCGAGGTCGAGCGACAGTTCCCGACCCGTGAAGCGGGCGAAAGCCAGCACTTTCTTAAGCGCGCCCTCGAGCTCGCGCACGTTGGAGCGGATATGCTTCGCGATGAAGAACGCGATCTCCTCCGATACCGCGACCGCCTCGGCCTCGGCCTTCTTCAGGACGATGGCGACACGCATTTCGAGCTCGGGCGGCTCGATCGCGACGGTCAGACCCCAGCCGAAGCGCGAGATCAGGCGCTCCTCCATGCCCGCGATCTCCTTCGGGTAGGTATCGCAGGTGATCACGATCTGCTTGTGCGCCTCCACCAGGGCGTTGAAGGCGTAGAAAAACTCCTCCTGCGTACGGCCCTTGTTGGAGAAGAACTGGATGTCGTCGATCAGCAGGAGATCGAGCGAGTGGTAGTAGCGCTTGAACTCGTCGAAGGACTTCTGCTGGTAAGCGCGCACCACGTCGGTGACGTACTGCTCGGCGTGGATGTAGCGGATGCGTGCCTGCGGCCTGCGGTCGGCGACTTGGTTGCCGATCGCCTGCACCAGGTGCGTCTTGCCGAGGCCCACGCCCCCATAGACGAAGAGCGGGTTGTACGAGATGCCCGGGTTCTCGGCGACCTGGATGGCCGCAGCGCGCGCCAGCTGATTGGCCTTTCCGGTGACGAAGCTGTCGAACGAAAACCCGCGGTTCAGCCGGGAGCGCTCCTGTACGGGCGGCTCGGCGCTCGTGCGCGCGGCCGCAGCCTGCGGGGCGCGCGCCGGCGCATCAGCGCCGCGAGCGAGCACGAGGCGCAAGCCCAGCTCGCGCCCGCTTGCCTCGGCGGCGAGGCGCTCGATACGGGCGGCGAAGCGCTCGCGAACGAGCTCCAGCACGAAGCGATTCGGGGCCGTGAGTATCAGCGTGTCGTCGGGTGCACCCGTCTCGGGCGCGAGCGGCCGAATCCAGGTGTTGAACTGTTGCGCGGGCAGCTCCTGCTCGAGCCGACGCAGGCAGGCGTCCCAGAGGGTTTGCATCTTTTGTTGGGCCTAAAACGAGTCGAAATTTTACTCGCTTCGCGACGGGTTATCCACAGCGCGCGGCGCGCAGCCACGGCGCGCGGCACTCGTTTTTTGATTTGACAATGGAATCCGGCGCACGCTCTAATACCGCCCTTTTTCGCACTCGGACCAGCCATGAAGCGCACTTACCAACCGTCCAAGACGCGGCGCGCGCGGCGCCACGGCTTTCTCGTGCGCAGTCGCACGCGCGGCGGACGCGCGGTGCTGCGCAACCGGCGCGCACGCGGTCGGCGTCGCGTCGGGCTGTAGCCGTTGTAGCGGCGGCAAAGAAGCGTTTCGGTCTGGATGCGGCGCGCCGGCTGCGGCGCAAAGCCCAGTTCGAGCGCCTGCTGCACGAAGGCGAGCGGCGCGCGCTGGCGGGCTATACGTTCTTCCTGGAGCGACGAGCGGGCGGCCAGCCGCGACTGGGCATCCTGATCTCGCGCAAGCACGCCCCGGCCGCGGCCGACCGCAACCGCATCAAGCGATGTATTCGCGAGGCTTTTCGACTGGAGCAGGAAAACCTGGGCGCCCTTGATCTCCTGGTGCGACCCCCCTACGGCATACGGCCATCGCCGGACATGGTGGCTCGGGTGCGCGAGCTGCTGTACCGCGTAAGCCGATGAGCGCGCGCACGTTGCGCGCCATGGTGCGCGCTTACCGCTGGTTCGTCAGCCCGCTACTGCCGCAGGCCTGCCGCTTTTACCCGAGCTGCTCGGATTACGCCGAGCAGGCGCTCGCACGCCACGGCGCCTTTCGCGGCGCCTGGCTCGCCGCGCGCCGCTTGTGCCGCTGCGGACCCTGGCATGCCGGCGGCTACGACCCGGTTCCATAAGCAATGGATACCCAGCGCCTGATCCTTCTTTTCATCTTCGGCTTCTCGGTGCTCATGCTCTGGGAAGCCTGGGATCGGGAGCATCGGCCGAAGCCGCCGCCGGCTCCGGCTGCCGTCCACTCGGTGCCCGGCGTGCCGGCGCCGGCGGTGCCCGGAAAGGCGGCAGGCGCGCCTGCCGCATCATCGAGCGCGGTCCCTTCTGCGGCGACGCAGGAGGCGCGCGGCGAGACGATTCGCCTGACGACCGATCTCGTGATCGCCGAGGTCGATACGCTCGGCGGCACGCTCAAGCGCTTGGAGCTGCTGCGCCATAAGGACTCGACTGATCCCAACAACAACTTCGTCCTGATCGGTCCGGCACATCACTACGAGGCGCAAAGCGGGTTGACGCGCGAGGGCGGGCCGAATCACCGCACGCTATGGCAAGCGAAGCCCGGGCCACGGACGCTCGCGGCGGGGGTCGACACGCTGGAGTTACGGCTGACGGCGCCAGGGCCCGATGGCCTCGATGTCGAAAAGATCTATCGCCTGCACCGCAACAGCTACCTCATCGATGTGGCGATGGAGCTGCGCAACCGCGGCAGCGCGCCGGTCAGCACGTACGCCTACTTCCAGCTCACGCACGACGGCAAGCCGGAAGGCAATCGCAATTCCGTCGCGGAGACTTTCGGCGCACAGAGCTTCACGGGCTTCGCCGTATACGGCGACGAGCACAAGTTCCAGAAGGTGGCGCCTTCGGATCTCGACAAAGGGAAGGGCGACTACGTCAAGGAGGCGAAGGACGGCTGGCTCGCCTTCATCCAGCACTACTTCGTTTCCGCATGGCTCATCCAGGAAAACCAGCCGCGCGAGTACAAGATGGAGAAGCGCCAGGACGGCACCTATTCTGGCAATGCGGTCGTGCGCGTCGACGTCGCGCCGGGGGGAAATCAGACCGTGACGGAACGGCTCTACGCCGGCCCGCAGGAGAAGCGCCGCCTGGAGGCGGCCGCGCCCGGCCTCGATCTGGTCGTCGACTACGGCTGGCTCGCGATCATCGCCTGGCCGCTCTTCTGGCTGCTGGAAAAGCTCCACGGGCTGACCGGTAACTGGGGCGTCGCGATCATCCTGCTCACGGTGCTGATCAAGCTCATCTTCTTCCCGCTGTCCGCGGCGAGCTACAGGTCGATGGCCAAGATGAAGCTGATCACGCCGCGCCTGACGAAGATCCGCGAGATGTACGCAAACGATCGCCAGAAGATGAACCAGGCGATGATGGAGCTTTACAAGACGGAGAAGATCAATCCGCTTGGCGGCTGCTTTCCGATCGTGGTGCAGATTCCGGTGTTCATCGCGCTCTACTGGGTGCTGCTGGCGGCGATCGAGCTGCGCCACGCGCCGTTCATGCTCTGGATCCACGACCTCGCCGCGCTCGATCCGTATTTCGTGCTGCCGATCCTGATGACCGTGACCATGGTGCTGCAGACGCGCATGAATCCCACGCCGCCCGACCCGGTGCAGGCGAAGGTGATGCAGTTCATGCCCTACGTCTTCAGCATCTTTTTCTTCTTCTTCCCCGCCGGCCTGGTGCTGTACTGGCTGGTCAACAACATCCTTTCCATCCTCCAGCAGTGGCAGATCCAGCGGATGTTCAACCGCGACAAGCCTGCCCATGGCAAGAGGTGACGTAGCGCGCGACACGATCGCGGCGGTCGCCACGCCTGCCGGTCGCGGCGGCATCGGCATCGTGCGCGTTTCCGGACCGGCGGTAGCACGCATCGCGGAGCAGGTTGCGGGCAGTCTCCCGGCGCCGCGCGCCGCAAGCCTCGCCCGCTTCAAGGACGCTCGCGGGGACGCGATCGACGAGGGACTTGCCCTGTATTTCCCCGCGCCCCACTCGTATACGGGCGAGGATGTGCTGGAGCTCCACGGCCACGGCGGCCCGATGGTAATGCAGATGCTGCTTGGCGCCTGCCTCGACGCCGGCGCACGTCTGGCCGAGCCGGGTGAATTCACCCGGCGCGCGTTTCTCGAAGGGCGGCTCGATCTCGCCCAGGCCGAAGCCGTAGCCGATCTCATCGACGCGGCTAGCCAGGAGGCGGCCCGCAGCGCGCTGCGCTCGTTGAGCGGCGAGTTTTCCGCTGCCATCGAAGCCTTGCGCAGCGCACTGGTCGAGCTGCGCGCGTTGACCGAGGCGCAACTCGATTTTCCCGAGGAGGAACTCGACACCCTGCATCGCGATGACGCGGCCCAACGGCTCTTGCGCGTGCGCGCAGCACTTGACGACGTCCTCTTGCGCAGCCGGCAGGGCAGCCTCCTGCGCAGCGGCGTGCACGCCGTGCTTGCCGGAGCTCCGAACGTGGGCAAGTCGAGCCTGCTCAACCGCCTCGCGGGCCAGGAACGCGCGATCGTCACGCCGATCCCGGGCACGACGCGCGATGCGGTGCGCGAGCCTATACATATCGAGGGCGTAGCCGTGGTGCTCGTGGATACGGCCGGCCTGCGCCCCTCAGTCGACGAGGTCGAGCGGCTCGGCATCGCGCGCACGCGCCAGGAGCTCGAGCGGGCCGACGTCGTGCTCGCCGTTCACGACGCGTCGGCGACAGCCGGGCCGCTCGAGAGCATTCCCGCCGGCGCGGCGCGAATCGACGTCTATAACAAAGTCGATCTACGCCCCGGCTACAGGCCGCCGTCTGGAGCCATCGCTGTCTCCGCCAAAAGCGGTATCGGCCTTGACGACCTGCGCCAGGCCATCCTGCGCGCCGCGGGCTGGTCCGCCACTGGCGAATCGGTGTTTCTGGCCCGGGAGCGGCATCTGCGCGCGCTGAGCCAGGCCGGTCAGCATCTCGCCCGCGCAGCCGCCGAGCAGGGGCGGTGGGAGCTCTTCGCCGAGGAGCTGCGCCTCGCGCATAACGAGCTGTCGAGCATCACAGGCGCATTCACGGCGGACGATTTGCTCGGCGAGATCTTCGGCCGTTTCTGCATCGGCAAGTGACGATTTCGACGCGAGCAAACTTTTGATTTAACTGAGGTTATCCAAACGGCGGAGCGATTCGTCGAAGCGTCGATGGCGACCCCGGTGCTAGAATCCGGAGCCTGATCGAACCCCAATCCCGCCGGCCCAGCATCGCTGGGCTTTTGCCTTTTTGGAGTTAGCGAGAATGAACGCTCCTGCAACAGGCCCGACCGACCAATCGAGCGCACCGGCCTGGGTGCGCCACCCGGGCCTGCGGCAGTGGGTGTCCGAAATCGCGCAGCTCACGAAGCCGGAGCGCATCGTGTGGTGCGACGGCTCGGACGCCGAATACCGGCGGCTTTGCGATGAGCTCGCCGCCAAGGGCACGTTCATCGCGCTGAACCCGAAGCTCCGGCCTGGCTCCTTCCTCGCCCGCTCGCACCCAAGCGATGTCGCGCGCATGGAAGAGCGCACCTTCATTTGCAGCCGCGCGAAGGAGGACGCCGGTCCCACGAACAACTGGATCGACCCGCGCGAGATGCGCCAGACGCTCGATCGGCTGTTCGCCGGCTGCATGGGGGGCCGCACGATGTATGTCGTGCCTTTCTCGATGGGACCGATCGGCTCGCACATCGCACAGGTCGGCGTGGAGATCACCGATTCGCCCTATGTGGCGGCGAGCATGCGGATCATGACGCGCATGGGGCGCGCAGTGACCGACTGGCTCGGCGACAACGGCAAGTTCGTGCCGTGCGTGCACTCCGTCGGCGCGCCGCTCAAGCCCGGCGAGCAGGACGTCGCATGGCCGTGCAACGAGGAGGAGAAATGGATCGTCCATTTCCCGGAGACGCGCGAGATCTGGTCGTTCGGCTCCGGCTACGGCGGCAATGCGCTCCTCGGCAAGAAGTGCCTCGCCCTGCGCATCGCGTCGGTGATGGCGCGCGACGAGGGCTGGCTCGCCGAGCACATGCTGATCCTCGGGCTGCAGTCGCCTTCGGGTGAGACGAGCTACGTCGCCGCGGCGTTTCCTTCAGCCTGCGGCAAAACCAATCTCGCGATGCTCATTCCGCCCGCCGCGCTCAAAGGCTGGAAGGTGACCACGATCGGCGAGGACATCGCGTGGATCAAGCCCGGCGCCGACGGCCGCTTCTACGCCATCAATCCGGAATACGGCCTGTTCGGCGTGGCGCCCGGTACTTCCGAGCAGACGAATCCGAACGCGATGCGGATGCTGCGCGAGAACGTGGTCTTCACCAACGTCGCCATGACACCCGAGGGCGATGTGTGGTGGGAAGGCATGACCGATGAGGCGCCCAAGAAGCTGGTCGACTGGCAGGGCAAGCCCTGGACGCCAGAGGACGGCAAGCAAGGGCGGCTCGCTGCGCATCCGAACGCCCGCTTCACCGTGGCCGCAACGCAATGCCCGTCAATGGATCCGAAGTGGGAAGACCCGCAGGGCGTGCCGATCGCCGCGTTCCTCTTCGGCGGCCGCCGCTCCTCCACCGTGCCGCTGATCGTCGAAGCGCCAAGCTGGGAAGAGGGCGTGTACATGGCAGCCACGCTCGGCTCGGAGACGACCGCGGCGATCACCGGCAAGGTCGGTGTCGTACGCCGCGATCCCATGGCGATGCTTGCCTTCTGCGGCTACAACATGGGCGACTACTTCGATCACTGGCTGAAGATCGGGCGCGCGGTGAAGCAGCCGCCGCGCATCTTCCGCGTCAACTGGTTCCGCCGCGACGCGCAAGGCAAATTCATCTGGCCGGGGTTCGGCGAAAATATGCGCGTCTTGCAGTGGGTCGTAGAGCGCTGCCAAGGCCGCGCCCGCGGCGTGGAGACGCCGCTCGGCACCATGCCGCGCTTCGAGGATCTCAACTGGCAAGGGCTCGACAAGGTCTCGCCGGCGCAGTACGCCGAGCTCAGCCGCATCGACCAAGCGGCATGGCAGGATGAGCTGAAGTCGCACGACGAGCTCTTTGGAAAGCTCGGTGCTCACCTGCCGGCGGCGCTCGAAGCGCGCCGCGGGCGCATGCACGAGAAGCTCGCCGCCTAGCGGCGCGACAGCCAGAAAGCGCCCGCCGCAGCCGTCAGCGCTGCCAGGGCCGCGGCAGCGAATGCCGCCGGCGAGTGCCATGCTTCCGCGGCAACCCCACCAAGCGCCATGCCCAATCCAACGCCGGCTAGCAGCGCGCTCGTGGACCAAGTGAACGCCTCCGTGGTGTGCTCCGGCTTCGCCGTCTTGGCGACGAGCATCGACTGAATGATGAGCGCAGGCGCCATCACCACGCCTGCAAGAGTGCAGAGCGCCGCGAAGGCCGGCACTGACCACGGTGCTGCGAGAAGGAGCAGGCCCGCTCCCATGACCGCGAGCGTGAAGCTGAATTGGCGCAGCAGCGGCGCGTGCCGCTGGGCGCTGCCGTAGGCGAGGCCGCCGAGGGCGCTGCCAACGCTCATCAGGCCGAGAAACACGCCGGCAAGCGCCGGGCGCCCGATCTCTGCGGCGTAGGCGGCAGCACCCAACTCGGTCAGGCCGAACGCCATCGCGTAGCACACCACGATCGCGATCAGACCGACGAAAGCCTTCTGTGCAAGCGGCCCGAGCAGGGTGGCCTGCGTGCGCGGTTCGATCCTCCATTGGCGAAGTGCGGCTGAGCGCAGGAAAAGAAATACGCCGACGAATCCGCTGGCGGCGGCGAACCATACGGCGGCTCTGGCCGAGCTGAATGCGACGAACAGCGAGACGAGCAGGGGACCGACAATGAACATGGTCTCGATCAGGACCGAATCGAGCGAGTACGCGGTCGCGAGTGCCGGGTCGTCGCCGAAGCGTTGTCGCAGGTAAGTGCGCACGCAAACCGTGATGGGCGGAAAGCACGCGCCGGCAGCCGCCGCGCACGCGAATATCGCAAAGGCCGATGCGCCCATCGAGACCGCCGCGAGCAGCGCGGCGAGCGATGCAGGAAAAAGAAGGGCAGCGCCGGTCAGCATGGCGTGCGGGCCATAGCGATCGATCACTCGGCCGATCGCCGGCGCGACGCAGGCAAGTCCGGCGACATAGCAGCCGGTCGCTGCGCCCCCGGTCGCGAAGGACCCGCTCGCTCCTTGCACGAGCAGCAGGATCGCGAGCCCGGTCATGCCGATAGGCAAGCGGCCGATAATGGTTGCGACAAAGAGGTATCGCAGTTCGCGCGACGCAAGCACGCCCCGGTACGCGGCGAAAGAAATCATGGACTGCTGCGGTGCAGCAAAGACGTCGTTCCACGTGAAACATCGGGCCGGCGGCGACGCGCGCAGCGCGCTCGCGTAAAATGCGCCACCCCATGAAGTTCCCCGAGGATTTCGACGTCATCGTCGTCGGCGGCGGTCACGCCGGCACCGAAGCTGCGCTTGCTGCAGCGCGGATGGGGCAGCGCACGCTCCTGCTCACGCACAGTATCGAGACGCTGGGCCAGATGTCGTGCAACCCATCGATTGGCGGCATCGGCAAGGGCCACTTGGTCAAGGAAGTCGACGCGCTGGGCGGCGCCATGGCCCTCGCCACGGACGAGGCCGGCATCCAGTTTCGCATCCTGAACGCGTCCAAAGGGCCAGCCGTCCGAGCAACCCGTGCTCAAGCGGATCGGGTGCTCTACCGGCAGGCCATCCGCCGCCGCCTGGAGACGCAGGCCAACCTCCAGCTTTTCCAGCAGGCGGTAGACGATGTCCTCGTCGAAGGCGAGCGAGTAGTGGGTGTGCGGACCCAGCTGGGCGTCGAGTTTCGCGCCCGCGCCGTGGTGCTGACGACCGGGACCTTTCTCGCCGGCCTGATCCATGTCGGCCTGAAAAGCCATGCCGCTGGGCGCGCGGGCGAGCCCGCAGCGACGACGCTGGCAGCGCGCCTGCGCGAGTTGAAGCTCCCCGTCGGCCGGCTCAAGACCGGCACCCCGCCGCGCATCGACCGCCGCAGCGTGGACTTCGGCGTGATGGAAGTGCAGCCCGGCGATTCGCCCGAGCCCGTGTTTTCCTTTCTCGGCGAGCGCGGCATGCACCCCGAGCAGCTGCCGTGCTGGATCACGCACACCAACGAGCGCACGCACGAGATCATCCGTGCTGCCCTCCACCGCTCGCCCATGTTCACCGGCGTCATCCAGGGCATCGGCCCGCGCTACTGCCCGTCGATCGAGGACAAGATTCACCGGTTTGCCGGCAAGGCGAGCCATCAGATTTTTCTGGAGCCCGAGAGCCTGTCCACGCACGAGCTCTATCCGAACGGCATTTCGACGAGCTTGCCCTTCGACGTGCAGCTCGAGCTGGTCCACTCGATCCGCGGTCTGGAGAAAGCGCACCTTGTGCGGCCCGGCTACGCGATCGAGTACGACTATTTCGATCCGCGAAACCTGCACGCCTCGCTC
This sequence comes from Burkholderiales bacterium, assembly GCA_035635495.1. Taxonomy (GTDB): domain Bacteria; phylum Pseudomonadota; class Gammaproteobacteria; order Burkholderiales; family SG8-39; genus SCGC-AG-212-J23. The sequence goes on from DASQAW010000382.1 coordinate 34,297, forward strand.
GAGACGAAGTCGCTGCGAGGCCTCTACTTCGCCGGCCAGATCAACGGTACGACGGGTTATGAGGAAGCCGCGGCACAAGGGATTCTCGCCGGGTTGAACGCTGCCTTGGGCGCCAAGGGCGAGGCCCCGTGGTGGCCTGGGCGGGAGGAGGCCTACCTCGGCGTCCTGGTCGACGACTTGGTGACCTGTGGCGTCTCGGAGCCCTATCGCATGTTCACCAGCCGCGCGGAGTATCGCCTGCAGCTGCGCGAGGACAATGCCGACCTCCGGCTGACCGAGGCTGGGCGCCGGCTGAGACTTGTGGACGACCATCGCTGGGACGTCTTCAACCGCAAGCGCGATGCCATTGAACGGGAAAAGCAGCGGTTGGAGAATACGTTTGTGAGCACAGGCTTTCAGAAAAAGCAAAGCGCTATCGATGTTTTGCGCAGGCCTGAGGTCACCTACGCGAGTCTGGTACCGGAGCCGTTAGTTGCGCCGGAGGTTGCCGCCCAGGTCGAGATCCAGGCGAAGTACGAAGGCTATATCGAGCGCCAAAAGCGCGAAGTGGAGCGTCGGCGCGAGTTCGAATCGCTGAGCCTTCCCGGTGACTTTGACTACCGGCAGGTGCGCGGGCTATCGGTCGAGGCACAGCAGAAGCTCAACCAGCACAAACCGGAGACGGTGGGCCAGGCTTCGCGCATCTCGGGAATCACGCCTGCCACGATCTCGCTTTTGCTCGTGCACTTGAAGAGGGGCTTGCAGCCGTCCAAGAAAACGGCATGACGCCGCATGCCGCGCTCGAGCGCGGCCTGGAAGAACTCGGGCTCGCGTTGCCGGCGGGCACCCGCGATCGATTGATCGCCTATGTGGCGCTGCTCGCCAAATGGAATCGCAGCTACAACCTGACCGCAATCCGCGAACCGCATGCCATGGTGAGCCACCACCTGCTTGATTCGCTCGCCGTGCTGCCGCATCTGCCGCTGCCGTCCGCAGCGCGCCTCGCCGACGTGGGCAGCGGTGCCGGCGTGCCGGGAATTCCTCTCGCGCTCGCTCGACCGCAATGGCATGTCGCGCTGGTCGAATCGAATCAGAAGAAGGCGGCATTTTTGCGGCAGGCGGCGATCGAGCTCGCGTTGGCGAACGTCGAGGTGGTCGAAGGCCGCGCCGAGGCATGGCAGCCCGAGCCGCGCTTCACGCTGGTCATCTCGCGAGCGTTTGCCGAGCTCGCTGCATTCGTCGCGGCTTGCCGTCATCTGCTCGCGCCCGCAGGAGTACTGGCGGCGATGAAGGGCAAGAAGCCGGAAGCGGAGCTCAAACGCCTTCCGCCCGATGTGCGCTGCAAGTCCATCGTGCGCCTGCGCACGCCGTTCGTCGACGCCGAGCGCCACCTCGTGCTTTGCGAGTTGCCGGCGTGAGCTCGACGCAGGTGCTTGCCGTAGTCAACCAGAAGGGCGGGGTCGGCAAGACCACCACCAGCGTGAATCTCGCCGCCGCGCTGGCGCAATCGGGGCGCCGCGTGCTGCTGGTCGATCTCGATCCGCAGGGCAATGCGACGATGGGCAGCGGGGTCGACAAGCGCAATACGCCGCGCACGGTGTATCACGTGCTGCTCGGCCTCTCCGAGCTGGCCGCCGTGCGCACGCGCGCCGAGCGCGGCGGCTTCGACCTGCTGCCCGCGAATCGCGAGCTGGCCGGCGCGGAGGTGGAACTGGTCGAGCTGCCGGCGCGCGAAGCGCGGCTGAAGAACGCGCTCGACCGCGTGCTGCAGGAATACGACTTCGTGCTGATCGACTGCCCGCCTTCGCTCAGCCTGCTCACCGTCAATGCCCTGACCGCCGCGCAGCGCGTGCTGATCCCGATGCAATGCGAGTATTACGCGCTCGAGGGCCTTTCCGACCTGGTGGCGACGATCAAGCGCGTGCGGGCGCATCTCAATCCGCAGCTTGAGATCGCGGGACTGCTGCGCACGATGTACGACCCGAGGAATACGCTTTCGCAGCAGGTGTCGCAGCAGCTCGAGGCGCACTTCGGCGACAAGGTCTACCGCACGCTCGTGCCGCGCAACGTGCGGCTCGCCGAAGCGCCGAGCTACGGCGTGCCGGCGGTCCTGTGGGATGCGAGTTCGAAAGGCGCCCAGGCCTACGTCGCGCTGGCCGGCGAGATCATGGACCGCGCATGAAAGCCCCATGAGACCGAAGGGACTCGGCCGGGGACTCGACGCGCTGCTCGGCGGCGATGAGGCGCCGCGCGAGTCGCTCGCGACCATCGAAACCGCGCGCATTCGACCCGGGCGCTACCAGCCGCGCACGCGCATGGACGAGCAGGCGCTCACCGAGCTCGCCCAGTCGATCCGCGCGCAGGGCCTGCTGCAGCCCGTGGTGGTGCGCCCGGTCGACGGCGGTTACGAACTGATCGCCGGCGAACGCCGCTGGCGCGCCGCGCAGATGGCCGGCCTCGCGCAGGTGCCTGCCGTGGTGCGCGAGGTGCCCGACGATGCGGCGCTGGTGATGGCGCTGATCGAGAACATCCAGCGCGAAGACCTGAATCCGATGGAAGAGGCGGCGGGCGTGCAGCGCCTGATCGACGAATTCAAGCTGACGCACGAGCAGGCGGCCGACGCGGTCGGGCGCTCGCGCAGCGCGACCACCAATCTCCTGCGCCTGCTCAAGCTCGCCCGCCCGGTGCAGGACATGCTCATGCGCGGGGCGATCGAGATGGGGCATGCGCGCGCGCTGCTCGCGCTGGACGCGGCCCGGCAGATCGAGATCGGCACGCGCATCAGCGCGAAGCAGCTTTCCGTGCGCGAGGCCGAGGCGCTGGTCCAGCGCCTGCTGCGCTCGCCGGCAGCGCGCCGCCGCAAGAAGACCGACCGGGACCTGGCGCGGCTCGAGGAGGAGCTGTCCGAGCGGCTCGGCACCACGGTCGAGATCCGAACCGCGCGCAAGGGCCGCGGCACGCTCGTCCTGCACTACTCGAACCTGGATCATCTCGAGCAGCTGCTGAAGCGCTTGAAATGATTGAGTTCAGATATAATTCCGCGGCTTTGCGGGGTGCGAGGAATTCCAGCGCCATGCTTCGCCGCCTCCGAAAGCCGGTCCTCACCGTACTCCGATGGCAACTTGCAGCAACCGCGGCGCTGGTATTGATCGCCGCGCTGATCGCCGGAGGGCATGGTGCGGCATCCGCGCTCGCCGGCGGGCTGATCAGCATCATGGCCGGGCTGGCAGCGGCGCTGGTGGCTTCCTTGGGAAGTGCGGAGTCCGCGGGGGGAGTTGTGCTGGGCGCGTTGCGGGCCGAAGCCGTCAAGCTCGGCCTCGCCATCCTGTTGCTGTGGGTCGTGCTGGTGAACTACAGCCAGGCAGTGGTCGGCGCCCTGATCGCAGCCTTCATCGTCACTTTGCTGATCTTTGCCATGGCGTTTTTTGTGCGCGATTACTGATCGTCCGATAGATGGCAGCAGCCGGCGAACTCACTCCTTCGGAGTACATCGAGCATCACCTGAGCTTTTTCACGAAGCCGGTCGGCGACGGCCCCTTCTGGGCGCTGAATCTGGACTCGCTGATCGTCTCGATCCTGCTCGGCTTGGTCGCCCTAGGGCTCATCTGGTGGGTCGTACGCGGCGCGACATCGGGCGTACCGAACCGTCGCCAGGCGTTCGTCGAAGTCTTGATTGATTTCGTCGACGCGCAGGCGAAAGACATCTTTCACCACGGCGACCGCCACCGCTTCGTCGCGCCCTTGGCGCTTACGGTTGGTGTCTGGGTCGTGCTAATGAATGCGATGGATTTTCTGCCAGCGGATCTCGTTGGGCTCGTGACGCACCATGTCTCCGAGCACGGGTTCCGCTACGTACCGACGGCTGACGTAAATACCACGTTCGCGCTATCGATCTCGGTTCTCACGCTGACGATCGTGTTTTCGATAGCAGTCAAAGGTCTCGGCGGCTGGCTGCACGAGCTCTTCTGCACGCCGTTTGGCAAGCATCCGCTGCTGTGGCCGGCCAATTTCCTGTTCCAGCTGGTGGAGTATGTTTCCAAGACGCTGTCGCACTCCCTGCGGCTATTCGGCAACATGTACGCGGGCGAGATCCTGTTCCTTCTGCTCTGGATGTGGGCCGCGAGCGGCATCGTCGGCACGTTCTTCGGCGCGCTGTTCGGTTTGGGTTGGGCGATCTTCCACATTCTGATCGTGCTGCTACAGGCCTATATCTTCATGATGCTAACCATCGTTTACGTCTCGATGGCGCACGAGCACCACTGATTCGTCACATTCGCTAATAAAGGGAGAACATCGATGGAGAAACTTCAACTGCTGGCGATGGTGCAGGCCTATACCGGCATTGGCGTGGGCCTGATGATCGGGCTGGGAGCCGCGGGCGCCTGCATCGGCGTGGGGATCATGTGCAGCCGCTTCCTCGAAGCGGCGGCGCGCCAGCCGGAGTTGACCAATACTTTGCAGATTAAAGTATTCCTGTTGCTCGGCCTGATTGATGCCTCGTTCATCATCGGCCTCGGCATCGCGATGTTCTTCGCCTTCGCCAATCCGCTGGCTACCGCATTCCGCTAGAGCTGCAGGAGGGCGCATGAACATCAACCTGACGTTGATCGCTCAGGCCGTGACGTTCGCGGCCTTTATCTGGTTCACCGTCAAGTTCGTCTGGCCTCCAATGCTGCGTGTCATCGAGACGCGGCAGAAGACCATCGCCGACGGCCTCGCCGCCGCCGAGCAAGGTCGCCGCTCGCTCGAGCTGTCGACGCGCCAGGCCGACGAGGAGATCAAGCGCGCCCGCGAGCGCGCGGCCGAGATCATCTCGCAGGCGGAAAAGCGCACCGCGCAGATGGTCGAGGAAGCCAAGAACACCGCCAAGGACGAGGGCAACCGCGAGAAGGCGGCGGCCAAGGCCGAGATCGCGCAGGAAGTGACGCGGGCGCGCGAGCAGCTGCGCGACCGCGTGGCGTCGCTGGCCGTCGCCGGCGCCGAGAAGATCCTGCGCCGCGAGGTCGATGCCAAGGCGCACGGCGAGCTGCTTGAGTCGATCAAGCGCCAGCTCTAATGGCTGAGCCCAGCACCGTCGCCAGGCCTTACGCGGAAGCCGTGTTCCGACTGGCCGATGCTGCGGGCGCGCTCGGCAAGTGGTCCGAGATGCTTGCCGAGCTGGCCCAGGTCTCTGCAGACGCACGTGTGCGGGCCGCCGTCGCCGACCCCAAGCGGACCGACGCCCAGGTCGCAGGGCTGTTCATTTCGATCCTCTCGGGGAAGCTGACCGGCGACGCGGAGAACTTCGTGCGCGTGCTGGCCGAGAACGCCCGCCTGAATCTGCTGCCGGAGATCCGCCAGCAGTTCGAGGCGCTGAAGAACGAGCGCGAAGGCGTGGTCGAAGCCGAGGTGCAATCTGCATTCGAGCTCAGCGAGGCGCAGCTCGCGGACCTCGTCCAGAGACTGGAAAAGAAGACCGGCCGCAAGGTGCGCGCCCGCGTCTCAGTTGATCGCGAGCTGATCGGTGGCGTGAAGGTGGTGCTCGGCGACAAGGTTATCGACGGTTCTGCGCGCGCGCAGCTCGGCGCGCTCGAGACCGCACTGAAAGCTTAAGGAGCAGTCATGCAACTCAATCCGTCCGAAATCTCGGAGCTGATCAAGAGCCGGATCCAGAACCTCGATGCCGGCGCGCAGATGCGCACGCAAGGCACCGTGGTGTCGGTGACCGACGGCATCTGCCGCATCCACGGTCTCTCCGACGTGATGCAGGGCGAGATGCTGGAATTCCCGAAGAACACCTTCGGCCTCGCGCTCAACCTCGAGCGCGACTCGGTCGGCTCGGTGATCCTCGGCGAGTACACGCACATCACCGAGGGCGACACGGTCAAGACGACCGGCAAGATCCTTTCGGTGCCGATCGGCCCGGAGCTTTTGGGCCGCGTGGTGAACTCGCTCGGCCAGCCGATCGATGGCAAGGGACCCGTCAACGCGAAGCTCACCGACGTTATCGAGAAGGTGGCGCCCGGCGTCATCGCTCGCCAGTCGGTATCACAGCCGGTGCAGACCGGCCTCAAAGCGATCGATGCGATGGTGCCGATCGGCCGCGGCCAGCGCGAGCTGATCATCGGCGACCGCCAGACCGGGAAGACCGCGGTGGCGGTCGACACGATCATCAACCAGAAGGGCAAGGACCTCTTCTGCGTCTACGTCGCCATCGGCCAGAAGGCATCGACCATCGCCACCGTGGTGCGCAAGCTCGAGGAGCACGGCGCGATGGCCTACACCATCGTGGTGGCGGCTTCCGCCTCCGAGTCGGCGGCGATGCAGTACATCGCGCCGTACTCGGGCTGCACCATGGGCGAGTACTTCCGCGATCGTGGCCAGGACGCGCTGATCATCTACGACGACCTGACCAAGCAGGCCTGGGCCTACCGCCAGGTGTCGCTGCTCCTGCGCCGGCCGCCGGGACGCGAGGCATATCCGGGCGACGTGTTTTATCTGCACTCGCGGCTGCTCGAGCGCGCGGCGCGCGTCAACCCGGCCTACGTCGAGAAGTTCACCAAGGGGCAGGTGAAAGGCAAGACCGGTTCGCTCACCGCGCTGCCGGTGATCGAGACGCAGGCCGGTGACGTGACCGCCTTCGTGCCGACGAACGTGATCTCGATTACCGATGGGCAGATATTTTTGGAAACCGATCTGTTCAACGCCGGCATCCGCCCCGCCATCAACGCCGGCATCTCGGTGTCGCGCGTGGGGGGCGCGGCGCAGACCAAGATCATGAAGCGGCGCGATACCGGCGGCGGCGTGCGCCTCGCCCTTGCACAGTACCGGGAGCTGGCGGCGTTCGCCCAGTTCGCGAGCGACCTGGACGAATCAACCCGCAAACAACTCGAGCGCGGCCGCATGGTGACCGAGCTCATGAAGCAGCCGCAGTACTCACCGCTGCAGGTCTCGGAGATGGCGCTCACGCTGTTCGCGGTCAACAATGGCTACTTCGACAACATCGAGGTGAAGAAGGCGCTGGCCGCCGAGAAATCGATGCGCGACTACCTCAAGACCAAGTACGCCGCGCTGGTGAAGACGATGGAGGAGAAGAAGGATCTCTCGGCCGATGACGAGAAAGCGCTGAAGGCCGCCATCGAGGACTGGAAAAAGAACGGGTCGTTCTAGCCGATGCCCGGCACTAAAGAAATCAGGATGAAGATCCGGAGTGTGCAGAACACCCGGAAGATCACCAAGGCGATGGAGATGGTCGCGGCGTCCAAGATGCGCAAGGCCCAGGAGCGCATGCGCCGCGCCCGTCCCTATGGCGAGAAGATCCGCAACGTCGCCGCGCACATCTCGCACGCCAACCCGGAATACCGCCACCCGTATCTGGTGGACCGCGATTCGGTGAAGCGGGTCGGCATCATCGTGATCACGACCGACAAAGGCCTTTGCGGCGCGCTCAACACCAACCTGCTGCGCCTGGTGCTCGCGCAGTACAAGCAATGGCAAGCGGAGGGCGAGGAAATCGAAGTCTGCGCCGTCGGCAACAAGGGCTTCGGCTTCATGCAGCGCCTGGGCGCGAAGATCAGCGCGCATGTCGTGCAGCTCGGCGACCGCCCGCAGATGGAAAAGCTGATCGGCGCGGTGAAGGTAATGCTCGACGGCTACGGCGCGGACCGCTTCGACCGGCTGATGCTCGCGTACACGCGCTTCATCAACACCATGAAGCAGGAGCCGGCGATCGAACAGCTGCTGCCGCTTTCCGGCGAGCGCCTCGGCGCGCCGGAAACGGTCTGGGACTACATCTATGAGCCCGAGGCGCGCGCCGTGCTCGACCAGGTGATGACGCGCTACATCGAGGCGCTCATCTATCAGGCGGTCTCGGAAAACATGGCTTCGGAGCAGTCGGCGCGCATGGTGGCGATGAAGTCGGCTTCGGACAACGCCGCGACACTGATCGACGAGCTGACGCTGATCTACAACAAGAACCGGCAGGCCGCGATCACGAAAGAGCTTTCAGAAATCGTCGGCGGCGCAGCCGCCGTCTAAAGGGAACGCATATGGCACAAGCACAAGGCACCATCGTCCAGTGCATCGGCGCGGTCACCGACATCCAGTTCGACCGCGACAACATGCCGGGCATCTATGACGCGCTCCTGCTGGTGGAGGACCCGAACAACACGCTGGTCGAGAAGGAGCTCACGTTCGAGGTCGAGCAGCAGCTCGGCGACGGCGTGGTGCGCTGCATCGCGCTCGGCTCCTCTGACGGCCTGCGCCGCGGCATGAAAGTGACCGGGACTGGCGGGCCGATTTCGGTGCCGGTCGGCAAGGGCACGCTCGGCCGCATCATGAACGTGCTCGGCCGTCCGATCGACGACGTCGGCCCGATCAAGTCCGACAAGAAGCGCTCGATCCACCAGATCGCGCCCAAGTTCGACGAGCTGTCGCCCTCGGTCGAGCTGCTCGAGACCGGCATCAAGGTCATCGACCTCATCTGCCCGTTCGCCAAGGGCGGCAAGATTGGCCTCTTCGGCGGCGCCGGCGTCGGCAAGACCGTCAACATGCTCGAGCTGATCAACAACATCGCCACGCAGCACTCGGGCCTCTCGGTGTTCGCCGGCGTCGGCGAGCGCACCCGCGAGGGCAACGACTTCTATCACGAGATGATCGAAGCCGAGGTGGTGAAGCTCGACAATCTCGAGGAGTCCAAGGTGGCGATGGTGTTCGGGCAGATGAACGAGCCGCCGGGCAACCGGCTGCGCGTCGCCCTCACCGGTCTCACGATGGCCGAGGACTTTCGCGACGAAGGCCGCGACATCCTCTTTTTCGTGGACAACATCTACCGCTTCACGCTCGCCGGCACCGAGGTGTCGGCACTGCTCGGCCGGATGCCCTCCGCGGTCGGCTACCAGCCGACGCTCGCCGAGGAGATGGGCCGGCTGCAGGAGCGCATCACTTCGACCAAGACCGGCTCGATTACCTCCATTCAGGCGGTGTACGTGCCGGCGGACGACCTCACCGACCCCTCGCCGGCGACGACGTTCGGCCACCTCGACGCCACGGTGGTGCTTTCGCGCGACATCGCGGCGCTCGGCATCTACCCTGCCGTGGATCCGCTCGACTCGACGTCACGCCAGGTGGATCCGAACACCATTGGCGAGGACCACTACAACACCACGCGGGCGGTCCAGGCCACGCTCCAGCGCTATAAAGAGCTGCGGGACATCATCGCCATCCTCGGCATGGACGAGCTCTCGCCGGAGGACAAGCTGGCGGTTGCCAGGGCGCGCAAGATCCAACGCTTCCTGTCGCAGCCCTTCTCGGTGGCGAAGAACTTCACCGGCCAGGACGGCAAATACGTGGCGCTCAAGGACACGATCAAGGGCTTCAAGATGATCGTCAACGGCGAATGCGACGCGCTGCCTGAGCAGGCGTTCTACATGGTGGGGCCGATCGAAGAAGCGTTCGAGAAGGCCAAGGCGCTGAAGTAATGGCCGCAGCGACCATCCATGTCGATGTAGTGAGCGCCGAGGAGGCGATCTACTCCGGCGAGGCCGAGTTCGTCGTCCTGCCCGGCGAGGCGGGTGAGCTCGGCATCTACCCGCGCCACACGCCTCTGATCACGCGGATCAAGCCCGGCGCCGTGCGCATCACGCCGGCGGGTGGCGGCGAGGAGCAGCTGATCTTCGTCGCCGGCGGCATCCTGGAAGTGCAGCCGAAACTCATCACGGTGCTCGCCGACACCGCCATCCGCGGCACGGATCTCGACGAAGCCAAGGCCGCCGAGGCGCTCAAGCGCGCCGAGGAAGCGCGGCGCACCGCCACGGACAAGCAGGAGATCGCGACCGTGGAGGGCGAGCTGGCGATGCTCGCGGCGCAGCTCGCGGCGATTCGCCGGCTGCGAAAAAAATAAGGCGACACAGCGGCTTAGCCGCGGCTGTCGCGGCGGCACGACTTCGCGAATAGTCCGCCAAGACCACGGGCGGCGCGCAATGTCTCGAGGCCGGTTTTGAAACAATCTCCGGACCCAAGCAGGAGATTGCATGAAACATATTCTCGATTCCGACTTCCGCTATCGTCCGAGCTTCGACACGGACGTGAAGAAGACGTTTGAGAAGATCCGGCGCCAGCAGCAGCAGGCGCGAGAGCAGCAGGCGAGGGATGAGAAGACGAAGCATCCCGAGGTCCAGGTCAGGGTCCTCAAGCTCGAGCAGCTGAAGAAGGCGAGCAGCAGCACCTAAACCCGGCTAGCCGGTCCCCGCGGCGCTTCGGATATAGTGCCGCGCGGGGTGGTCTACGATCTGCTGGTCATCGGCGGCGGCATCAACGGCGCCGGCATCGCGCGCGATGCGGCCGGCCGCGGCCTGTCGACGATCCTCGTGGAACGCGACGACCTGGCGAGCGCCACGTCGTCTTCCTCGTCCAAGCTGATCCACGGCGGGCTGCGCTACCTCGAGCAGTACGAGTTCAAGCTGGTGCGCGAGGCGCTCGCGGAGCGCGAAATCCTCCTGCGCATCGCCGGGCATCTCGTCTGGCCGGCGCGCTTCGTCATGCCGCACGTGCCGGAGCTGCGGCCGCGCTGGATGATCCGCGTGGGACTCTTCCTGTACGACCACCTCGCGAGGCGCTCGCTGCTGCCGGGCTCGCAGGCGGTGCGCCTCGACACGGCGCCCTATTCGTCCGGCCTGAAACCCGAGCTCAGGCACGGCTTCATCTACTCCGATTGCCGGGTCGACGACGCACGCCTGGTCGTCGCGAACGCCTTCGATGCCCGCCTGCGTGGGGCGCGCGTTCTGACGAGGACGGAATGCCGCTCGGCAAAACGGCAAGACAGCCGATGGCGCGCGCGTCTGTCGAATGGCGAGGAAATCGAAGCCAAGGCGATCGTGAATGCCGCCGGACCCTGGGTGAAGCAGGTGCTGAACGGGCGCCTCGGCCAGCCTTCGCGCGACCTGGTGCGCCTGGTGCGCGGCAGCCACATCCTCGTGCCGAAGCTCTACGACGGCGACCACGCTTTCATCCTGCAGAACGACGATCGGCGCGTCATCTTCATGATCCCGTACGGCGACCTGCATACCCTCGTCGGCACGACCGACGTGCCGCAGCACGATGCCGAGTCGGCACAGCCGAGCTTCGACGAGGTCCAGTACCTCTGCCGCGCCGTCAACCGTTACCTCGCGAAACCGGTCCAGGCGCACGATGTCGTCTGGCGCTATGCGGGCGTGCGCCCGCTGTACGACGACGGCACGAGCGATCCATCGGCCGTCACGCGCGACTACACGCTGCGCGTGGACGACGATGCGGGCGCCGCGCCGGTGCTCTCGGTGTTCGGCGGGAAGATCACCACTTATCGGCGGCTCGCGGAGCATGTCATGGAGCGGCTGCAGCCCTACCTCCCGTCGCTCAAGCCCGCCTGGACGGCGGTTGCGCCCTTGCCGGGCAGCGACTTCGGCGCGCAGCCGCGCGTTGCGGCGCGCGATGCTTTCTTCGCGCGCTATCCGCAGATTGCAACATCCACGCTGCGGGCGATTTTCCGGCGCCACGGCGTGCGCGCCGACGAAGTCGTCGGCGACGGCAAGCTGGGCGAAGACTATGGCGCCGGACTGAGCGAGCGCGAGCTTCGCTATTTCGTCGACCACGAATGGGCGCGTACCGGCGATGACGTGCTCTGGCGGCGCACGAAATGCGGACTGCACATGAACGAGGCGCAGCGCCAGCGCGTCGCGCAGGTGCTCGGACGGTGAAAGCGCTCGCCGAGCTCGACGCCCGCGCGGTGCGCGCGGTGCTTTTCGACATCGACGATACGCTCACCACAGCGGGCAAGCTGACCGCGCCGGCCTACGCCGCGCTCGAGCGCCTGCACGCCGCCGGCAAGCGCACGGTGGCGGTGACCGGGCGCCCGGCCGGCTGGTGCGATCACATCGCGCGTATGTGGCCGGTGGATGCGGTGGTCGGCGAGAACGGGGCTTTCTACTTCCTCTTCGCGCGCGGGCGCGTGGAGCGGCAGTACCGCGACGCCCCCGACGTGCGCGCGCGCAACCGCGACCGGCTGGCGAAGATCGCCCAAGGGATCGTCGCCGCCGTGCCGGGCTGCGCCATCGCCGCCGATCAGCCCTACCGCGAGACGGATCTCGCCATCGACTATTGCGAGGACGTGCCGCCCCTGCCGCTCGCGGCCGCCGAGCGCATCGCCGAGCTCATGCGTGAGGCCGGACTGCACGCGAAGGTGAGCTCGATCCATGTGAACGGCTGGTTCGGCGACTACGACAAGCTGGCGATGACCCGCCAGCTGTTTCGCGAGCAGTTCGCCATCGATGTGGACGGCGAGCGCCGTGCGGTGGTCTATGTCGGCGACTCGCCGAATGACGCGCCGATGTTCGAGTTCTTTCCGCATTCGGTGGGCGTGGCGAACATCCGGCGCTTCGCCGGTGCGCTGCCCGCAGCGCCGACGTATGTCACGCGCGCAAGTTCCGGCGCCGGCTTTGCCGAGGTCGTAGCGCATCTGCTGCGCGCCTGATGGCGTGGGCCGCCTATCTGGGCATCGGCGCGCTGGTCGGCTTTGCGGCCGGCCTCCTCGGCATCGGCGGCGGCGTGGTGATGGTGCCGTTCCTCGTGCTGGTGTTTCGCGAGCACGGCATGCCCCCCGAGCACGTAGTGCACATCGCACTCGGCACGGCGCTCGCCGCGATGGTATTCACCTCTGCCTCCAGCATGGGCGCGCACCACGCGCACGGCGCGGTCGACTGGAAGATCGCGCGCGCGATGTCGCCGGGCATGCTCGCCGGCTCCTTCGCCGCTGCGCTCGTCGCCGGGCTGATCCCGACGCGCCCGCTGGCGCTCGGCTTCACCGTGCTCGTGTTCTACGCGGCGACGCAGATCCTGCTGGACCTCAGGCCGCCGGGCAGCCGCGACCTGCCGGGCGCGCCGGGGCTTTTCGCCGCCGGCGCGCTCATCGGCGCGGTCTCCAGCCTGCTTGCGGCCGGCGGCGCGTTCCTGACGATTCCGTTCCTCACCTGGTGCAAGGTGCCGCTGCGCCGGGCGATCGGCACCGCGGCGGCCAACGGCTTGCCGATCGCCTTGGCGGGCGCCGCGGGTTATATCGTCCAGGGGTCTCGTGTCCCCGACCTGCCTTCGCCGAGCGTCGGTTACATCTACCTGCCCGCACTCGCGCTGGTCGTGGTGACCAGCATGCTCGCCGCGCCGCTCGGCGCCCGCGTCGCGCACCGCCTGCCAGTCAAGCAGCTGCGCGTGATCTTCGCGCTGCTGCTGTACGCGTTCGCGCTGCGCATGGTCGCCAGCGTTTGGTGATCGAACTGGTCAGGGGTTTTCGGCCGCCAGAGGACGATGTGTCGAATCATCGGCGGTAAACTGCGGGCTTTTCGACGGAAGCGCAAGCCGTGCCCGGCCCTCTTTCACACATCCGCGTCCTCGATCTGTCGCGCGTGCTCGCCGCTCCGTGGGCGACTCAGAACATGGCCGATCTCGGCGCCGAGGTCATCAAGGTCGAGCGCCCGGGCAGCGGTGACGATTCGCGCGCCTTCGGCCCGCCCTGGATCAAGGACCGCGACGGCCGTGACACGCAGGACTCGGCCTATTTCACGTCCGCGAACCGCGGCAAGAAGTCGATCACCCTGAACATCGCGTCGCCCGAAGGCAGCGCCATCGCGCGCGAGCTCGCGGCGAAATGCGATGTGCTGATCGAGAACTATAAGTATGGCGACCTGTCGCGCTACGGGCTGGGCTACGAGGACCTGCGAAAGGTGAATCCGCGCCTGGTCTATTGCTCGGTGACGGGCTTCGGACAGACCGGCCCCTATCGCGAGCGCCCGGGCTACGACTTCATGATCCAGGGCATGGGTGGGATGATGAGCGTGACCGGCGAGCCGGACGACGCGCCGGGCGGCGGCCCGCAGCGCGCCGGCGTGCCGATCGCCGACATCATTACCGGCATGTATGCCTCGATCGCGATCTGCGCGGCGCTCGTGCATCGCGAGCGATCCGGCAGGGGCCAGCACCTCGATCTGGCGCTGCTCGATTCGCAGATCGCGCTGCTCGCCTATCAGAACACCAACTACTTCGCGACCGGCAGACCGCCCAAGCGCATCGGCAACCTGCATCCGAACATCGTCCCCTATCAGCCCTTCGGCGCGGCCGACGGCGAGGTGATCCTCGCCTGCGGCAACGACAACCTCTACCGGAAGTTCTGCGAAGCGGCCGGCTGCCCCGAGCTGGCCGGCGACCCGCGCTTCGCCACCAACGGCAAGCGGGTCGAGAACCGCGCCGAGCTCACCCGCCTGCTCGGCGACGTATTCAGGAAGCGGACCAAGCGCGAGTGGCTCGAGCTGCTGGAAGCGGCGGGCGTGCCGAACGGCCCGATCAACGATGTCGCGCAGGTGTTCGAGGAGCCGCAGGTGAAGGCGCGCGGCGTGCGCATCGAGCTCGAGCACCCGGTCGCGGGCAAGCTGCCGATGGTGGCAAGCCCGATGCGCTTCTCCGAGACGCCGCTCGAGTACCGGCGCGCGCCGCCGCTGCTCGGCGAACATACCGAGGAAGTGCTGCGCGGCCTCGGCAAGAGCGATGCCGAGATCGCACGGCTGCGCTCAGCCGGGGTCATATAGCTTAGGATACGCGGCGAAATTTCCTTGGAGGAGGATAGATATGACTCGCATCCAGCAGACCCTGATCGTCAGCGCGCTCGGCGCCGCATTGAGCGCCAGCGCGTTCAGCGCCCCCACGACGTTGCGTGCCTCGCACCAGTTCCCGGGCGGGCGCGGCGACGTGCGCGACGAGATGGTGCAGATCATCGCGCGCGACGCCAAGGCGGCCAGCGTCGAGCTCGAGGTCCAGGTTTATCCGGGGGCGTCGCTCTTCAAGCCTAACGAGCAGTGGAACGCGCTGGTCAACGGCCAGCTCGACATCTCCTCCTTTCCGCTCGATTACGCGAGCGGCAAACAGCGCGCCTTCGGCGCGACCCTGATGCCCGGATTGGTCCGCAGCCACGAGCGCGCGCAGCGCGTGAACACCTCCGCGTTCATGAAGGAGATCAAGGCGCAGATCGACAAAGCGGGCGTGGTCGTGCTCGCCGACGCATGGCTGGCCGGTGCGATCGCCTCCAAGCGGGGTTGCATCCGCAAGCCCGACGACATCAAAGGTCTGAAGGTGCGCTCGGCGGGCCCGACGTTCGCCGCGATGTGGCAGGCCGCGGGGGCTTCGATCGTGTCGATTCCGTCGAACGAGGTGTACAACGCACTGCAAACCGGCGTCGCCGACGCCACCGACACCAGCTCGGGCAGCTTCGTCTCGTTTCGCATCTACGAGCAGGTGAAATGCCTCACGGCGCCGGGCGACAACGCGCTGTGGTTCATGTACGAGCCGGTATTGATGTCGAAGAAGAGCTTCAGCCGGCTGAACAAGAAGCAGCAGGAGGTGCTGCTCGCCGCGGGCCAGAAGTCGCAGCAGTTCTTCGCCGAGAAGGCCAAGGGCCTCGACGACGAGATGGTGAAGGTGTTCAAGGACCATAACGTCGAAGTCGTGACGCTGACGGCGCAGGAATACGACGCCTGGCTCAAGGTCGCGGAGAAGAGCTCATACGCCGAATTCGCCAAGGAAGTGCCGAACGGCAAGAAGCTGATCGACGAAGCACTGAGCGTCAAGTAGCCTTCTGGGCGCCTTTGTCAGTGTCGTAAGGCGGCTGTCGCAGCTCTGCGGCGTGGTGGCCGCCGCGTTGATCGCGCTCGGCGTGCTGGTGGTCTGCGAGATGGTGTTCGTGCGCTACGTGCTCAACCAGAACACCATCTGGCAGACGGACTTCGTCACCTGGAGCCTGGTCGCCGCGACATTCGTCGGCAGTCCGTACCTGCTGCTGACGCGTGGCCATGTCAACGTCGACGTGCTGCCGCTGTATCTGGGCGCGCGGCCGCGCTGGTGGCTCGCGCTCGCCTCGATCGTCATGTCGCTCGCCTTCTGCATGACGATGGCGGTGCTCACCGCGGAGTTGTGGCTCCAGGCCTGGCAGCAGCGTTGGGTGTCGGACACGATGTGGCGCGCACGGCTGTGGATTCCCTATAGCGCCATGCCGATCGGCATGACCCTGCTGAGCTTGCAGTACGTCGCCGACCTTTATTGCCTGCTGAGTGGCCGCGAGCCGCCGTTCGGCATCCGCCCCGCCGCGCGCACATGAGCCCGACCACGCAAGGCGCCCTCGTGCTGATCACAACGCTGATCGTGCTGCTGTCCGGCGCGCCGGTTGCCTTCGGCCTCGGCGCGCTGTCGATCGTGTTCATCGTCATCTTCCAGGGAATGGGCGCCCTGCAGGTGGTGGCCGAGACCTTTTACGCCGGTCTCAATGACTTCACCCTGGTCTCGATCCCGATGTTCGTGATGATGGGCGCGGCGATCGGCTCGTCGCCGGCAGGGCGCGACCTGTACGAGGCGCTCGACCGCTGGCTTTACCGCGTGCCGGGCGGCTTGGTGATCTCCAACCTCGGCGCCTGCGCCATCTTCGCCGCGCTGACCGGCTCTTCGCCGGCTTGCTGCGCCGCCATCGGCAAGATGGGTATCCCGGAGATGCGCCGGCGCGGCTATCCGGACGAGATCGCTACCGGCTCGATCTGCGCCGGCGGCACGCTCGGCATCCTCATTCCGCCCTCGATCACGTTCATTCTTTACGGCATCGCCACCGAGACCTCGATCGGGCGCCTGTTCCTCGCCGGCGTCATGCCGGGACTGATGCTCACGGGCCTCTTCATGCTGTGGACGCTATTCGCCATCTGGCGCCGCGGATTCCGCGCCCACCCGGCGGAGTTCCGCTATAGCTGGAAGGAGAAATTCCATTCGATACCGAAGATCGCGCCATTCCTGGTGATCATCATCGGCGTCATGTATGTCCTCTACGGCGGCGTCGCCACGCCGTCGGAAGCCGCCGGCGTGGGCGCTGCTCTTTGCGTGGTGCTCGCGGTGGTCATCTACCGGATGTGGCGTGCGCGGGACTGGTGGCAGATCCTGCGCGACACCACGCGCGAGTCGCTGATGATCCTGATGATCATCGGCGCAGCCGTGCTCTTCGGCTACATGCTGACGTCGCTCTACCTCACGCAGACCTTGGCGCAGGCGATCGCCGACATGCACGTCAATCGCTGGGTGCTGATGGCACTGATCAACGTGTTTTTGCTGGTCTGCGGCTTTTTCATTCCGCCGGCGGC
>DASQAW010000383.1:0-2400 GCA_035635495.1 Burkholderiales bacterium
AGCAAGTTCGACGAGCTCTATTTCCGGCCCAGCGCCGACCTCTCAACGTACCGGCGCGTGATGATCGAGCCGGTGCCGGTGAAGTTCCGCAGCGACTTCCTCAGCGGGAAGCACGGCTCGAACTACCTGCTGGCGCAGCCGATGTATCGTCCCTATCAGGAGCCCGAGGCCCTCGCCGAGGACATCTCGGGACTGATGCAGGCGAGCCTGGCCGATGCGTTCAGGGCGGCCAACTACGAAGTGGTCGACGCCGCGGCACCGGGGGTGCTGCGCATCTCGGCGCGTATCGACGAGCTTTTCGTCAACGCACCCGACCGCCTCTCATCGTCGGTGCGTGCCACTTTGAACCACGACACCGGCCAGGCAACGCTCTCCCTCGAAGCGGCAGATGCCGTCAGCGGAGCGGTGCTCGCTCGCATCGTCCATCGCAACATCGTGCGCGAGGTGGGCCGCATTAACTTGGCAACCGATACGACGAACCGCTCGTGGTTCGAGACCGCGTTTCGACGCTGGGCGGCGAACGTGACGACGGCCTTCGGCACCTCGCGGCCGGCGCAGGTCAGCCTGGCGCGCTAGCGCCGTAGGAATCGATCGCGTCGAACATTGCGCTCACCATCGAGCGCTCTTCGGCGCTGAGCTCGGGCCGCCACACCTCGAAAAGCAGGATTACGCGCGTCTCGCGGCTGCCGTTCCAGGCTTCGTGCTCGATCGTGTCGTCGAATAGCCAGGCTTTGCCTTCGACCGCCTGACGCGTCTCGTTGCCCACGCGCAGCCGGCAGTCGGGCGGCACGATGAGCGGCAGGTGGCAGATCAGCCGCGTATTCACTTCCCCGGTGTGCGGCGGGATACGCGCGCCGGGCCGCAGGAGCGAGAAGAGCACGGACGGCGAGCGGTTCTTGACCCACGCGAGCGGAATATCGGCCATCGCGGCGACCGTCTTCGGACAGCGCGCGGCGTTTTCCGCGACCAGCTCGCCATGCTTCCATAGGTAGAACGCGCTCCAGGCGGGATTGTCGAGCAGGCCTTGCGCATCCGTGTGCGGCAAGCGGGAGTTGCGCTGAACGTAGGGCTGAAACGCCGCATCCTCTTTCAGCACCTGGAGCAGTTCGGCGCGGATGTCGGCCGTGGCCGCCTCCAGCCGCTCGAGCCACGGAAACGCTGCGCGCTCGTAGAACTGGATCTGCGGCAACCCCGGGAAGAAATAGTGGCGCGGCTCCTGGAAGTACACCGCTCGACGGCCGGAGAGGATGTCGAGCGACTCGCTGAAGCGCGAGCCCTCCCGCGCCGCGAGGCGCTCGCGCAGGTACGTTTCAAACGCCGCGCTGTAGTTTTCACACAACGCCGCGGCGCGCGACACCTCGTCGCGCAACTCGGCGGGCATCTCGTGCGGCGGCGGCGCAGCATTGACGGCTGCGCGGTAGAACGATGAGGCGGCACGCGCATCGCCTATCGCGGCAAGCTGGTCGGCTTTGATGATCAGCGCGCGCAGGTTCCGCGGCTGCAGCGCGAGCGCTTGATCGACCGCGGCGAGCGCCGCCCGGTGATCACCCTGGCGGGCACGGGCCGCGGCGAGCGCGAGATACTCGGGCGGCGAATTCATTCGATGCGGCGCACGCGGATCAGCCCGTTGCGGCCTTCTATGGTGAGGTTGTAGCTGCCGAACGCGCCGCGAGCGATGGTCACCTTGAGGACGGCGCCCGCCGGCGGCTCGACGACCTTGGCGTCGTCGCCCTCGAGCTGGCGCCAGGTCTGGCCGTTGTCGAGCACGAAAACGGCGCGGCCACGCCCCGTCATCGACAGCTCGCGCACGGTGGCGATGACCTGCTCGACCTCGGGCGGCCGCGGCGGCGGCTTGCCGAAGTCTTCGGCTTTCGGGATCAGCGCTCCCTTGGCGCGCGGCGAGGCGCGATCGAAGCAGCGCAGCCGCTCGGCCGGCTCGCCGATCGCGCTGCAGCGGGCCATTTCGGCAAGCGCATCGCGGGTCGCGTCCGCGAAAGCGGGCGCGATGCTCGCGACCCAAAGTGAAGCAAAGAGCACTGACCTATGCACCGCGGCGATTCTAAAGCGCATTGCACTGCACAAAGATTGGGCGGCTAGCAACGTTTTCGGTGACGTAAGAGAAATTCGCTCGCGTCGCGCTTGACGCGTAGGGATTACATATTGTTACATCGCGCCTGCTAAGACCAAGAACACCAAGACGGGAAGGGCGAGACAGGGGCGGTTATCGCCGACCTGACGCTCGGATCTTTCCGAACCCCAAAACCAGATGGGAGAGGAGAATGAGAAAGAACAAGCGGTCGTCTGTCGTATTCCCCAAGAAGCCTACCCTCGTTGCCACCCAAGTCGCGCTCGCGTTCATGGCGCAACTCGCCTACGCACAGCAGCAGGTCGCGGAGCGGG
>DASQAW010000384.1:0-15612 GCA_035635495.1 Burkholderiales bacterium
ATGACCTCGTCGTCCTTCGCGGTGAACCCGACGCTCACGCCCGATCCGGGCTACAACGCGGAAAAGGATTTCACGCCGATCGCCGTGGTGGCGTCGCAACCGAACTTCATCGTCGTCAACGCCGCCTTCCCGGCGCGCACGCTCGCCGAGCTCCTGCAGATGGCGCGCACCCAGAAGCTTGCCTTCGCCTCGCCCTCCTCGGGCACCACGCCTCATCTCACGGCCGAGAATCTCTTCCGCGTGCGCGCCAAGGTCGACATCACGCACATTCCGTTCAAGGGCGCGGGGCCCGCAGCCGCCGCCGTGCTGGCCGGCGAGCCGCCGATCGGCTCGATGGCGGGGACAGCGCCGATGCCGCACATCAAGTCAGGCAAGCTGCGGGCGCTCGCGGTCTCGTCGAAGCTGCGCGTGCCGTCGCTGCCCGACGTACCGACGCTCGGCGAGCTCGGCTTCGCGGACATGGAGGACTACACCTGGGTCGGCATCTTTGTGCCCGCCGCCACGCCGCCGGAGATCGCGCAGAAGCTGAACGACGTCGTGCTGCGCGCGGTGCAGGTGCCTGAAGTGCGCGAGCGGCTCGAGGCGCTGACCTTCGAGATCACGGCCGCGCCGCTCAAGCCGACCGCCGGCTACGTGCGCGCCGAGCTGGTGAAATGGGCCAAGGTCGTGCGCGACACCGGCGCGAAGCCGGAATAACTGAGCCGAATCGCTCAGAAGTGGAAGTTCAGCGCCGCCCGGAACACCTGCGCCTGCGGCTGCACGCCGCCGCCGCGGTCGGCGAAGGGGCCGACGGGCGTCGGAAATTCCTTGTTTTCGAATCCGAACGCCAGGTATTCGGCGCTCAGCGACCAGCGCCGCCATAGCCGCACCTGCGTGCCCACGCCGCCGACGACACCCCACACATTGGCCGAGCTCGCGCCGCAGGTCCCGGCAAAGGCGCCGCTGACCGCGCAGACGCGGATCTTCACGCCGCTGAAGGCGAGCCCTCCCGTCAGATAGAGCGTGACCCTCGGATCGAGCTGGTAGCCGCCGACCGCCCGCATCGTGCCGATCCAGTCGAAGGACGTTTCCGAGAAGAAATTCTCGTTGGGAGGCCGGTCCTGCTGGTAGCCGGTGGCGCTCGCATCCATGAGGTCGAGCGCCGCGCCATACCTCAGGCGATTACGCGCGGCGAGGCAGCCGAACAGCACGCCGGCGGCACGGCCGTTGACGTTGAAGGGATCGGTGAACTCGAAGCCGCTGGAATGCACGTGCTGGCTGCGTCCGTATACGGCGCCGGCCGTGGCGCCGAGCTGGCAATCCAGATCCGCCGCCATCGTCGGCAAGGCGCACAGCGCCAGGACCAGCGTCGCCATAACCCTCATGCTCCCCCCTTCTTCCGCCGGATCTTAACGTCCGGTGGAACCGAAGCCGCCCGCGCCTCGCGCGCTGGCGGCGAACTCCTCGACCACTTCGAACTCGACCTGCACCACCGGCACGACGACGAGCTGCGCGATGCGGTCGAGCGGCAGGATGGTAAACGCCGCCTTGCCGCGGTTCCACAGCGAGATCACGAGCGGGCCCTGGTAATCGGAGTCGATCAGCCCGACCAGGTTGCCGAGCACGATGCCGTTCTTCGAGCCGAGGCCCGAACGCGGCAGGATCACCGCCGCATGGCCCGCGTCGCCCACGTGGATGGCGATGCCCGAAGAGACGAGCTGGCTCTCGCCCGGGCCAAGCGTGAGCGGCGCGTCGATGCACGCGCGCAAGTCGAGGCCCGCGGCGCCCGGCGTGGCGTAGTGCGGCAGCATGCCGCGGATCCTCTCGTCGAGGATCTTGACCTCCAGCTTTCTCATTTCCTGGACGGCAGCGCGGTCGCGACGTGAGCCACCAGCTTGCGGGCGAGATCGAGCTTCGGGCCGCGGCCGAGGTCGTGCTCGCCACGCTCGTCGTACAGCTTGATGGCGTTGTCGTCGGCGCCGAGCGCGTCCTGAGCGATGTTGGCGGCGATCAGTGGCACGTTCTTCTTCGCCCGCTTTTCGGCGGCGTTCCGCGCGAGATCCTCGCTCTCGGCGGCGAAGCCGACGCAGAACGGGGCGTTCTTCATGCCGGCGACATAGGCCAGGATGTCCGGGTTCTCGACCAGCTCGAGGTTCAACGTGCGACCGTTGGCCTTCTTGATCTTGCTCGGCGACGGATTCTTCACCTTGTAATCGGCCACCGCGGCCACAGAAATGAAGACATCGCTGCGCGGCGCGGCTTGCTTTACCGCCTCGAACATCTCGTCGGCGGTGCGGACGTCGATGCGTGCCACGCCGTGCGGCGTGGCGAGCGCCACCGGGCCGCTGACCAGCGTCACTTCGGCGCCCGCTTCCTGCGCCGCGCGCGCCACGGCATAACCCATCTTCCCGGAGCTCGAGTTCGTCAGCACGCGCACCGGGTCGACGGGTTCTTCGGTCGGACCGGCCGTCACCAGCACGCGCTTGCCGGCGAGCGCTTTCGGCGCGAGCAGCGCTTCGATCTCGGCGGCGATCTCGGCGGCCTCGAGCATGCGGCCGAGCCCGACCTCGCCGCAGGCCTGGTCGCCGGCTGCGGGCCCCGCGAAGACGACGCCGTCCTCGCGCAAGCGCGCCACGTTGCGCTGCGTGGCCGGGTTCTGCCACATCTCGACGTTCATCGCCGGCGCCACGAGCAGCGGGCACCGGCGCGCGAGGCACAGGCCGGAGAGCAGATCGTCGGCCAAGCCGTTCGCCAGCTTGGCGAGGAAGTCCGCGGAGGCGGGCGCCACCGCGACCAGCTCGCGGTCACGCGAGAGCTCGATGTGGCCCATGGCGTCGCTGACGCGCGGATCCCAGAGCTCGGTCCACACCGGCTGGCCGGTGAGCGCCTGCATCGTCATAGGGGTGATGAAGCGGGTCGCGGCATCGGTCATGGCGACGCGCACGTCGGCGCCACCTTTGACGAGCCGGCGCGCGAGCTCCGCCGCCTTGTACGCGGCGATACCGCCGGTCAGACCGAGCAGGACTCGCTTACCCGTCAACGCCATGGCCCACTACCCGTTAAGGGGATGAGGATTGTAAGCCCAAGCCATGAGGATCACCGACTGGCCGCTGGCCGAGCGGCCGCGCGAAAAATTGCTGGCCAGAGGCGTCGCGGCCTTGAGCGATGCCGAGCTGGTGGCGGTGCTGCTGCGCTCCGGCGTGCGCGGCAAGAGCGCGGTCGATCTGGCGCGCGACCTCATCAAGCAGTACGACGGGGTGACCCAGATGCTCGAGGCCGGGGCCGAACTCGAGACCGTCAAGGGCTTGGGGCCCGCCAAGCGGGCGCAGTTTGCCGCGGCGATCGAGCTTGCGCGTCGCTCGCTGCACGAACAATTGAAGCAGAACGCGGCGCTCACTTCTCCGGGCGCCGTGCGCGATTACCTCCGCCTGAGGCTCGCGGCACGCAAGGAAGAAGCGTTCGTCTGCATCTGGCTCGATGCGCAGCACAAGGCCATCGGCATCGAAGAGCCGTTCCGCGGAACGCTGACGCAGACCAGCGTCTACCCACGCGAGATCGTGAAGTCGGCGCTGCGGATGAACGCCGCCGCGGTGATCTTCGCGCACAACCATCCGTCGGGCGTGGCCCAGCCGAGCCAGTCCGACGAGTTGCTGACGCGCAACCTCAAGGAAGCGCTCTCGCTCATCGAGGTCAAGGTGCTCGACCATTTCATCGTCGCCGGGAACCAGGCGATTTCCTTCGCCGAGCGTGGACTGCTGTAGTTTCCCTGTATAATCCGCGCCTTTCGCGAATTTCCGGAGTTACCGATGTCCCGCGTCTGCCAAGTCACCGGCAAAAAGCCGATGAAGGGCCATTACGTCTCGCACGCCAACAACAAGACGATCCGCACCTTCGAGCCGAACCTGCACTATCGGCGCTTCTGGGTCGAGAGCCAGAACCGCTGGGTGCGGCTGCGCGTATCGACCGCCGGACTGCGGCGCATCGACAAGGTGGGCGTCGAGGCGGTGCTCGCCGAAATCAAGGCACGTAAAGCGAAAGGCTGACCATGCGCGAGAAGATCAAGCTCGAATCCTCGGCCGGCACCGGCCACTTCTACACCACGACCAAGAACAAGCGCACGACGCCCGACAAGCTCGAGATCAAGAAATACGATCCTAAGGCGCGCAAGCACGTCATCTACAAAGAAACCAAGCTGAAATGAAAAAGCCCGCGCAAGCGGGCTTTTTTGTGGACTTTTCGGCGACTCAGGCGACGGCGTAGGACCGCAGCCGCTCGGAGAACGCCACCAGCGGCGCGACGCCGCTCGCTTCCGCCCGGCGGCACCAGTCCTGCAGCTGGCGCAGGAGCTGCTCCTTCGAGGCGCTCGAGCGCTCCCACAGGGCGATGAGCTCGTGACGCATGGCGAGGGCGATGTCCAACGCACGCGAGTTCTTGAGCGCTTCGGCCAGCTTGTGGCCTTCGGCGCCGGCGAGCGCCTGTCCGCGCAGGAGGCCGCGCCTGAGCGAGCTCAGCACCTCGGCGTCGCGCGGCGACCAGCGCCGCAGCCGCTCAAGCTCGTGCGCATAGGTCTGCTTGAGCGACTTCGCGTAGCGCGAGAGGACATCGTAGCGGTTGCCGATGACGGCGTGCAGCGTGTCGAAATCCACCGCGCGCGGCTCGGCGAAGCGCGGCTTGGGCGCGACCTTCTTCACGGTCGCGAGGCCAAGAGCGCTCATGACGCGGATGTAGAACCAGCCGATATCGAACTCGTACCACTTGCTCGATAGCTTGGCCGACGACGCGTAGGCGTGGTGGTTGTTGTGCAACTCCTCACCGCCGATCAGGATGCCCCAAGGGACGATGTTCTTGCTGGCGTCGGGCACGTCGTCGTAGTTGCGGTAGCCGAAGAAATGGCCGACACCGTTGATCACGCCCGCAGCCCAGAACGGAATCCACGCCATCTGCGTGATCCACACCAGCGCCCCCGGCACCACGCCGAAGGCGAAGAGATCGAATGCGAGCATGAAAAAGATGCCGTAGAACGAGTACCGCGTATAGAGGTTGCGCTCGATCCAGTCGTCCGGCGTGCCATGCCCGTAGCGCTCGAGCGTCTCCTTGTTGTGGGACTCCTTCACGTACAGGAATACCCCGCCCCAGAGCACGCGGTTGATGCCGTAGACCTGCGGGCTGTGCGGGTCTTCGGCGGTCTCGCACTTCGCGTGGTGCTTGCGGTGGATGGCGGCCCATTCCTTGGTTACTTGCCCCGTGGTGAGCCACATCCAGAGGCGGAAGAAATGCGAGGCGACCGGGTGAAGGTCGAGCGCGCGGTGCGCCTGGCAGCGATGCAGATAGATCGTCACCCCCGCGATCGTGATGTGCGTCAGCGCGAGCGCAGCGAGAGCTACTCCCCACCAGGGGAGGTCAAACCAGCCGGAGAACATCATTAAATGGATGTGCCTTTATGGGGTCGTTTTGCGAGGCGTCGGCATTGTACGCGAAGCGCCATGATGTCGGTAAGGATCGGAACCAAAAGGTTTTTTTCTGCAAGAACTACACGCGAGGGGACAATTAGGTCGTGAACTCACGACGTGCGCTCGAACGCAGCCGCGAAGAAGCCGTCGGTGCCGTGCACCTGCGGCCATGACCGCAGCCGCTCGCCCGTGTCCAGCGTGATTTTCTGGGCGGCAAGCAGCGTAGTGGACGAAAGCGGTTTGAAGTCATTGTGCATCGCCACAAAGGCATCGGCGACCGCTTCGTTCTCCTCGCGCAGGATGCTGCAGGTCGCGTAAACCAGGCGGCCGGCGGGCTTCACTAGCCGCGCCGCCGCCTCGAGGATGCGGCGCTGCTTCTGCGCCAGTTCCTCGATCGCGTCGGGGCCATGCCGCCACTTCAGGTCGGGGTTGCGCCGCAGCGTGCCGAACCCGCTGCAGGGCGCATCGACCAGCACGCGATCGAGCTTGCCGGCGAGGCGCTTGGCCCGCGCGTCGTTGTCCCCCGCGAGCGCGATCGGATGGATGTTGCTCACCTGCGCGCGCGCCGCGCGCGGAGCAAGCGCGGCGAGGCGTTTCGCCGATACGTCCATGGCGTAGATGCGGCCCGCGCCGCGCATGAGCATGGCGAGAGCAAGGGTCTTGCCGCCGGCCCCCGCGCAGTAGTCCGCGACCATCTCGCCGCGCCGCGGCGCGAGTAGCCACGCTAGGAGCTGACTGCCTTCATCCTGGACTTCGATAAGACCCTCTCGGAAAAGCGCGTGATGATTGATCGCCGGCTTGCCGCCGAGGCGCACGCCCGCCGGAGAATACGGCGTCGCGGTCGCTTCGATCCCGTCCTGCTCCAGCCGGGCGAGAACGTCGTCCCTGCTCGTGCGCGCGAGGTTCACGCGCAAGTCGAGCGGCGCGGGATTGAGGAGGCCCCGCGCGATGCGCAGTGCCTCATCGCGCCCATGCTGCGCTTCGAGCCGCTGCCAGAGCCAGTCGGGCAGATCCGCGCGCACTGCGTCCGGAAGCAGATCGCTCTGCGCCGAGCGGATGCGGCGCACGAGGTCTGCATCGGCGAGATCCTCCAGCGCGCGGCCCGAGATGCCCAGCACCCGCAAGAGCGCGGCAATCAGCAGGGCGTGCGGCTCCGAGGCGCCGGCAGCCGCTTCAAGCGAGCGGCGCCGGCGCAGCACGGCGAACGCCGACTCGGCGACGAAGGCCCGCTCCTTCTGCCCCAGGGCCCGGTGGTCGCGGAAGTAGCGCGACAGCGTCTGATCCGCGGGCGCGGCAAAACGCAGCAGCTCGCGCAGCGCCGCCTCGGCGTGCCGCAGCAGCGCGGCATTGACTCTCATGGCGAGATGCGGGTCGCCACCTGCTCGTAGCGCGTGCCGTCTTTCTCGACCACCAGCAGGCGCACCGGGATGTAATTGCGCTCGGCGGCGAGCCAAAACTCGGCGCTCTCGCGGTCCTCGCCGCGCCGCGCCAGCTTGACGGCGTCGAACTCCCCCGCCGGCACCCTGACGCGCTCGCGGCCGACAACCTTGTATACATGCCGCGAGAGCCCCTTGCCGTCGGCGATGGTGTAGCTCACCGAGTCGGCCTTTCCCGGCACGAGGCTCAGCGCAAACAGGAAGGACAGCCGGTCCTGGGCGTTGGGCGGCAGCGGCTCGCTCGCGCGGTTGCCCTTGTACTGCATCGTGAGCGTTTGCGCCTTCCAGTCGAACCAGGCGCGCGCCGTGTCGCGGCCGGAACGCTCGTCGAAGAACTCGCGCGGACGCAACGTGCCTTGCTCGATGCTGCCCTGGCTCACCCGCCGGGCGCTGCCGAGGAGCGCATAGATGCCCTTCCCCTTCCAGGTCTCGGTGAGCTGGTAGTTTCCGCCCGCATATTCCAGCCGCTCGGTCACTTCGGCCATCGTCGAGCCGTTGCGGGTCATGGTCAGCACCATCTCGAGCCGCGGCGGCGGCTCGGCGGCCGCGATGCCCGCGAGGCTAATCAGCAGCCAGCACCAGTTGCGCATCATCTCCTTTAACTCGCACCACGCCGTCGCGGATGACAAGCCGGTCGTCCAGAAACCAGCCGGCGGCGCGCGGATAGATCACGTGCTCCTGGCGCAGCACGCGCGCGGCGAGCTCGCCGGACTCCTCGCCCGGTCGCACGCGCACCACGGCCTGGATCACGATCGGGCCGCTGTCGAGCTCCGGGGTGACGAAATGCACCGTGCAGCCGTGGAGCTTCACGCCCGCGGCGAGCGCGCGCTCATGCGTGTGGAGTCCCGGAAACGCCGGCAGCAGCGACGGATGAATGTTCAGCAGCCGGTGGCGATAGCTTTCGACGAAGGCCGGAGTCAACACGCGCATGAAGCCAGCGAGCGCAACGAGCCGCGGGCGGTGCCGTTCGATCTCGCGCGCCAGCGCGTCGTCAAACGCGTCGCGGCTCGCGAAGCCGGCGTGGTCGACCACCGCAGTCGGGATATTGCGCGCACGCGCGAATTCCAGCCCGGCGGCATCGGCCCGGTTGCTGATGACCGCGGCCACGGGCAATCCCGCCTCGACGAGAGCCTGCATGTTGCTGCCGCGGCCCGAGATCAGGACGACGAGCAACGCTTATGCCTTCGGCCCGATCATCGCTTCGGGCTTTACCCAGCGATCGAAATCCTCCGCGCTCACGTAGCCCAGCGCGAGCGCCGCCTCGCGCAGCGTGCTGCCTTCGCGGTGCGCTTTCTTCGCGATCTGCGCCGCGCGGTCGTAGCCGATGTGCGGCGAAAGCGCGGTCACCAGCATGAGCGAGCGCTCAAGCAGCTCGTGGATGCGCGCCGCGTCGGCTTCGATGCCGCGCGCGCAATGCTCCTCGAACGAGCGCGCGCCGTCGGCGAGCAGTCGCGCGCTCTGCAGGAAGGCGTGGATGATGAGCGGCTTGTAGACGTTGAGCTCGAGGTGCCCGGAGGCGCCGCCGATGCTGAGCGCGACGTCGTTCCCCATCACCTGCGCGGAAAGCATGGTGAGCGCTTCGGCCTGCGTCGGGTTGACCTTCCCCGGCATGATCGAGCTGCCCGGCTCGTTCTCGGGGATGCGCAGCTCGGCGAGCCCCGAGCGCGGACCCGAGGCGAGCAGGCGCACGTCGTTGGCGATCTTGAAGAGCGCGGCGGCGAGCGTTTTCATCGCGCCGTGCGCGAAGACCAGCGCTTCGTGGCCGGCGAGCGCCGCGAACTTGTTGGGCGCCTCGCTGAAGCTGATCTTCGTCTCCTGCGACAGCAGCGCGCACACGCGCCGCGCGAATTCCGGATGCGTGTTGAGTCCGGTGCCCACGGCGGTGCCGCCGATGGCGAGGCGGCGCAAGCCGGGCAGCGCCGCGCGCAGCGCCGCCTGCGCCTGCTCGAGCTGGTCGACGTAGCCGGAGAATTCCTGGCCGAGCGTGAGCGGCGTCGCGTCCTGGAGGTGAGTGCGCCCGATCTTGACCACCGGCTGGAAAGCGCGGCTCTTCGCCTCGAGGGTCTGGCGCAGGATCTCCGCGGCGGCGATGACGTCGTCGATCGCCGGCGCGGCAGCGACGTGCATCGCGGTCGGGAAGACATCGTTCGACGACTGTCCCATGTTGACGTCGTCGTTGGGATGCACCAGGCGCTTCTCGCCGCGCTCGCCACCCATGAGCTCGGAGGCGCGGTTGGCGAGCACCTCGTTGACGTTCATGTTCGTTTGCGTGCCCGAACCGGTCTGCCACACGACCAGCGGGAATTCCTCGTCGTGCTTGCCTGCGAGGACCTCGTCGCCCGCGCGCTGGATCGCCTGGGCCTTCTTCGCGTCGAGCAAACCGAGCTCGGTGTTGACCGCGGCGGCGGCTTTCTTGATGCGCGCGAGCGCGTAGATGACCGGAAGCGGCATGCGCTCGCCGGAGATGCGGAAGAAGCGCCGGCTGCGCTCGGTTTGCGCGCCCCAGAGCCGATCCGCCGGGACCTCGATCGGTCCGAAGCTGTCTTTCTCGATGCGGCTGCCGGCCATCCCGGCGAGTATGTTACGGCAGGTCGAAGAACAGAACCTCAGCGCCCTCGCCAGCGCTGAAATCCAGCGTGCGCGCATCGGTCTTGAGCGCGTCGCCGGCCGACAAGCGCTCGCCGTTCACCGAGATCGCGCCGCGCGCGACGTGCACATAGGCCTTGCGGCCGGCGGCGAGCTCCTGACGCGCGCGCTCGGCGCCGTCGAAGAGCCCGGCATAGATGCGCACATCCTGATGGATGCGCACCGAGCCTTCGGCGCCGTCGGGCGAGGCGATGAGGCGCAGGCGCCCGCGCTTGTCGGCGGCGGTGAAGTGCTTCTGCTCGTATTCGGGCGCGATGCCGC
Organism: Burkholderiales bacterium; assembly: GCA_035635495.1. Lineage (GTDB taxonomy): Bacteria > Pseudomonadota > Gammaproteobacteria > Burkholderiales > SG8-39 > SCGC-AG-212-J23. The sequence continues at coordinate 9,773 of DASQAW010000384.1, forward strand.
GCACCTGCGGCTCGATCCAGATCTGCAGAAAATGCGTCGTGCCGCTCTTGTCGTGGTTGAACTCGCTGTGCTGCACGCCGCGGCCGGCGCTCATGCGCTGCACGTCGCCAGGCACGATGGTCGAGCCGTTGCCGATCGAGTCCTGGTGCGCGAGCGCGCCTTCGAGCACGTAACTGATGATCTCCATGTCACGGTGGCCGTGGGTGCCGAAGCCGGCGCCGGCCTGTACGCGGTCCTCGTTGATCACGCGCAGCGGCCCGTAGCCCATATGACGCGAGTCGTGGTAGTCGGCAAAGGAGAAGCTGTGGAACGAGCGCAGCCAGCCGTGGTCGGCGTAGCCGCGCTCGCCGGCGCGGCGCAGCTCGTTCATTCCTGCTGGCTGGCCTGCTGCTGTTGCTGGGCCGCGACCTCGGCGTGCACCTTGCCCATGTCGAGTGCTTTCGCCTGCGTGATCACCTGCTCGAGCGCTGCGCCGGGCAGCGCGCCCGCCTGCTGGAACAGAATGACCTTCTCGCGGAAGACGACGAGAGTGGGGATCGAGCGGATACCGAAGGAGCCGGCGAGCTCCTGCTGCTCGTCCGTGTTCACTTTTGCGAAGATCACGTCGGGATGCGCCTCGGCGGCCTTCTCGTAGACCGGCGCGAAGCCCTTGCACGGACCGCACCACGGCGCCCAGAAGTCGATGATCACCATCGGGTGGTCGTTGACGGTCTTCTCGAAGTTCTCCTGGGTAAGGTCTACGGTGGCCACGGCGCTCGTCTCCGAAAAAAGGGGGCAGTGTACTCTAGACCACCATGTATACCGGGCGGTTCGCGCCATCGCCCACTGGGCCCCTGCACATGGGCTCGCTGATTGCCGCGGCGGCGAGCTGGCTCGACGCGCGCGCCGCGGGCGGCCGCTGGCTCGTACGCATCGAGGATGTCGATCCGCCGCGCGCCGTGCACGGTGCCGCCGCTCAGATCCTGCGCACGCTCGAGCAGCTCGGCCTCTGGTGGGACGGCGACCTCGTGTACCAGAGCGCGCGACATTCCGTATATCGGGATGCGCTGCAGCGATTGCAAGGGCACACCTATTGGTGCAGCTGCACGCGGCGCGAGATCGCGGACTCGTCGCTCGGCCTCGCCATCGACGGCGCGCACATCTATCCGGGCACCTGCCGCGCCGGCCGCGCGCGCGAGGGACGCTCGCTCCGATTGCGCACCAGCGCCGAGGCGATCCGCTTCGTCGACCGGGTGCAGGGCGAGCCGTCGCAGGTCCTGGAGCGCGACATCGGCGACTTCGTGCTGTACCGCGCCGACGGCCTCTTCGCCTACCAGCTCGCGGTGGTGGTGGACGACGCCGCGCAAGGCATCACCGACGTCGTGCGCGGCGCCGATCTCCTCGATTCGACGCCGCGGCAAATTTTTCTGCAGCGCCTGCTCGGGCTGCCGACGCCGCGCTACCTGCACGTGCCGGTCGCGGTGAATGCGCAAGGGGAGAAGCTGGCGAAGCAGACCGGCGCCGAGCCGGTCGCGCCGAACTGGGAAACGCTGCGCCGGGCGCTGCGCTTCCTCGGCCAGGCGGACGCAAGCACCCTCGACGAAGCGGTGCGCAACTGGAATCCGGCGCTCATTTCACCCCGCCGCGCGCTGGGACTACCACCGTAGCGAGCGACGCTAGCACCAGTCCGAGCGCGGCGAACTCCGTCACACTGGGGCGCTCGCCAAGAAACACGATGCCACTCAATACCGCGACGACCGGAACGATCAGGATGCTGAGCGAGAACACCGTCACCGAGACCGAGGTGGCGAGCTTGATCCAGGCCCAGTGAGCGAAGGCAAAGGCAACCAGCACGTTGTACGCTGTGCCGAAGAGCGCGCCGGCGCCGAGGTGCGCAAGCACACGCAGGTCCTCGAAGAGCGCCGCGCCGATGAAGATCGGCACACCGCCGAGCAGCATGATCCAGGCGGTATAGGGCCCGGGCGGCATCGCGATCGGGTATTTCTTTTGCAACACCGCGCCGAGCGCCCAGCTCGCCGCGGCACCGAGCACGAGTAGCGTGCCGAGCGGCGCCTGGCCCATCGCGGCGAAGCCTTCGCCGATCAGCAGGGCCAGGCCCGCGAGCCCGAGCACAAGACCGATCCCCTTTCCCGTCGTCAAACGCTCGCCCAGCAGCCACACCGAGAGCGGAATCGAGAGCACCGGCATCGTGTAGGCGAGGATCGAGGCGCGGCCCGAGGCAATCATCGCCAGACCGAAGGCGACCAGCATGTTCCAGCCGGTGATGTTGACGAGCGCCAGCATGACGAGGCGCAGCCATTGCCCGCGCGGCAGGGCGATGCGCTGCCCGCCCAGCCGCAGCACGGCGAAGAGCACGGCGGAGCCGAGTCCCAGGCAGAGCGAGCGGAAGGTCCACGGCGGCACTTCGGCGAGCGCGAGCTTCATCGCCGTCCAGTTGAAGCCCCAAGCCAGCGTCAATGCGCCGAGCAGCCACCAGAGCCGCGCCGGCAGGTGATCCGCCTCTGCGCTCAACGGCTCACGCGGATCGGGAATGCCTTCATCCCGCGCAACACCATCGAATCCATCCACTCCAGGCGCCCTGCCGCGGGTTCGACATGGCGCCAATGCCTCAGCAGCGCCGGCAGCGCGACCTGCCCCTCCAGGCGGGCGAGCGGGAAACCGAGGCAGATGTGCGCGCCGTAGCCGAAGGTCAGATGCGGCACGCCGTGCCGCGCAAGATCGACCCGATCGGGCTCTTCATAGGCGCGCGCATCGCGATTCGCCGCGTTCATCATCAGGAACACGCGCTCGCCGGTTTTGAACTGGCGGCCATGAAAGGCCTGCGGCTCCTGCACGATGCGCACCTGCGCGCCGATCGGACCGTCGTAGCGCAGGAGCTCCTCCACGGCGGCCGGCGCCAGCGCCGGGTTCGCGCGCAGTTTTTCCAGCTCTGCCGGGAAGCGCAGCAAGGCGGCAAGACCGTTGGTTATGTGATGGGTCGTGGTCTCGTGGCCGGCGAAGAGGAGCAGCACGCAGGTCGCCACGAGTTCGTCGTCCGAGAACCGGTCGCCCTCGTCCTCGAGGTGTACCAGCGCCGAAAGCAGGTCGCGCTGCGGAGCCGTGCGGCGCGCGGCGATCAGCGAGCGAAACAGCTCCGCCATTTCGTGCGTCGCCGCTTCCGCGCGCTCGTACTTGGCGGGCGTTTCGCGCGCGCTGCCGATGAAGAGCGCCATCTCGTCCGACAGGCGCTTTAGCCGCTCGAGCTCGGCGCGCGGCACGCCGAGCATGTCCATGATGACGAGCGCCGGCAACGGCCCGGCGAACTCAGCGATGAGGTCGAAGCGCTCGCGATCGCCGATGCGCTCCAGCAGCCACGCGCTGAGCGCGTCGATATTCGGACGCAGCGCATGGATGGAACGCACGTGGAACACGCGGCTCGCGAGGCGCCGCAGGCGCGTGTGCTCGGGTGGATCACGGAACACCATCCAAAGCGTGAGGATGCGAATCAGCTCTGCCATACGTGCCGCCTCGGTCGAGGGCAGCGCGCGGAAGAAAGGCCGCAGGCGGTCGGAGGACATGCCGAGGTCAAGGCAAACGCGCTTTACGTCGTCGTAGCGGGTCAGCACCCAGGCCTTGAGGCTTGGACTCCAATGCGCCGGATCCTCGTCTTGCAGCCGCCGGTAAAGCGGGAAAGGGTCGGCCAGCACGTTTGGGTCGCTGGGCCGGTATTCGAGGGTCATTGCGAATAGTGTAAGGGAGCCCTAACTTTCACCGGGCCGGGAACCCACGCTGAGGCCCGGGACGCGGGGCGAGGCTGTAGTGAGTTGTGCGACACACCAATCCCTAGTGCTGCTACGCACAAACCTCTTGACTTTCGACATGATCGGCCTAAAATCGATATTGCTGCGTTGCACAAAACAGATTTGAGACTCAACCCCAAACCTCGACCAGGAGCTAGTAAATGTACGTAACCCCGGAACAGATCCAAGCGGCCCAGAAGGCCAATGTGGAAACGCTCCTCGCCGTAGCGAATGCCCAGTTCGCCGCGTTCGAGAAGCTGGCGAACATCAACGCGGGCGCGGTGAAGAGCGCCTTCGAAGACTCGATCGCCAACACCCGCGCGCTGCTCGGCGCGAAGGACGTGCAAGAGTTCGTGACGCTGCAGAACTCCTTCGCCCAGCCCGCCATCGAGAAGGCCATCGCCTACTCGAAGAGCGTGTATGAAATCGCGACCGAAGCCAACTCCGAGTTCACGCGCGTCGCCGAGCGCCGCGTCGCCGAGTGGAACGAAAACTTCGTCAGCCTGCTGGACAAAGTCTCGAAGAACGCGCCCGCCGGCTCCGACGTCGCCGTCGCCGCGGTCAAGTCGATGCTCGCCGCCGCGAACTCGGCCTACGACAACATGAACAGGGTCGCGAAGCAGGCGACCGAGATCGCCGAAGCCAACGTCGCCGCCGCGACCGAGACGGTGAAGGGGCTGGCGAAAGCAAAAAAAGTCGCCTAAGCGCCAAAACGGGCGCTCAGACCCGATCTAGCGCGAAAGCGAAGAAGGCCCTCGCGAAAGCGGCGGCCCGCAGAAAGAAGAAGTAACGAGAAGGCCTCGGGCGACCGAGGCCTTTTCATTTGTAGGGGAACCCGGCCGCGCGGACTTCACGGCGGAGCGCCTCGATCGCGGCACCGACCTGCGCGGGATCGCCGCGCACACCAAGCTCTACATGGATGCGCGAGCCATCGGCGCCCATCGATGGCAGGCTGAACACCTTCACGCCCTTGAACTCGCGCTCCACCGCCTGCATCGCCGGAATGAGCTGGCTCTCGCCCGCCTCGTACACCAGCATCGAGGCCTCCGCCCACTTCTGCGAATCGAAACGATCCCGATAGCGGGTATCGAGAACCCACTCGACCATCGGCCAGGCCATCTGTGGAAAGCCCGGCACGAAGTGATGGTCGGCGACCGAGAACCCCGGGATGCGGTTGAGCGGGTTGGGGATGATCGCCGCGCCGCGCGGGAACTCGCCCATCTGCAGGCGCTGCGGCGTCACGTCCTGGCCGGCGAAGCGCGCGCGGATCTCACGCTCGGCCTCCGGGTGCAGGACCAGCGGAGCCCCGCGTGCCGCCGCAGCGCATTGCCGCGTATGGTCGTCCGGGGTCGCGCCAATGCCGCCGAAGCTGAACACCACATCGGTGGACGAGAAGCTGCGCTTGAGCGCCTCCGTAAGGCGCACCGGGTCGTCGCCCAGATAGTGCGCTGAGCCGAGCCGCAATCCGCGCTTCGCGAGCGCGGCGATCAGAAACGCGAGGTGCTTGTCCTCGCGCTTTCCGACCAGCAGCTCATCGCCGATGATGAGGGCGCCGAACACCCCGTGATTCTAGGCGGCCTTCTTGGCCCAGCGCTCCAGCTCCTCGAGGCCGCCGATGTGCTGCCCGTTGAAGAAGACCTGCGGTACGGTGCCGCGTCCGGTGATCGCGCCCACGACGCGCGAGCGGTCGCTGTGGTTGAGCGGGATCTCGCTGTACTGGTAGCCGAGCTCTTTCAGCAGCTTCTTGGCTCTGGCGCAGTAGCCGCAGCCTTCGCGCGTGAGAATCGCGACCTGGTCGGGCTTCTTCGCTTTCGGGTTGATGTAGTTCAGCATCGTATCGGCGTCGGACACCTCGAAGGGATCACCGGGCTTCTCGGGCTCGACGAACATCTTCTGGACGATGCCGTCCTTGACCAGCATCGAGTAGCGCCAGGAGCGCTTGCCGAAGCCGAGCTCGCTCTTGTCGACCAGCATGCCCATCTTCTCGGTGAACTCGCCGTTGCCGTCGGGCAGCAGCAGCAGGCTGCCGCACTCCTGCGTGCGCGCCCATTCGTTCATCAC
>DASQAW010000385.1:0-3917 GCA_035635495.1 Burkholderiales bacterium
CTTGACAGGGGGGCGGCGGAAGGCCTGCTTCATGTCTCGCCCGGCTCATAAGTTCGCCGGATCTCGTGGGTGACCGTATGCCGCTCGGCGTTGAACCAGCGCCGGCAGCCGGCCGCGTGCACCCAGCGCTCGCGGAACCAGCCCTTCGGGTTGTTGCGCATGAAGACGTACTCGGCCCACGCCGCGTCGTCGAGCGCCTGCGGGTCGCTCGGCCGCGCGAGGTGCGCCTCGCCGCCGCAGCGGAACTCGGTCTCGTCGCGCGGGCCGCACCAGGGGCAGCGGATGAGCAGCATCAGTGTGCCACCGCCGCCGCACCGTGCTCGTCGATCAGCGCGCCGGTCGTGAACCGCTCGAGCGCGAAGGGCTTCGCCAGCGGATGCGCTTCGCCCTTGGCCAGCGTCCAGGCGAAGACATGGCCGGAGCCGGGCGTCGCCTTGAAGCCGCCGGTGCCCCAACCGCCATTGATGTACAGATCGCGGACGGGGAGGGCACCGATAATCGGCGACGCATCCGGGCAGACGTCGACGATGCCGCCCCAGCTCCGCATCATGCGCAGGCGGCTGAAGATCGGGAACAGCTCGAGGCAGGCGGCCATCTGGTGCTCGATGACGTGGAACGAGCCGCGCTGCGCGTAGGAGTTGAAGCCGTCGATGCCGGCGCCCATCACCAGCTCGCCCTTGTCGGACTGACTCACGTACACGTGCACCGCGTTCGACATCACGACGCAGTTGTGCACCGGCTTCACCGGCTCGGACACGAGCGCCTGGAGCGGATGGCTCTGCAGCGGCAGGCGCACCCCGGCCAGGCCCGCGAGCACCGAGTTGTGGCCGGCGGCGACGATGCCGACGCGGCCGGCGCCGATCGCTCCCTTCGAGGTTTTGACTCCGCGCACGCGCCCGCCGGCGATGTCGAAGCCGGTGACTTCGCAGCCCTGGATGATGTCGACGCCGAGCGCATCGGCCGCGCGCGCGAAGCCCCACGCCACCGCGTCGTGGCGCGCCACGCCGGCGCGGCGCTGCAGCGTGGCCCCGAGCACCGGATAGCGTACGTCCGGCGAGGTGTTGACGATCGGGCAAAACTCCTTCACCTGCTTTGCGTCGAGCCACTCGGCGTCGATGCCGTTCAGGCGGTTCGCATGCACGCGCCGGACCGCCTCGCGCACGTCGCCCGGCGTGTGCGCCAGGTTGAGCACGCCGCGCTGGCTGAGCATCACGTTGAGGTTGAGCTCCTCGGACAGCGTCTCGAAGAGCTGCAACGCGTGCTCATAGATCGCCGCGCTCTCGTCCCACAGGTAGTTCGAGCGGACGATGGTGGTGTTGCGCCCGGTGTTGCCGCCGCCGAGCCAGCCGCGCTCGAGCACGGCAACGCTGCGGATGCCGTGCTCCTTCGCCAGGTAGTACGCGGTGGCGAGGCCATGGCCGCCGCCGCCGATCACTATTACGTCGTAGGCAGCCTTCGGCTCGGGCGAGCGCCAGTACGGCGGCCATTCCTCGTGGCCGCTGAAGGCGTTGCGGAGGAGCGAGAACGCCGAGAAGCGCTTCACGCGGGGACTTTCGGCATGGCGCGGATTATTGCGCAGCGATGAGGTCGCTCGCGCGCGCGAGCTCCTGCATCATCCGCGCGAGCGTGCGCAGCCCCTGGCCCGGGGCGTCGCGCCGGTAGGCGACCGCGAGGACGTGGCCGGCGATGCGGGGTGTAACGTTCAGCACGCGCAGTGCCTTGGATGAGATTTCCCGACGGAGGATCGCGACCGGCAGCAGGCTGATCGCGGCGCCTTCCAGCGCAAGGCGCGTCATGATCACGAGGCTGTTGCAGGTATTGAGATGCGCCGGCTGCACGCCGGCGGCGGCGAACCAGCCGGTGATGCTCGTATAGAGGTGCGAGGGGTTCGGGTTGGTGATGATCGGCAGCGGCGCGAGGTCCGCCGGCTTGAGCGCGCCTTTGCGCAGCGCGAGCTTTGGCGATGCGACCCAGCGCAGCTCGAGCGGCGCGAGCGGCTCCACCGTCACCAGCGGGCTCGGCGCCGGTGCCGTCAGGACGGCGACGTCGAGGTCGCCCGAGCGCAGCGACGCGTCGAGCAGCGCGCTGAAGTCGACGCGGATCTCGGCCCGCGCGCGCGGAAAGCGCTTCTCGATCTGCCGCATCAGCTCGGGCAGGCAGGTCATGGCGAAGGTGTCGGCGACGCCGATGCGGATCGGCCCGCGCAGATCCTCGCCGGCGGCGAAACGGCCTTCCAGGTCTTCGCACGCAGCAATCACCTGCTCGGCGTGCGCGGCGACCTCGCGGCCCAGGGGCGTTGGCTTGGCGCGGTAGCTGCCCTTGAGAAACAGCTTGCCGCCGGCGGTCCTCTCCAGCTGCCGGATGCGGACCGAAACCGCCGGCTGCGTGATGTTCAGGCGGTTCGCCGCGGCGCGGAAGCTGCCGAGGCGCACCACCCAGAGCAGGGTCTCGAGCTGGGCGAGGCTGAAGCGCACGATAAGCGGAGTTTATCGTGTGGCCCAAAAACATTTCACTCGGCTTAGCATCTCGCCAGTGAAATACTCGCGCCGTGGCGCGCTACGTCCTCGGCTGCGACATCGGCGGCACCTTCACCGATATCGTGCTGCGCGGCGCGGGCACGGTGCGCACGCTCAAGGTCTCCTCCACCCCCGACGACTACAGCCGCGCCATCCTCGGCGCGGTGCGCGAGATCCGCGATGCCTTCGGCATCCCGGCGAGCGAGATCGACGCCGTGGTCCACGCCACCACGGTCGCGACCAACACCATCCTCGAGCACAAGGGCGCGAAGACCGCGCTCATCACCACCGAAGGCTTCCGCGACGTGCTCGAGATGCGGCGTCTGCGCATCCCGGTGATGTACGACCTGCAGTACGACAAGCCGCCGCCACTCGTGCCGCGGCGGCTGCGCTACGAGCTGCCCGAGCGCATGGGGCCGCGCGGCGAGGTCAAGAAACCCGTGGACGAAGCGCAGGCGCGCGCCATCGCCAGGAAATTATTGGAGGAAGGCGTCGAGTCGGTTGCGATCTGCCTGCTGCATTCCTACGCCAACGCGGCGCATGAGCAGCGCGCGGGCCAGCTGATACGCGAACAGCTGGATGGCAAGGCCTATATCAGCCTGTCGTCGGACATCCTGCCCGAGATCCGCGAGTACGAGCGCACGAGCACGGCGGTGGTGAACGCGTACATCGGGCCGATCGTCCGGCACTACGTCTCTTCGCTTTCCAGGCGGCTCAAGGGCGCCGGCGTGACCGGTCCTCTGCACATCATGCAGTCGAACGGCGGCACGATGTCCGCGGCCGCGGCGGTCGAGAAGCCGGCGTTCCTGGTCGAGTCGGGCCCGGCGGCTGGCGTCATCGCCTGCGCCGACATCGCGCGCTCGGCGGGCCTCGGCAACGTGATCTCCTTCGACATGGGCGGCACCACGGCCAAGGCGGCGATCGTCGAGGACGGCGAGCCCGCGCGCACCACCGAATACGAGGTCGGCGCCGGCATCAACGTCAGCTCTAAGCTCGTCAAAGGTGGCGGCTACGCCATCAAGCTGCCGTTCATCGACATCTCCGAGATCGGCGCCGGCGGCGGCAGCATCGTCTCGCTCGACGCGGCCGGCTCGATCAAGGTCGGCCCGCAGAGCGCCGGCGCCGTGCCCGGTCCCGCGTGCTACGGGCTGGGCGGCACGGAGGCGACGTTCACAGACGCGGCGGTCGTGCTGGGCTATCTCAATCCCGAGTACCTGGTGGGCGGCAAGCTGCCTATCGACTTTCGTCTCTCCCGCGACGCCATCGAGCGCAAAGTGGCGCAGCCTCTTGCGCTCGAGGTGCATAGGGCCGCATACGGCGTGTATGCGATTGCGGTGGCCACGATGACGCGCGCGGTGAAGGCGGTGTCTACCTACCGCGGGCGCGACCCGCGCGACTTCG
>DASQAW010000386.1:0-11920 GCA_035635495.1 Burkholderiales bacterium
GGCGCGCTCGGATATTCGCCGCTCCAGCCCGGCGCGCAGGTCTCGATGTCGATCGCGGCGTGCTCGTGCATGATCTCGGCCGCTTCGGCTGCCTCCTCGTCGTCCTCCGTGCGCACGCAGACGATCGCGCCGCCGCGGCGCACGCCCTCGGCATAGATCTGGGCGTCGTCGTCGGGCACCCCGCGCGCGGCGAGCTCGGCGACCAGGCCGCCGGCCATGTCGATGTCCTCGCCGCTGAACCCCGCGTCGTCCAGCGCCCGGATGAGTCCCCGCGCCTGGTGCGCGTCGCTCAGCAGTCCGACTATCACCGTTGCCATGCAGCCTCCTATACTGGGCGGTAACGCAAGAGGCGTTCCCGATGAAGCCCCGGCTCCGCGAAATCGACCACGTCGTGCTGCGCGTCAGCGACATGCAGCGCATGGTGCGGTTCTACTCCGAGGTGCTCGGCACCGAGTTCGTCGCCTTCCGGCCGCAGTTCAACATGACGCACCTGCGCGCCGGCTCGTCGATGATCGACCTGGTGGCCGCAGAGGGCGGCGGCCGCAACATGGACCACTTCTGCCTGCGCGTGGAGCCTTTCGACCAGGAGGCGATCGTCGCCCACCTGCGCTCGCACGGCGTCGCGGTGGGCGACGTGCGCACCCGCTACGGCGCCGAAGGCAACGGCGTCTCCATCTACCTCACCGACCCGGAGGGCAACCAGGTCGAGCTGAAGGGCCCTTCCGACGGCCAGCCGCCGCCGAAATGAACCTTGCGTACAATCGGCCCGCTTGATCGAGCGCCAATCCCCTGACTCCGAATCGTTGCCCGGCGGCGCTGGCGCGGTCCGACGACTGCGCATCGTGGTCGTCGATGACGAACCAGATACCGTATTGACGCTGCTCGAGTTGCTGCGCGACCAGGGCCATCGAGCCGAGGGCTTTGGCAGCGGGCGCGAAGCCCTGAAGGGCATCCACAGGCTCGATCCGGACGTGATCATTTCGGATATCGCGATGCCGCCGCCCAATGGTTGGGACATCGCCAGGGAGGTGCGCAAGCTCAAGGGAAGAAACGAGCCGCCTCCCCTGATGATCGCGATCAGCGGCCAGTACACCAAAAGCTCCGACCGGCTGCTGGCGCAGGCGGCGGGCTTCGACTTCTATCTGACAAAGCCCTGCGACCCACAGGTATTGGTGGCGCTCGTCGAAAAAGCGCGCCCCAAGTAGGCCGAATTACGACCCTGACCCCGAACTAGCTTTCGGCAGCGTCACGCCGACCAGCGTGTCGCGCGTGATGATTCTCGCCAGCCGCTCTTCGCTCCAGCCCTCGGTCCCGGCAGGCCGCATCGGCACCACGACGTAGCGCATGTCGGCGTTCGAGTCGTGCACGCGCACGGTGACGTGCTCGGGGATCTCGGTGCCGAACTCGCGCAGCACCGCGCGCGGCTCGCGCACCACGCGCCGCCGGTAGTTCTCGCTCTTGTACCAGGTCGGCGGCATGCCGAGCAGCGCCCGCGGATAGCAAGAGCAGAGCGTGCACACGATCACGTTGTGCACCTCCGGCGTGTTCTCGACCGCGATCAGCTTGTCGGCCTCGAGGTCGATGCCGAAGTCGGCGCACGCCGCCTTGCCGTCCTGGAGCAGCCGCCGCTTGAACGCCGGATCCGCCCACGCATGCGCGATCACGCGCGAGCCGCGGTAGGGAAAGTCCTGGTCGAACTTCTCCATCCGCGCGCGGATCTGCTCGGCGGTGACCACGCCTTTCTCGATGAGCAGCTCCTGCATCGCGCGGCTCATGATCTCCCACTCGGAAGGCGGGCCTTCGTCGTGCGATCTGTCGTGGCGGTGGTCGTGCTCGTGGCTCATCGTCCGTTCGCTATGCTGTCATAGCGCTTGCGCACCTCGGCCATCTTGGCGGCGAGCTCCGCTTCGGTAATGAAGCCGCGCTCGACCAGCACCGTGCGCAGCGCGTGCGTGGTGCGCTCGAAGTATTCCAGCTGCAAGTAACGCTCGCCGAGATCCTCGGCGGCGCGGCGCAGCTCGTCCAGGCGCACGACCTTCCGGCTGGTCAGCGTGCTGCGCAGCGCGTTGGCCTGCTTCTCCCAGAACTTCATGCCGCGATCGACCGTGTCGATCGGTCCGCCGGGCTCGCCGCCCATGTCGTGCGGGCGCTTCTCCATGCTCATGGGGGGAGATTGTCCACCAAAGCGACAGCCTGACGGACGGACCATCTCTTCTCCCATCGGCGCATGGCGCGCGCGTATGGACAGCGCAGACTGGCATCGTGTTCAGGCTGGCCTATCTGTCCTTGATCGGAGCGGTGGTCTCCATGCCGGTGCACTTTCTGGCGGGCATTCACCACTCGCAGTGGGCCGTGCTCGGGCTGATGGTCCTCGCGGCGGGGTTCCTCACCGCCGGGCTGCTGCGGCGTCCTTAAAGACTCGCGACTACCCGCGCGTGGTCGGCGTCGCCCGACGCGAGGCCCCACGAGCGCATCCACTCGTAGACCTGCTCGAAGCGCTTCGCCTCGTAGACCCTGTAATGCGTGTAGCGCACGAAATGGCTCGACATCTCGTGCGGCGCGAGCGCGCCCTTCGTCTGCTCGGTGACGTAGTGCTTGTAACGGCCGAAGTCCGCCATGATCCGGTCGGCGGCCTGGTTGATCGCGCCGAGATAAGCGGCGCGCTGCTCGGTGCCGAGGTGCGGCGCGATGACTTCCGCTCCGCGGTAGAAGGTGACGTCCACCATGTGCGCGCCTTCCTTCAGCCCGAGGCTGATGAAGGGCTCCATCACCGCCGCGGCGCGGCTCGTGCCTTCCTTCAGCGCCTGGTAGCGCCGCTCGGGCACGCCCACGTGCTCGACGACGATGTCCGCGCGCGGCAGCACGCCTTCCAGGGTTTGAAGCGTCGTGTAGTGCGAGCCGGTGCGCTGGTTGATGCCGATCGGCACGCCGGCAAGATCGCGCGGCTCCTGCAGCCGCTCGTCGAACGCGAGGATGGCCTGCGCGCCGACTGCGGGACGCAGCGCCAGCACCTGCGCGCCGCGCGCGCTGCGCTCGCTCCGATCGATGCCGGCCCACTCGCAGAGGTTGTAGACGTCGGCCTGGCCCTGCTCGAACAGCGCTTCCTTCAGCCGCTGGAAGGGGTCCGCGTCGGAGGGATTGCGCTGCGAGTACTTCGCGCCGAAGCGGACTTCGATTCCCGCGCGCTCGAAGAGCCCCTCGTCGCGCGCGACGTAGATCGGCAGGTCGAAGACCGGATTGTTCGGGGAGACGCTGACCACGGGGCGATCCACGCCCCCAATGATAAAGGGGTCAGAGCAATTTTCCTGTAACACCTGCGCGCGTCAGTAGTTACAGGAAAATTGCTCTGACCCCTTTTATTTCCGGCGGATGGCGGCGACCGGCGAGGCCTGCGAGTCGCTCGGCGCGCTGCCCGAGCTCGAGCCGCTGCCGGTGATGCCGTTCAGGCTGTCGAGCTTGAGCTTCGCGGAAAGCGTCTGCAGCGGCGCGAGCGCGTCGTGGTCCTGCGCGATCTCGTGGATCGCCGGCTGGCCGCTGGTCAGCTTGTAGATCACGACGCCGTCCTTGACCAGCAGCAGCCCGCAGAAGCGCCAGCCGCTGGTGTGCGTCTCGCGGTAAACCTTCGCCATGTCGAGCGCCGCGTTGCCGGTGCGCTTCTTCTGCGTCGCCGTCTGGTTGACTTCCATCGCGCGGCACTGCTCGCGGGCCTCCAGGCATTCGCGCACGCCGTCGTCGAGGTCGCTCATCGTGATGGACTGGTTGACGATGAAGCGCTGCAGGAGCTCGTGGCGCGGCAGGAGCGTGATGTTGGGGTTCGAGCGCGGATCGAGCTGCAGCGCGTTCAATTCCGCCACCGTCGTCCTGCCGGGGACGATGCCGTCGAAAGCCCGCTCCGCGTCGCGGTAGCTCTGCCAGCCGACGCCGGGCGCGCCGCTCGTCTCCTTCGACTTCGGCAGGAGCGACGAGCATCCCGCCACCGCGCCGAGGAGGACGACGAAGGCGGCCTGCTGGATCGCCGCGTAACAGTTCTGTATCACCGCAGCGCCACACTACTGGAGGGATGGAATACGGGCGATGCGGCGGTCGGCAGGGGGCGTCGTAGCACGGAGCCGACAGCCATAGCGAAGGCGTGACGGGGATTTAGGTATAGCATCCCGGGCCACTGACGGAGGAGCCCATGCCGCTCGAGCGTCTAGCGCTACTGTCGCTTCTAGGCTTTGCCTTCCCGGCGGCCGCGCAGTTCGAGGGCCGCATAGTCTCTCCGGACGGGGCGCTCGAGGGCGTGGTGGTCAGCGCCCGGAAATCGGGTTCGCCAGTGACCGTCAGCGTGGTGAGCAGCGCCGACGGGCGCTTCAGCTTTCCCGCGGCGCGGCTCGAGCCCGGCAGCTACGCGCTGCGCATCCGCGCCACCGGCTACGAGCTCGAGGGGCCCAAGTCCATCGACCTGGGCGACGGCGCCGGCTCCGCGGTGGAACTCAGGCTGCGCAAGGCCGCCGACCTCGGCGCGCAGCTCACCAACGCCGAATGGCTCGCCAGTTTTCCCGGGACGCCGGAGCAGAAGAAGTTCCTCTACAGTTGTGTCGGCTGCCACACGCTCGAGCGCGTCGCCAAGTCGAGCCACGACGCGGCGGGCTTCGTGCAGGTGATGAAGCGCATGGCGGGCTACGCGAACAACAGCCATGTAGAGCGGCCGCAGGTGCGGCTCGTCGCGCGCGACCCGATGCGCGACTTCGGACCGAACATCGAGCGGGACGCCGCGTATCTCGCCACCGTCAACCAGAGTACGGGCGCCTGGACCTACACGCTGCAGACGCTGCCGCGCGCCAAGGGCAAGAGCACGCGCGTGGTGATCACCGAGTACGAGCTGCCGCGCAAGCCGATGATGCCGCACGACGTGATCGTCGACGCCGATGGCATCGCATGGTTTTCCATGTTCGACGAACAATTCCTCGGCCGCTTCGACCCCCGCACGCTCAAGTACGAGGAGTACGCCATTCCGGTGCAGCGCGCCGACTATCCGAAGGGCACGCTCGACCTCGAAGTGGATCCGCAGGGCAACCTCTGGCTCTCGCACATGTTCCAGTCGGGTGCGGTCAAGTTCGACAAGCGCACGCGCCGGTTCACCGCCTATCCTCTGCCGAAGGAGCTCCAGAACGAGCACTCGCAGCAGTCGATGGTCGGGCCGCAGCGCTGGACGGTGGACCAGAAGCTCTGGATCAACGACGCGGGCATCCCCGGCCTGCACCGGCTCGACATGCAGACCGGCAAGTGGCAGACGTGGAAGCCCTACGAGAACATGAAGGGCCCGCACTCGGTGTACGGCATCTACGCCGACTCGAAGAACAACATCTTCTTCATGGACTTCGGCGGCGAGAATGTCGGGCGCATCGACGCGCAGAGCGGAAAGCTGACGCTCTTCCCCACGCCCACGCCGCGCTCGCGGCCGCGCCGCGGCCGCATGGATGCCGAGGACCGCGTCTGGTTCGCCGAGTGGCGCGCCGAGCAGCTCGGCATGTTCGACACGCGCACGGAAAAGTTCACGGAATGGAAGGTGCCGGGTCCCTACACTGCGCCGTATGACGTGGTGCGCGACAAGCAGGGCAGGGTCTGGACCGCGGGCATGAACAGCGACCGCGTGCTGCGCATGGATCTCGAAACCGGCGAATATGCCGAGTATCCGCTGCCCAGCCAGACGAACATCCGCCGCGTCTTCGTCGACAACTCCACCACGCCGCCCACCTTCTGGGTCGGCAACAACCACCATGCGAGCATCGTCAAGGTCGAGCCGCTTGAATAGGCTCGCGCTCGCCATCCTGCTCCTCGCGCCGCTCAGTGCCCCGGCGCAGGCGTACCTGAACGAGCGCCAGCTCCTCGGCCTGCGGCTCTATAACCAGTCCTGCCGCGTGTGCCATACGAAGCCGCAGCTGACGAGCCCGCAGTATGCACCGCTGCTCTCGCGCGCTTCGCTCAACGGCAGCAACGAGGCGCTGTTCACCTATATCGCCAACGGCAGCGCCAGGATGCCGGGCTTCAAATACCAGTACCAGCCCTACGAGATCGACGCGCTCGTCGCGTACCTGAAGACCATCCCGAGTCCCGAGTAGCGGAGGCAGACATGCGCGCGCTCTTTCTTCTCCTGCTGGCGTCATCGAGCTTCGCGTACGCCCAGAGCCAGTTCCAGCTCGCCGGCTCCGTGGCATCGGCGGCCGGCGAAGCGATGGCGGGCGTCACCGTGTCGGCAAAAGCCGAGGGCGGCACGATCACCACGAGCGTGTTTACCGACGGGGCGGGCAACTACTACTTCTCGGCGCTGCCCGAAGGCCACTATCGCGTCTGGGCGCAGGCCATCGGCTATCAGACCGGGCGCGCAGCCGTCGATCTCTCCACGGACCGCTGGGTCACGGTCCAGCTCGCCGCCAACGGCGACGCCGAGCGCACCTTCCGCCAGCTGCCCGGCAATCTCGCGCTCGACGCGCTGCCCGAGGCGACCGAGGACGACAAGCGCATGAAGCAGCTCGTGCGCAACGGCTGCACCGGCTGCCACACCGCGAGCTATCCGCTGCAGTTCCGCTTCGACGAGGCTGGCTGGAGCGCGATCATCGAGCTGATGAAGAACGCCAATGCCTACGGCAGCTACATGGGCAAGGAGCGGAAGGCCACCGGCATCCTCGACTATCACCATAAGGAGCTCGCGGCCTACCTTGCGCGTGCGCGGGGCTTGGGCGGCACGCCGAAAGCGAGGCTCGAACCGCGGCCGAGCGGCGAAGCGGCGCGCGTCGAGATCCGCGAGTACGACCTGCCGCTCGACCCCGACGCCGAGCTGCCCGCGAACTACGTGCAGAACGACGGCTCCGACTGGTCGCTCGGCACGCCCTCGACGATGATCCCCGGGTGGGGCGTCCACGACGCCTGGCTCGACGACGCGGGCAACGTCTGGTTCACCTGCAACATCCCGAACAAGCGGACCTCGCTCGGCAGGGTGAACACCCGGACCGGCGAGGTGAAGCTCATCAACATTCCCGCGAAGAGCGGACTGGCGGCGCAGAGCCACGGCATGACGCGCACGCCGGACGGCATCCTCTGGTTCAACCTCAACCCCGGGCGCGGCAGCCTCGCGCGACTCGATCCGCGCAGTGACCCGAATGGCGAGAAGATCGACGTATTCACGCCGCCCGAGAGCATGTCGCCCACCGGCGGCGCGACGACCGTCGACTACGACGGCAAGGGCAGGATCTGGGTCTCCGCGCCGGACGGCGTGCTGCGCTTCGATCCGCAGACCCAAGCTTGGACCGAGTACAAGACCGCGAGCTTCAAGCTGCCCGGCGGCAACGGCATCACCTACGGCGTGGCGGCCGATCGCGCCGGCAACGGCTACTGGGCGGTGATGATCCACGACATCGTCGGCGTCGCCGACGGCGAGAGCGGCAAGGCGAGCGAGATCAGGCTCGCGCCGGTCCAGGACGCGCTCGTGCGCGTGAAGCAGGAGGAGCTGGAGTTCTACAAGAGCTACAGCCAGCCTGATTTCAACAATCCCTTGCCGTTCGCGCAGGGTCCGCGGCGCATGGGCACCGACAAGAACGCCGACGTGCTGTGGGTCGGCAACTCCTGGGGCGCGAACCTCGCGCGCATCGACACGCGCACGCACGAGGTGAGCTATGTCTGGCTAGCCAGTCAGATGCAGCCCTACCACGTGCACGTCGACAGCCGGCATCGGCCGTGGACCAACCTCTGGGGCGGCGACCGCGTGATGCGCTACGACCCCGCGGCGCAGAGCTGGACGGCGTTCGACCTGCCGACGCGCGGCGCCGAGCCGCGCTACATCTCCGTCCATGAGCAGCAGGGGCGGATGCAGGTGGTGCTGCCGTACTTCCGCGCGCGCAAGATCGCGGTGATGACGCTGCGCTGACGTCGCAGTCAGCGTTCGTTTACCAAAGGATACGTACCGCGGACAGAGCTTTGCATTGCCGCTGCCTACCATTGCGCAATGGGCGGCAGCTTCGTCAAGGCCGTGGTTCTTTCCCTCGCACTCGCGTCGGCAGCGCACGCGCAGGAGCGGCGCGTCATCCGCGAGCACGAGCGCGAGCGCTTCGCGACGCCGCACTGGGTGTTCGACGACCGCTACCACCACAATCATTACTATCCGGCGGTCGGCTATGCCGTCGACGGGCTTCCCGCGGGCCACGTCGCCATCGCGTTCCGCGGCGGCAATTTCTGGTTCCACTCCGGCGTGTGGTATCAGCGCGCCGGCACGCGCTACGTGGTCGTGCGGCCGCCGCTCGGCGTGGTCGTGCCGGTGCTGCCGCCGGCGTATTCGGTCGTGTACTACGGCGGCTCGCCGTACTACTACGCCAACGACATCTATTACGTGCAACAGCCGACCGGCTACGAAGTCGTGGCGCCGCCCGAGTCCCCTGCCGCGCCGCCTCCGGTTGCGCAGGCACCCGCGCCGGCTCCGGGCACCTGGTACTACTGCGACTCGGCGAGGGGCTACTACCCGTACGTGAGCCAGTGCCCCGAAGGCTGGCGCAGCGTCCCGGCTAGCCCGCCGCCGGCAGCGCCTTCACGGTAGCTTCGAAGGCGATGACGGTCGCCAGCATCTGCTCCGGCGCGATCGGGTAGGGCGAGCGTCCCTCCACCGCGTCGGCGAACGCCTCCAGCTCCGCGCGTAATGAATCGACCGGCTCAAGGCTCACCCGCTGCAAAGGCTTCGCCGATAGCCTGAGAAGCAGCTCGGTTTCCCCCAGCACTTCGGCCGAGCCCTTGCTGCCGAACGCGTGCACGCGCCAGTAGAAGGGCGTCGCGCGCACCGTGGCGAGCGTGCCGCTCGCGCCGTTGGCGAAGCGGTAGAGCGCGCTCATGGCGTCGAGCGGCGGGATCGCATCGCGGTGCGTGACGAGCTGCGCCTGCACGCTGCGCACGGCGCCGCACAGCATGATCATCGCGTCGAGCGCATGCAGGCCGGCGCCGGTGAAGCCGCCGCCGGGCGATTCCGCGGCCGACGTGCGCCAGCCGCCGCTCACGCGGTTCGAGTTCTCGTTGCTGTTGTGTCCCTCGATGTGCAGGAGCTCGCCCAGCTCCCCGCTTTCGACGAGGCGCTTCAGCGCCTGCATCGCCGGCCAGAAGCGCCGGTTGTGGCCGACCGCGAGTACGACGCCCGTGCGCCGGCACGCATCCAGCATCGCCTGGGCATCCGCGGCGGCCAGCGCCAGCGGCTTCTCGCAGAACACGTGCTTGCCGGCCTGCGCGGCGGCGATCGCCTGCTCGCGGTGCAGCGAGTGCGGCGTGGCGAGCACCACCGCCTGAATGGAGGCGTCGCGCAGCAGATCGGCGAGGTGCGTGCCTTCGGCTGGGTCGGCAGTGGCCGTGAAGCGGATGCGCTGACTCTTGCCCGCGACCGATTCCATCAGGCTGCGGCCCCAGCGCCCCAGCCCGACCATCGCGGCGTTCACCACGCGCGATTCATTCCGGCTCGATGCCGGCCTGCCGGATGTCGCGCGACCACTTCTCGATCTCCTGCCGGATGTAGTCGCGGAACGGCTCCGGTCCGAGCGGCGCCGGATCGACGCCGAACGCGGCGAAGCGCGCCTGGAACTCGGGCTTCGCCATCGCGGCGCTCGCGCTCTCGTAGATGCGATTCAGCGCCTCGCGCGGCGTACCCGCGGGCGCGACCAGCCCGTACCACAGCACCACCTCGTACCCTGGGATCTCCTCGCCGATCGCGGGGACGTCGGGCGCGAGCGGGGTGCGGCCCGTCGACGTGACGCCAAGGGCGCGGAGCTTGCCGCCCTTCATCTGGCCGAGCCCGACGGCGAAATCGGCGAAGGTGAAGCTGATCTGGCCGGCGAGCAGGTCGGTCACCGCCGGCGGCACGCCCTTGTAGGGCACATCGACGGCGGTGAAGCCGCCGCCCGCTTTCAGTTTCGCAATGGACACCTGCGAGCCGGCGGAGCCATAGCCGCCGGTGAGCTGCCCGTTCTTCGCGCGCGCGAGCGTGATGAAGTCTTTCAGCGTCTGCGCCGGAAAATCGGGCCGCACCAGCAGGATCATCGACGTCCGGCTGATCAGCATGATCGGCGCGAAGTCCTTCACCGGGTCGTACTGCAGCTTCTTGTAGAGCGCGCCCGCCGCGGCGAGCGTCGAGTTCGTGGTCATGACGATGGTGTGGCCGTCGGGCGCGGCGCGCGCCGCCTCGGCGGTGCCGATGGTGCCGATCGCCCCCGGCTTGTTCTCGATGACGAACGCCTGGCCGAGCGCCTCCTGCAGCGGCGGCGCCAGCGAGCGCGCGATCTGGTCGGGCAGGGCGCCCGGCGGGAACGGCACGATGAAGCGCACGGGCCTCCCCTGCGCCAACGCGGCAGCCGAGATCGCCAGCAGCAGGGCGGTGACGAGCGAGCGCATGCGCTTATCATGCATCAACGGAGGCCGACATGGACACCAGGGAACTGAAGGAGCGGGGACTCGCGCTGCGCCGGCAGATGTTCGGCGGCGACGCGGTCGACGCGCGCATGAATGCGACCGGCGAGTTCGGCCGTCCGCTGCAGGACATCATCAACGCCTACGCCTATGGCGACATCTGGAGCCGCGCCGGGCTCGACCGCAAGACACGCAGCCTGGCCGTCATGGCGATGATGGCCGCGATCAACCGGCCCGCGGAATTCTCGGTGCACGTGCGCGGCGCGCTCGCCAACGGCGCCACGCCCGACGAGATCCGCGAGGTGCTGCTGATGCTCGCCATGTACTGCGGCATCCCCGCCGCAAACGACGCGCACCGCCTCGCCGCGGAAATCGTCGGCAAGGGCTAGCGCAGGCAAGATTCCAGCAGCTCGAGCGCGCGCTCGGCGAACGTCCACATGTTCGCCTCGCGATCGGCGCTGCCCGTCTCGATGGTGATCACCTTGTCGACCGGCCCGCTCACCGCGATGCACGCGTGGCCGGGCGCGTCGCCGTAGCGGTTCCCCGTCGGTCCTGAAGCGCCGGTCTCGCAAAGGCCCCAGGTCGCGCCGAGCTTCTCGCGCACGCGCCGCGCGACGAGCTGCGCGTAAGGTTCGCTCGCCGAGCGTATGCCGCGCATCTCTTCGGCAGTGATGTCGAGGAGCCTGCGGCTGGCGCCGGTGTAGACGATGCAGCCGCCGAGGTAATAGGCCGACGCGCCGGGCACGGCCACGAGCGCGGCGTTGATCAGCCCGCCGGCGGACGATTCGGCGACGGCGAGGGTCTGCTTGCGCTCCTTCAGCAGCGCGCCGGCCGCGGCGCCGAGCTCCATCAGCGTTCGATCGCTGGCGATCATGCGGCGCATGATAACGCCCGCGTTTCAATCGAAACCGGGCGGAAATCGCCCGGTAACCGGGCCCCGCTGGTTTAGGCGAATCTGGCCTTAGACTCTCCCCACGGTGGAGATCTCGGCTGGAACCGCGCAGACACGAGCGGGTCATCCAGTGACGACAATTACGACCCTGACCCCGAATTCAGACGATGTGATCAACCACCCAGCTGACGCCGTAGGCGATTGCGAGGGCGACGGCGAAGATGGTGAGGTTGCGCGTCATGCCCTTAGGGATGTCGTTCTCGTCCATCCAGCGCTTGATGAAGTAGCTGGCGACGAAGAACGCAACCGTCGAGGCGATTAGGCCGGCGATCAGGCGGCGCGCTCCTGCAATTCGGCGCCTGACCCTGATTTCTCTTCCGCGGCGAGAAAGCCGCCGGACTGGTGGCGCCAGAGCTTCTCGTAGTGTCCGCCCAGGCGCAGCAGCTCGGCGTGCGTGCCCTGCTCGACGATGCCGCCGCCCTCCAGCACGATCAGGCGGTCCATGCGCGCGATGGTCGAGAGGCGGTGCGCGATGGCGATCACGGTCTTGCCTTCCATCAGGTCGAGCAGCTCCTCCTGGATCGCGACCTCGACCTCGCTGTCGAGCGACGAGGT
>DASQAW010000387.1:0-15067 GCA_035635495.1 Burkholderiales bacterium
ACGGACGCTTCGGCGCCGGTCGTGCTCTCGCGCGCGGTGACCGAGAGCAGGCCGTCGGCGTCTACCTGGTAAGCCACGCGCACGCGCGCCGCACCCGCCGCCATCGGCGGGATGCCTTTCAGCTCGAAGCGCGCGAGCGACCGGCAGTCGGAGACGAGCTCGCGCTCGCCCTGCACGACGTGGAAGCTCATGCCGGTCTGGCCGTCCTTGAAGGTGGTGAACTCCTGCGCGCGGCCGGCAGGTATGGTCGTGTTGCGCGGGATGATCTTCTCGACCAGCCCGCCCATGGTCTCGACGCCGAGCGAGAGCGGAATGACGTCGAGCAGCAGCCAATCCTCACCCTGCGGCTTGTTGCCGGCGAGCACGTTCGCCTGCATCGCTGCGCCGAGCGCAACCACTTTGTCCGGATCGAGGTTGTTGAGGGGATCTCGGTTGAAGAACTCCGCCACCGCGCGCTGGATCTGCGGCATGCGCGTGGCGCCCCCCACCATCACGACGCCCTGGATGTCGTTCACCGCGAGCCCCGCATCCCGGATCGCCTTGCGCACCGGACCGAGCGTCTTGTGCACCAGCGTCTGCGTGATCCGGCAGAACGTCTCGGTGTCGATCGTGAGGTCGACCAGCTCGCCTGTCGAGAGCTTGGCGGTGATCGGAGCCTCGCCGTGCAGCGTCAGGTATTCCTTGGCCTCGCGCGCGCGCACCATCAGCAGGCGCATGTCGCGCGGAGAGAGCGGCGCAAGCTTCGCCTGCTCGACGGTCCAGCAGAACACGCGCTGGTCGAAGTCGTCGCCGCCGAGCATCGAGTCGCCGCTGGTCGCGACGACTTCAAAAACTCCTTTGGCCAATTTGAGAATCGAAAGATCGAAGGTGCCGCCGCCCAGGTCATAAACCGCGAAGACCCCCTCGGAGGCATTGTCGAGCCCATAGGCGATCGCCGCCGCGGTCGGCTCGTTCAGCAGGCGCAGGACGTTCAGGCCGGCGATGCGGCCGGCGTCCTTGGTTGCCTGGCGCTGCGCATCGTCGAAGTACGCGGGAACGGTGATGACCGCGCCGGCGAGCGAGCCGCCCAGGGCGAGCTCGGCGCGCTGGCGCAGCACCTTCAGGATATCGGCCGAGACCTCGACCGGCGTCTTCACGCCGGCGACGGTGCGCAGCTGCAGCATGCCGGGCGCGTCGACGAAGTCGTACGGCGCGTTCTGCGCGTGGTCGACGTCCTTCACGCCGCGCCCCATGAAGCGCTTCACCGAGACGATGGTGTTGTTCGGATCGTCGGCCTGGCGCGCCTGCGCGGGATAGCCGACTTCGACCCGGCCATCGGGTCGATAACGAACGATGGAAGGCAGCAACGGCCGCCCCTGCGCATCGGGGAGCACGGTGGCGCCACCGCTGCGCACGGTAGCCACCAGCGAGTTGGTGGTGCCGAGATCGATGCCGACGGCCAGCCGATGCTCGTGCGGCGCCGACGACATCCCCGGCTCGGAGATCTGCAGCAGGGCCATTACTCGAGCACCTCGTAAGCGCCGTCGATCTCCGCCTCGAGCTTCTCGAGGAACTGGAGCTCGCGCACCAGCCCCGCGGCCGCCGGGTAGTCCTTGTCGACGTCGATGCGCCGGGCCAGCTCGGCCTCCAGCGTCTGCTTGTCGCGCTCGATGGACTTCTGCAGCGCGTCCAGCGCCTTCGCGTCCTTCGAGCGCCTCGCGTTGTCCAGCGCCTCGCGCAGCTCCAGTTGCTGCATCAGGAACGCTTCCGGCATGGCCGTGTTGGTCTCGAACGCGACATCGACACCGTGCAGCGCGAGGATATGGCTCGCGCGCTGCACCGGGTTCTTCAGTGTGCGGAAGGCCTCGTTGACGCGGGTCGTCCACTGCAGCGACGCGCGCCGCTCGGCGTCGCCCGCATGGGCGAAACGATCGGGATGCACGCGCGACTGGATTTCGCGGTAGGCACGTTCGAGCGCTTCGTGGTCCAACGTAAATGCCGGCTGGAGGCCGAAGAGCTCGAAGTGGCTACTGCTAGACGTTAAAGCTTTCCCCGCAGCCGCACTCGTCCTTGACATTGGGGTTGCGGAACTTGAAGCCTTCGTTGAGGCCCTCGCGCGAGTAGTCGAGCTCGGTGCCCTGGAGGTAGGGCAGGCTCTTCGGGTCGACGATGACCGTCACGCCGTGGCTCTCGAACTGCATGTCCTCGGGGTTCACCGCGTCGGCGAATTCCAGCTTGTAGGCCATGCCCGAGCAGCCGGAAGTGCGCACGCCAACGCGCAGGCCGACGCCCTTGCCGCGCTTGGCGAGGTAGTTCTGGACGTGCTTCGCAGCGGTTTCTGTGAGCGTGATCACGCGACCTTCTGCTCCTCTGCCGTGGCGTTTTCCTTCTGGGCGGCGAGCCCATGCTTCTTCTGGTAGTCCGCTACCGCCGCCTTGATCGCGTCCTCGGCGAGGATCGAACAGTGGATCTTGACCGGCGGCAGCGACAGCTCCTGCGCGATCTGGGTGTTCTTGATCGAGGCGGCCTGCTCCAGCGTCTTGCCCTTCACCCACTCGGTGACGAGCGAGCTCGAGGCGATCGCCGAGCCGCAGCCGTAGGTCTTGAAGCGCGCGTCCTCGATGCGGCCGTCCGCGCCGACGCGGATCTGCAGCTTCATCACGTCGCCGCACGCCGGAGCGCCGACCATGCCGGTGCCGACCGCGTCGTCCGCCTTGTCGAATGAACCCACGTTCCGCGGGTTCTCGTAGTGATCGATGACCTTGTCGCTGTATGCCATGTCAAACTCCTAATGTGCAGCCCATTGCACCGAATTCAAGTCGACGCCTTCCTTGTACATTTCCCACAGCGGCGACAACTCCCTTAGCTTCGCTACCTTGCGCTTGATGAGGTCGGCAGCATAGTCGACCTCCTGCTCGGTCGTGAAACGGCCAAGCGTGATGCGGATCGAGCTGTGCGCGAGCTCGTCGTTGCGGCCCAGCGCGCGCAGCACGTAGGAAGGTTCGAGCGACGCCGACGTACAGGCGGAGCCCGAAGACACCGCGATGTCCTTCACCGCCATGATCAGCGACTCGCCCTCGACGAAGTTGAAGCTCACGTTCAGGTTGTGCGGGATGCGGCGCTCCAGGTCGCCGTTGAGGTAGACCTCTTCCATGCCCTGCACGCTTTTCCAGAGCCGGTCACGCAGCGCGCGGATGCGCTCGTTGTCGCTCGCCATTTCCGCCTTGGCGAGGCGCGCGGCTTCGCCAAAACCCACGATCTGGTGCGTGGCGAGCGTGCCCGAGCGGAAACCGCGCTCGTGGCCGCCGCCATGGATCTGCGCTTCCAGCCGCACGCGGGGCTTGCGCCGCACGTAGAGCGCGCCGATGCCTTTCGGCCCGTACACCTTGTGCGCCGTAATGGTCAGCAGGTCGGCCCGGAGCTTGTTCATGTCGATGTCGACGCGCCCCGCCCCCTGCACGGCGTCGCAATGGAAAATGATGCCCTTCGCCTTGCAGATGTCGGCGATTTCCCACACCGGCTGGATCACGCCGATCTCGTTGTTCACCATCATGATCGAGGCGAGGATCGTGTCGGGACGGATCGCCGCCTTGAACTTGTCGATGTCGACGAGGCCGTTCGGCCCCACCTCGAGATAGGTCGCCTCGAAGCCCTGGCGCTCGAGCTCGCGGAAGGTGTCGAGCACGGCCTTGTGCTCGGTCTTCTGCGTGATGAGGTGCTTGCCCTTCGTCTTGTAGAAGTTCGCCGCACCCTTGATCGCCAGGTTGTTGCCCTCGGTCGCGCCCGAGGTCCAGACGATCTCCTTCGGATCGGCGTTGATCAGCGCCGCGACATGGCCGCGCGCTTCCTCGACGCCCTCCTCGGCCTTCCAGCCGAACGCGTGCGAGCGGCTCGCCGGATTGCCGAAGATCTCCGTCAGGTACGGAATCATCTTCTGCGCCACGCGCGGATCTACGGGCGTGGTCGCCGAGTAGTCGAGGTAGATGGGAAGCTTCATGCCGCGACTTTTTCTTCCTTGGGACGGAAATCCTTGATCACCGCCACCGGCTTGCCGGCCTGGTGCGCGACCAGATCGGCGAGCGTCACCGACGAGAGGTAGTCGTGCATCTTCTCGTTGAGCGTTGCCCACAGGTCGTGCGTCATGCAGCGCTTGTCGTCGTGGCAGTTCTCCTTGCCGGCGCACTGCGTCGCGTCGAGCGGCTCGTCCACCGCGCTGACGATAGCGGCGACGGTGATCGACTGCGCGGGCTGCGCGAGGTTGTACCCGCCGCCGGGGCCGCGCACGCTCGAGACGAGCTTCGCGCGGCGCAACTTCCCGAAAAGCTGCTCCAGATACGAAAGCGAAATGTGCTGCCGCTCGCTGATCGCCGCCAGCGTGACGGGGCCGCGGTTCTGGCGCAGCGCCAGATCCACCATCGCGGTTACCGCAAACCTGCCCTTGGTTGTGAGTCTCATGAATGCCTCTGGAAATACCCGATTAGTATGGTCAAGTATACCTTAATCCGACAGAATCAGTCGGATTTCGTTCCCCTGGGGAATCAACTACTTGACTGCGCGTAGTTCGCGCTTTGACGCCTCCGCATCGCGCTCCATTTCGGCCATCCGCGCCTGGAGTTGCCGCACCGTCCGCTCGAGCTCCTGCGAATGCTCGACGAGCTGCTGGATGGCCTTGGCGTAGGGGTCCGAGTGCTCCTGAACCACCGCGTAGGCGGAGAAGCGGGCGGCTTCGGCTTCCTTGCCCTCCACGACCTTGCCCGGGATGCCGACCACGGTGGCGCCAGGCGGCACTTCCTTCACGACCACGGAGTTCGAGCCGATGCGCGCGTCGTCGCCGACGGTGAAGCCGCCCAGGATCTTTGCGCCCGCGCCGACCACCACTCCCGCACCGAGCGTCGGATGCCGCTTCTGGCCGCGGTAGAGCGTGGTGCCGCCGAGCGTCACGCCCTGGTAGATCGTGCAGCCGTCGCCGACTTCGGCGGTCTCGCCGATGACCACGCCCATGCCGTGGTCGATGAACACGCACGAGCCGAGCTTCGCGCCGGGATGGATCTCGATGCCGGTAAGCCAGCGCCCGATGTGCGACGTAAAGCGGCCGAGCCAGCGCAGCCGATGCCGCCAGAGCCAGTGGGCGAGCCGGTGAATCCAGATCGCATGCAGGCCGGGATAGCAGGTCAGGACTTCCCAGCTCGTGCGAGCCGCGGGGTCTCGCTCGAGGATGCAGGCGATGTCGCCGCGCAGTCTTGCAAACATCCGGTGATTATAAGTGCCCGACTAAATCGATCAACTATTCTCTGGGCTCATGGCTGCCATTCCGCCGGCTCATGAGCGCCTTGAGCAATCCGCGCAGGATGTTCACTTCCTCTCGCTCGAGCGCCGGCACACGCGAGAACAGCCGCCGCCAGCGCTCGCGCAGCCGCGAGTTCGGCGCCATGAACCCGCTCGTGGTCGCCGCGTCTTCCAAATGCGCGTACAGGCCCTCCATATCCTCGACGGTCGCGCGCTTCGCCACCCGCGAGAACGGCATCGCGACGTCGACCGCCATGCGCGCCTCGTAGGCGACGACCTGGACAGCCTGCGCGAGATTGAGCGAGCTGAACTCGGGGTTCGCCGGGATGTGCACGAGGAACTGGCAGGCGAACACTTCATCGTTGGTGAGGCCCGCCGCTTCATTGCCGAACACGAATGCAACCGGCGCGCCCATTTCCACAGCGCGCGCGGCGGCCGTGCGCACGTCGAGCACCTGCGGCGACCATTCGCGCGGCCGGGCGGAGAGCGCGAACGCCGCCACGCAGTCCTTCACCGCCTCGCCGAGCGTCTCGTGGATCACCGCAGCCTTGAGCACGTCGGCGGCATTGGTCGCCATCCACCCCGCTTCCGGCGCCGGATAGCGCTCGGGCGCGACGAGGCGCAGGTCCGATAGGCCCATCGCCTTCATCGCGCGCGCCGCCGCGCCGATGTTGCCGGGGTGGCTGGGCCGGCATAGAACGATGCGAATAGGGGGCATGCGACTAGAATACGCCCCGCGAAAAAGGGGTCAGAGCAATTTTCCTGAAACAAAAGCCCCTGCGCTGACGCGCGATTTGTAAGCGGAAAATTGCTCTGACCCCTTTTTCGTGCCTCTAGAATACGCGCCCCATGCATCCGATGCTCAACATCGCCGTGCGCGCCGCGCGCCGCGCGGGCTCGATCATCAACCGCGCGGCGCTCGACACCGGCGGGCTCAACGTCAGGTCCAAGCGCGCCAAGGATTTCGTGACGCAGGTCGACCAGGCGGCCGAGCAGGCGATCATCGACATCGTGCGCAAGGCCTATCCCGAGCACGGCTTCCTGGCCGAGGAGTCGGGCGCGAGCCAGCAGCACGCGGAGCACGTCTGGATCATCGATCCGCTCGACGGCACCACCAACTTCATCCACGGCTTCCCGCAGTACTGTGTCTCGATCGGCATCCAGCAGCGCGGTGCCCTCGCGCACGCTGTCATCTACGACCCGGCGCGGAACGAGCTCTTCACCGCGTCCAAGGGCCGCGGCGCTTTCCTCAACGACCGCCGCATGCGCGTCTCGACCCTCACCAAGTTCGGCGACGCGCTGGTCGGCACCGGCTTCCCGTTCAAGGAACTGGGGCGCCTCGATCTCTACACGCGGCAGCTCCAGACGATGATGAAGACCTGCGTCGGCGTGCGCCGCGCGGGCGCCGCCGCGTTGGACCTCGCTTACGTGGCGTGCGGAAGGCTGGATGCGTTCTGGGAGCTCGGCCTCTCGCCGTGGGACATGGCGGCGGGCGCGCTGCTGATCCAGGAAGCGGGTGGGCTGGTCGGCGACCTCAAGGGCGATCAGGGATTCTTGGAATCGGGCGACATCGCCGCGGCGACGCCGAAGGTCTTCACCGCCCTGCTCGAGGCGCTGCGGTGATCTCGAACTTGTCGGGATAAAAGGCGAGCAACTCCTTGATGGCGAGCATCTCGTCGTACGGCTGCTCGTAGGTCCACACCGCGTTCTCCGCGCCGTTCTTCACCGAGTAGTAGGAAGCCGGCCCTTTGAAGGGGCAATAGGTATGGTGCTCGGTGCGCACGAGGCGCTCCATCTTCACGTCCTTGCGCGGGATGTAATAGACGACCGGAGCCACGACGTGGCCGACATGGGTCTCGTGCATTTCGATGGCGTCCGTCGTATCGGCGATCAGCTCGCCGCCGTGCGCTACCTGCACGCGCACGGTCGCCGGCTGGGTGCTGATGCGATGCTTCGGGTACTTCTTGTAGCCTGGGGCTGGATTGGCGCTCATAGATGCCTCGTGCCCTGCGCGAGATCGATGCCCGCTTCGAAGCGCACCGCGCCGCAGTGGCAGCTGCCCTGGTAGGTTTTCTTCATCGCCGTTTCGCCTTCCAAAGGCCCATCATGCGCCCTTCGGGATCGGTGAACAGCGAGAACTTGCCCATGCCGGGCACCTTCTGCATCTCGACGTGGATCTTGCCGCCGGCGGCGACGACCTTCTTGCGGTAGGCCGCCAGGTCGTCGACCAGGATGTAGAAGAGCATGTTGCCGGGCCACGGCCCTTCGCGGTCGGGCTTGACGATGCCGCCGTTGATGCCCTTCATCTCGCCCTTCGCCTGCGTATCGACGACGCGGTAGTTGATTTCCGCGTGGTGCTCGACCTTCCAGCCGAAGATCTTGGCGTAGAAGTCGGCGACCTTGGCCGGCTCCTTCGACATCAGTTCCCAGTGCACTACGGGATTGCCCATCTCAAGTCTCCTTTCATCGGGTCTCCTCCGCGAGCACGTTGTCCCCTCCCGCCACCGGCGAGGCGACACGCGGCAGCAGCATGCTAACGAGCGCCGCGCCAAGCGCAAAGAGCGCAGCCAGGGCAAAGGCGGCGTGATAGCCGGCCGTGAGCGCGGCGGCGGTCTGCACGCCGCCGGTGCGCGCGGCGGCGACGCTGGCGAGCACGGCGAGGCCGAGCGCGCCGCCCATCATGAAGGAGGTATTCACCACGCCCGAGGCGAGGCCCGATTCGCTCGGCGCGACATCATTCATCGCCGCGAGCATCACCGGATTCAGGGCCATCCCGCAGCCCACGCCGAGGAGCAGCATCCCGGGCAGGATGTGGAGGAGGAAGCTGCCGTCCACCGGCGCGAAAGCGAACAGCGCGAGACCGATTGCGGACAGGAGCATGCCGATGACGATCGGCAGGCGGATGCCGAAGCGCATCACCACCTTGGCCGACCAGCCGATCGAGAACGCGGCCATGATCAGGTTCGCCGGCAGGAAGGCGAGGCCGATCTGCATCGGGTCGTAGCCGAGCACGAGCTGCATGTAGAGCGCGGAGATGAAGAACCACGCGAACATGGCCGCGGCCCAGAACACGCCCATGATGTTCGCGGCGGTCACGCTGCGCACGCGGAAGAGCCGGAGCGGCACGAGCGGCGCGGCAATGCGCGCCTCGATCGCGAGGAATATCGCGAGCAGCACCACCGCGGCACCGAGCAGCCCGAGGGTCTGCGCCGAGGTCCAGCCGGCCTGGTTGCCGTTGACGACGCCGTACACGGCGAGCATCAGCGAGCTAGTGATGGTCAGCGCGCCCCAGACGTCGAGCCGGCCCGCGGCGCGCTCGCCGTCGGGTGGGAGGAGCTTCACGCAGGCGGCGTACACGGCGGCACCGACGGGCAGGTTGACGAGGAACACGGAGTGCCAGCCGAGCACGCTCGTCAGCAGGCCGCCGGCGAGCACGCCGACGCTGCCGCCGCCCGCGCAGACGAAGCTGAAGATGCCCATCGCCTTGGCGCGGTCCGCCGGCTCGCTGAAGAGATTCATGATGAGCGAGAGCGCGATCGCAGAAACCACCGCGCCCCCAAGCCCCTGCACCGCCCGCGCCGCGACCAGCATGCTCTGCGAGCCCGACAGCCCGCAGACCAGCGAAGCGGCGGTGAAGAGCGTGACGCCGAAGAGGAACAGGCGCCGCTGGCCGTACAGATCGCCGAGGCGGCCGCCGAGCAGGAGGAAGCCGCCGTACGTGAGCATGTAGGCGTTGATCACCCACACCAGCGTCGCGTCGGTGAACGCGAGGTCCGCCTGGATCGACGGCAGCGCGACGTTCACGATCGTGGTGTCGAGCACGATCATGAGCTCGCCGGCGCACAGCATGTACAGCGCGAGCCAGCGCTTGCCGGTCATGTCGCCGTCGCGGCGGCGATGACCATCCAGTGCATGCCGAACTTGTCGGTGACCATGCCGAAGCTCGAGGCGAAGAAAGTCTTGATCAGCGGCTGGGTGACGCTTCCGCCGTCGGCGAGCGCGCCGAAAAGGCGCTTGGCATGGGCGTCGTCTCGCGCACTGATCGAGAGCGAGAAGCCCTCGAACTTCGGCTTGCCGCTGGCGAAGCCGTCGGAGGCGAGGACCTGCGTGTCGCCGATGCGGAATGCAGCGTGCATCACCTTGTCTCCGGGTACCTTCGTGCCGGGCATCGGCGGCTCCGGGCTTTCCTTGTAGCGCATCAGCATGTCGACCTTCGCGTCGAGCGCCTTGCGGTAGTACTCGATGGCCTCTTCGCAGCGGCCGTCGAAAAAGAGATAGGGCTGGACTTGCATGGTGTTTCCTTTCGGGGAGTTACGCCGGCTGGGGGTTTGCCAGACGGCTCAACACAGGGGGAAAGGCGAGCGCGATGGCAGCCGCTCCCATTCCGATTGCAAACGAACCGATATTCACAGGTCGACCGCCACCTTGAAGCCGCCCCAGATCATGCGCTTCGCGTCGAAGGGCAGGTTCTTCGGATTCATCATGCCGGCGAGGCGCTTGTCCTTCATCGCCTTGCCGCTGACGCGGTCGCGATCGGCGCGTGACTTGTACACGATGTAGGCGAAGAACACCGTCTCGCCGGGTTTCTGCTTCACCGCGCGCAGGAACGAGGTCCGCTTGCCCCACTTCACGTCGTCCGCGATGCACTCGCGGTATTCGAGCGCGCCGTGCTCGCGCCACACCTTGCCCGCCTTGCGCGACATGCGGCGGTATTCCTCGACCTTCTTCTTCGGTACCGGTGTTACGAAGCCGTCAACGTACGCCATGCGTTTCTCCTAGTTGCTGTGCGCGAACTGTTTCGCGAATCGGCCGGATCGGCCGGATCTCGATCGAGCCGACCGACGCCGGCGGAATGCGCGCCGCGAGCTGGATCGCCTCGTTCAGGTCGCGCGCCTCGATCATGTAGAAGCCGGCGAGGAACTCCTTGGTCTCCGCGAACGGCCCGTCGGTCACCGAGAGCTTGCCGTTGCGCACGCGCACCGTGGTCGCGGTCGCTACCGGCTGCAGCGCTTCCGAGGCGATGCAGTGGCCGCTCGTGCGGATCTCATCGTCAAAGGCGACGCAGTGCGCATCGGGCATGTTCGCCAGGGCCTGCTCCTCGCCGTAAACCAGGCACAGATATTTCATTGCGTTTTCTCCGCCAGTGTTCTCAGGCTCGCGAGGCCGGCTTCGAATTCCGTGCCGACCATGCGATCCATGTCGATGAAGAGGTAACGCGGGTCGCGTCACCCTGCTGCTCGAGCGTGTCGGGCCGGAACGCGGCCAGCACCAGTACACCGCCCACCAGGACCGCCGCGCCGATGCCGATCGCCTTGAGCATGGTCATTCCCCCACGCCCAGCTTGCGGAAGCGCTCGAGCGCTTCGCTCTTCGGGAAGTCGTCGAGCTCGAAGTACTGGCGCACTTCGATCTCCGCCACGCCGCCGTCGATCGAGGGATTGGGGAAGCGCCTGGTCCACTCCATGGCTTCCTCGCGCGACTTGACGTTGATGACGGTGTAGCCGGCGACCAGCTCCTTCGTCTCGGCGAACGGGCCGTCGACGACCGTGCGCTGCTTGCCGTTGTACTTGATGCGCCAGCCTTTCGCGCTGCGCTGCAGGCCGGAAGCGTCGACCAGGACGCCGGCCTTGGCGAGCTGCTCGTGATAGGCGCCCATCTCGGCAAACAGGCTCTCCGGCGGCATCTTGCCGGCCTCGGAGTCCCGGGTCGCCTTGACCAGGATCATGAATTTCACGGCTATCTCCTTGAAAGTTCGGGTCTGCACCCAGTAGTCGAATGGCCGCGCGCGGAATCGACAGCGCCGCCCTCTATTTTTAGCCGCCCGCCGCGACCGCCATGCGTAGGTTCGGCAACAGTTTGTTTCCGCCCTGTACGCGGCGGCGGTACCAGAGGATCCCGAGCGCGAGCAAAGTCCCGCCCGGCAAGAGGATTTCGATCATCAGTATCAGCAAGGCGGTCTTCATCTGCGGCTCCTTTCTCCCTGGTCGAACCCGGGAGCCGCAAATCGACAGTCGTCATTACTCGGGCAATTCGGTGAGACGTTTCTGCAGGAAGCGCTGCTCGGGCTCCTGCCTGGCCAGGGCCAAAGCGCGCTTGTAGGATGCCCGCGCCTCCGCCTTTCGGCCGAGCCGCCGGCAGAGATCCGCCCGCGCCGCGTGCGCAAGGTGGTAATCCGCCAATTCCCGGCCGTTGAGCAATGCCTCCACGACCGCCAACCCTGCCGCGGGTCCGTCGCGCATTGCCACCGCGACCGCCCGGTTGAGCTCGATGACGGGAGACGGGTCGTAGCGCGAGAGCACGTCGTAGAGGCCGATGATCTGCGACCAGTCGGTCGCCGCGAAAGTCGGCGCCTCGGCGTGCACGGCGGCGATGGCCGCCTGCAGGCTGTAGGGCCCGAAACGCCGCGAACCGAGCGCACGCTCCACCAGCGACACGCCCTCGGCGATCAGCTCGCGGTTCCACAGCCGCCGGTCTTGGTCCTCGAGCAGCACGAGATCGCCCGAGACGGACGCGCGCGCCGCATGCCGCGACTCGTGCAGCAGCATGAGCGCGAGCACGCCGAGCACCTCGGGCTCGGGCAGCAGCTCGATCAGCAGGCGCGCCAGGCGGATCGCCTCGCCGGACACATCGGCGCGCGTCAACGAAGCGCCCGAGGACGCCGAGTAGCCTTCGTTGAACACCAGGTAGATCACGCGCAGCACCGCATCGAGGCGCTCGGGCAGCTCCTTCGGCCCCGGGACCTCGTAGGGGATGCGCGCGTCGCGGATCTTGTTCTTTGCCCGCACGATGCGCTGCGCCAGCGTCGGCGCGGGGGTGAGGAAGGCACGCGCAATTTCCTCGGTGGTCAGGCCGCAGACCTCGCGCAGCGTAAGCGCCACCTGCGCGTCGTGCGACAGCGCGGGGTGGCAGCAGGTGAAGACGAGCCGCAGGCGGTCGTCCTCGATCGGCTCGGCGTCGGGCTTCTCCTCGGCGGCGAGCGAGTCGGCATGCTCCTCCTCCAGCGGATCGAAGCGCGAGCGCCGGCGGATGGCGTCGATCGCCTTGAAGCGGCCGGTCGAGACCAGCCAGGCACGCGGATTGTCCGGCACGCCCTCGCCGGGCCATTGCTCCAGCGCCGCGCGGAACGCGTCGTGCAGTGCCTCCTCGGCGAGGTCGAAGTCGCCGAGCAGGCGCACCAGCGTCGCGAAGACACGACGCGACTCGGCGCGGTAGATCTGCTGGATTGTTTCGGTGACGGCTTGTTCCATGGAACGACGACCCGAATTGTCGCCGAGAAAAGCTTCGAGCAGTCCGAGCTTACACCGCCGGGACTCGGAGCTGAGTCATGGCTATTCGGGCTGGATGCCCGCCTCGCGGATCGCTCTTCCCCAGATGTCGTACTGCTCGCGCACGTACGCGGTGAATTCCGTCGTGCTCGAGCCCTTCGGATCGAACGCCTGCCTGAGCAGGCTCTCGCGCACATCCTCGCGCTGCAGCAGCGCGTTCAGCTCGCGGTTCAACCTGTCGGTGATGTCTTTCGGCATGCGCGCCGGCCCGAGCATGCCGGCCCAGGGCAGGAACGGGAACTTGAAGCCCGCCTCTACGATGCTCGGCACCTCGGGCAGCAACGGGCTGCGATTCGGGAGCGTGGTGACCAGCGCGCGGAGCTTTCCTTCGCGCAGGTGCGGCGCGACGGTCGCGTAGGAGCTGATCATGACGTGGACGTTGCCCGACAGCAGATCCGTGATCGCAGGCGGCTCGCTCTTGTAGGGAATGTGGACGAGCTGTATGCCGGCCTGCGAGGCGAGCATGCCGGTCATGACGATGCCGCCCGTGTTGCCGGTGGCGTAGTTCAGCCTGCCAGGATTTGCGCGCGCGTACGAAATCAGCTCCTGCAAGGTGCGGGCCGGCACGCCAGGGTGCACCAGCACGAAGAAGGTGTAGTTGCCGACCATGCTCACCGGCGTGAAGTCGGCGATCGCGTCGTAGGACACCTTGCGCAAGTGCGGTGCGGCCGAGAATGGGCTGTTGGTGCCAAGAATGAGCGTGTGGCCGTCCGCCGGCGCCTTCGCCACTTCAGCCGCCGCGATCGCGCCATCGGCTCCCGGCTTGTTCTCCACCACGACGGGCTGGCCGAGCGACTGGCTGAGCGGCTGCGCGATGATGCGCATGACGATGTCGGTCGACGAGCCGGCGCCGAAGGGCACGAGCACGCGGATCGCCTTGCTGGGATACTGCGCGGCCGCCGATCCGGCGCCGAGCAGCGCAGCGGCGAGGATGAGCGCTTTCATCGGATCACTTTCTCCGGCGACTCGCCGTACGGCGGGCTGTAGATGACGAGCACCTTGACGGGCATCTCGCTCGTGGCGGTGAACTTGTGCATCGCGCCGGCGGGAAAGTAGCAGACGTCGCCGGGCTGCATCTCGCAGCGCTCGCCGCCCACTTCGGCCAGCGCCGTGCCCTCCAGCAGGTAGCACACCTGCTCCATGCCCGGATGCGCGTGCGGATCGGCGCCGCGGCCCTTCTCGATCACGCCGAGCACCAGCTCGACGTTCTTCGCGCCGACGTTCTCGGCGCCGACCAGCCGCCGGTTGGTCGTGCCGGTATGGTTCGCCGGGTAGTAGCTCGGCACCTCCGCCGTGCGGACGAAATACCTTCGTTTCATCGCACCTCCTCGCAGACCGTCAGTCCAACACGGGGGTCATCCCCGGATCGCCTTTTCGCATCGCCCGCTGATACGCCTCGCGCGCCCCGATGCGGCGCAGGTAAGCGAGCACGTGAGGGTACGGCTTGAGATCGTACGGCGTAAACGTTCGCATCGTGGTGAAGCTGAACACGATCATGATATCCGCCGCCGTGAGCTCGCTCCCTGCGAGATAGTCCGCTTCGCCGAGGCGCCGGTTCACGAAGTCGAGCGCGAGGGCGCGCCGCGCTTCCAGGTCGAGCAGCGCGCGATGGTCGGGCTGCGGCGCGAGGCGGCGCGCCAGCAAGGTTCGATGCAGCAGCGCCTGAAAGCTGCCATTCGCGAAGTGCAACCAGTAGAGGTAGCTCGCGAACTCCGGGTGCCCCGCCTGCCGGGCAAGCCGGCCGCCGCCGTACCGGGCAATGATGTACTCGATGATCGCGCCCGACTCGCCAAGCACGAGGTCCCCATCGGTGATCACCGGCGCCGTGCCGATCGGATGCAAGGCCTTGTACTCCGGCGGCGCGAGGCGCGTGGTCGGGTCGCGCTCATAGCGCTTGAGCTCGTAGTCGCACCGCAGCTCCTCGCAGAGCCAGACAATCCGCTCCGACTGCGATCTGCCGAGATGATGTACCGTCAACATCGCCTGCTCCGTCTATTCTGCTTCGTTCGCGTGCGGCAGCCGCTAATATTAGATGGCCCACGCAATGGACCGCCTTGACGCCCACACGCCGATGATGCAGCAGTACCTGCGCATCAAGGGCGAGCATCCGGACATCCTGGTGTTCTACCGGATGGGCGACTTCTACGAGCTCTTCTACGACGACGCCGAGAAGGGCGCGCGCCTGCTCGACATCACGCTCACCTCGCGCGGGCTCTCCGCCGGCGCGCCGGTGAAGATGGCGGGCGTGCCGGTGCATTCGGTGGAGCAGTACCTCGCCAAGCTGGTGAAGCTCGGCGAATCGGTGGCCATCTGCGAGCAGATCGGCGATCCGGCGCTCGCCAAGGGGCCGGTCGACCGCCAGGTGACGCGCATCGTCACGCCCGGGACGCTGACCGACTCCTCCCTCCTCGAGGACAAGGCCGACAACATCCTGCTCGCGCTGACGCGCGACAAGTCGACCGTCGGGCTCGCCTGGCT
>DASQAW010000388.1:0-2190 GCA_035635495.1 Burkholderiales bacterium
AAGAAAACCAGGAAGCGCAGGGCTAAGAAGCGCCGGCGGTAGCGCACTCCGCTTTCACCATCTCGTGGATGATCTCCGCGAGGCGCAGCGTGCCCGGTCCGGCGTTCTCGCGGTCGGCAAAGACCAGATAGAACTGCCCCAGGCGTTCCGCGCCGTCGCGTAACGGGAGCGGCTTGAGCGTGCCAGCGTGCAGCTCGCCGCGGATGCGCTCCTCCGGATACCAGCCGTAGCCGAAGCCCATCGACACGGCGAAGATCGCCGTGGAGATGTGGCTCACCGTCCAGCGCTGCGTCGCCTCGACGATCGTCTTCGTCGCGCGCAGCGCGTCGGTCTCGCGGACGACCAGTTGGCGATGCTCGCGCAGGTCGCGCAGGGTCAGCGGCCGGCCAAGCTTGTGCAGCGGATGCTCCGGATGCGCGACCAGGATCATGCGCAGCGGCATGAGCAGTGCGCCGGTGAATCCCTGCGGGATCTGCGCGCCGACGATCGCGAGGTCGACGCGGCCGGCGAGCAGCGCCTCGCTGGTCCCGGCGATCACCGACTCGAAGTATTCGATGCGCGTGTGCGGGCTCTCGGCGTTCAGCTTGTCGAAGCACCTCAGCAACAGCCACGCCGGGAAGACGATCTCGGCGGCGATGCGGATCTCCGCCTCCCACCCGGCGGATGCGCTCTTCGCCGCCTTCTCGATGCCGGCCGCCTCGTCGAGCAGCACGCGCGCGCGCCGGTAGAGGAGCTGGCCGGCGGGCGTGAGAACGGCCTTGCGCCCCTTGATCTCGAAGGCCTTCAGGTCGAGCAGCGACTCGAGCTTCTGCACGAGGTAGGTGACCGAGGACTGGCTCTTGTGCAGCTTCTCGGCGGCCTGCGCATAGCCGCCGGCGTCGACCACCGCCACGAGGGCCTGCCACTGCTCGAGGGTGATCCGCGGATTCATCGACCCAGCCGATAGGTATGGTCGATATTTTGCGCTTTTTTATCGACCGGCTGGATAGTTAAATGACCTCCACGAAAGGAGGTCCTCATGACCACCACCCTGCAACTGAATACCAGCCTCTTCGGCCCCGGCGGCCAGTCCACCACCCTCGCCAACGAGTTCGCGTCGAAGCGCGGCGGCAAAGTCATCGTCCGCGACCTGGCGAAAGACCCGGTGCCGCACCTCGACGCGAGCCGCTTCGGCGCCTTCCTCGCGAAGCCTGACGAGCGCACGCCCGAGCAGCAGGCGATCGTCGATTACTCGGACGCGCTGATCGCCGAGCTCCGCGAAGCCGATACGATCGTCATCGGCCTGCCGATGTACAACTTCCACGTGCCCTCGACGCTGCGTGCCTACTTCGATCACGTCGCACGCGCCGGCGTCACGTTCACGTACACCGACAAGGGACCGGTCGGCCAGCTGACGGGCAAGAAGGCGTATGTGTTCGTCACCCGGGGCGGCGTCTACGGCACCGAGCACATCCACACGAAGTACGTGCGCGACTTCCTCGCGTTCCTCGGCATCACCGACGTCGAATTCGTCTACGCCGAGGGCCTGGCGATCAGCCCGGCGAGCAAGGATGCGGCGCTCGCCAAGGCGCGCGAGGTGATCGAGCGCCTGACGTTGAATAAGCCCGAGTTCGCCCTCACTTAGGAGCGGCCATGACCACTCGAACCGTGCACCAGCTCATCAAGTCGATCCCGGCGTCGGACGGCGCCGGGGTCAAGCTCCGGCGCAGCCTCGGCCAGTCGCACTTCGCTCGGCTGGATCCGTTCCTCATGCTGGACGAGTTCTCCTCCGAGGACGCGGCGGATTACATCGCCGGCTTCCCGGCGCATCCGCACCGCGGCTTCGAGACGGTGACCTACATCCTCGACGGCCACATGCTGCACGAGGACCACCTCGGAAATAAGGGCAACCTGAAGAGCGGCGGCGTGCAGTGGATGACCGCCGGCCGCGGCATCATCCACTCCGAGATGCCGCAGCAGGACCGCGGCCGCATGCGCGGCTTCCAGCTGTGGATCAACCTGCCGGCGAAGGACAAGATGAAGCCGGCGAGCTACCGCGACCTGCAGGCGTCCGACATTCCGGAGGTGGCGATCCCGGGCGGCGGCAAGGTGCGCGTGATCGCCGGCAACTACGGCGGCACGACCGCGCCGGTGAAGCCCGGCGCGACCGACGCGACGTACCTGGATGTGCATCTGCCGGCCGGCGCGACG
>DASQAW010000389.1:0-7384 GCA_035635495.1 Burkholderiales bacterium
TGAACCGCTTGCAACTGGTCCGAAACCCGCCCCTGGACGAATACCGGCGCGCGGCGCCGCTGGCGAAGAAGCCGGTGAAGGTGTCGCTCATCGGCCCGGACCGGGTGATGCAGCGCTTCGACCATGCTGGCTCCAAGGCCGCGTATGCCACCGTGGACGCGTTCCTCGCCGATGTGGTCGCGATCCAGCGGCGCATGATCCAGGCGCTGGTCGACGCCGGCTGCAAGTACGTGCACATCGACGAGCCGGGATACACCGCCTACGTCGACGAGCCCTCGCTCGAGGCGATGCGCAAGCGCGGCGAGGACCCGATGCAGAATTTTTCCCGCTCGTTGCGCGCGAACGCCAAGCTGGTTGAAGGTTTCCCCGGCGTCACGTTCGGCATCCATCTCTGCCGCGGCAACCAGCGCAGCACGTGGCACCGCGAAGGGACCTACGACGCGATCGCCGAGCGCCTGTTCAACGAGCTGCCGTACCAGCGCTTCCTGCTCGAGTACGACAGCCCGCGCGCCGGCAGCTTCGCACCGCTGCGCTTCGTGCCCAAGGACAAGGTCGTGGTGCTGGGCCTCGTCAGCACCAAGGTGCCCGAGCTCGAGCCGGTGGACGCGCTCGTGCGCCGCATCGACGAGGCGGCGAAGTACGTGCCGCTCGAGCGGCTGGCGATCAGCCCGCAGTGCGGCTTCGGCTCGGATGTCGTCGGCAACCTCGTCAGCGAGGACGACCAGAAGCGCAAGCTCGAGCGCGTGGTCGAGGTGGCAACCAGGGTGTGGCGATGATGGAAAAGCTGCAATTCGGCATCTTCGACTGGATCGAGGCGCCGGCGAACCGCACGGCGGCGGACCTCTACGCGCACAAGCTCGATCTCGCGCAGGCCGCGGACCGCGCGGGCTTCCACGCTTACCTGATCGCCGAGCACCAGGGCACGCCGCTCTCGATCAACGCGCAGCCGGGCGTGCTGCTTTCGGCGATGATCCAGCGCACGACGCGGCTGCGCGTGGGCGCGCTGACCTTCTGCCTGCCCTGGTACAACCCCTACCGCTTCTACAACGAGGTCTGCATGCTCGACCAGCTCTCGCGCGGCCGGCTCGAGCTCGGCGTAGGGCGCGGCGTGTCGCCGATCGAGTCGCAGATCTTCGGCCTCGCCAACATCGAGGAGTCGCGCGAGAAGTACCGCGAGACGCTGGACATCTTCTTCGCCGCCTGCAAGCGCGAGGCGCTCTATTACAACGGCAGGCATTACCGCTACCACGATGCCGAGCTGCACCTGAAGCCCTACCAGAAGCCCTATCCGCCGCTCTGGTTCCCGAGCTCGAACCGCGAGTCGATCGAGTTCACCGCGCGCCACGGCTACCACACGGCGCTGCTCGCCACGCTGGCCGAGTGCCGGGCGCTGTTCGAGCAGTACCGCGAGGTCTGGGAGCGCCACAAGAACGATCCCGACCGGCACAACGCGCACGTCGCGCGGCCGTTCCTCGCCAAGACGCAGCACATGGTGATCGCGGAGAGCGAGGCGGAAGCCGCGCTCCTCGGGCTCGAGGCGCACAACCGCTGGGCGAGCCGCATCCACCACCTCGTGCGCAAGGTCGGCCGCCCCGAGCACCACAAGACCGATCCCTACGCGCCCGACACCGTGCAGCCGCTGCTCACCGGCACGCCGCGCACCGCGCTGGAGAAGATCCAGGCGATGCTCGAGCAGACCACCGCGAACTACCTGCTCTGCATCTTCTCCTTCGGCGACCTCGCGCCCGAGCACGCGATGCGCTCGCTCGAGCTTTTCTCCAAAGAGGTGATGCCCAAGCTTGAGTCTGGCTATTCGCGCTTGAGGTGACGCGGGGCTTTTAAGGCAGGAACCGGAACCGCAACTTTAGTGGACGTTTTCAGCCATTCAGCAGTTCCACGTAGTGATGCGACGCACGCAGCTCCTCGGTGTGAGCGACGAGCGCGAGGCGGCTGCCTGGAACGGCGGCAAGGCGCGCCAGCCCCGAGTAATGCTCGGCCTTGAAGATCGGCCGCGAGTGGACTACGCGAATCAACGTGAGCTTGCAACCGCTCTTCTGCATCTCCGCATTCAGGGCCTCGATGAATTCGTGCATTCTTCCGCCGTTTCGCGCCGGGACAGCTCTGCACGCAAGATGTTCGGATAGCAATTCGCTTCTAGTTCTAATGTGAAGTGCATGTTTCCCTAGTGTCGTCTCCCCGCGTCGGAATTTTTGCACAGCAGTATTCGCACGCGGCTGTAGCGACATGTCGGGCGCCGGCGTCGCTCGCGGCGCGACCATCGATCAGTTCTTACCGAGCGAGAGGCTTGATCGCTCCTTCGTAGCAGAAAAGATCGAGGTAGCGATCCGGCGACGGCGTTCTTCCGCCCTCACTAACTTACCCAAGCCCTTGACACCATTTGCGCCAAGCGGTGCGGTAAGCGCGCTCGACTGCCGCCGTATACCGCCCGGGGTCGGCGAAAGCGGAAGCGACCATCATCGGACGTATGCGCTGGCGAAGAGCGGCAAGGCTGGCAGTGTCCGCTGCTGCCTTTCCGGCAATGCGGACGTATTCGGCCGCGTCGTGGGCAATCCATGATTCCAGGCCAACGGCGGTCAGGATCGCTGCTGAAGAGCGGCTACCGGGCCCTTCGCCGGGCATCGCTACGATAGGTACGCCCGTCCACAGCGCTTCTGCAGTGCTCATCCCGCCGTTGTTGGGGAAGGTATCGAGTCCGACGTCAATCTCGTGATAGATCTTCAGGTGCTCGGCATGGGGAGAAGCGCCGAACATGCGCACGCGCTCAGGTTCTATGCCGAAGGTTGAGAACCTATGGAGCAGGATCTCCTGCACCATGGCATCTTGGAGGCTGCTGTGTTTGATCACTAATTGAGCTCCAGGTGTCGCCGCCAGGATCTTGCTCCAGAGGTCAATACAAGAATCCGATATCTTCTCCACTCTGTTAATGCAGCCGAAGGTAAACGGCCTGCCGCTATTGGCAGGCAGCGGTTGCACCGGAGGAGCGTACTCGGGAGCTTGGTAACACAGCGCACAAGGAAGATCGATTACCTCCTCCGCGAACAGATGCCGGTGCTGCTTTTGCAGCACAACCGGATCAGCTAGCAGGTAATCCATGGTCTTCAGGCCGGTGCCCGTAACATGCCCCCATGCCGTGATCTGCACCGGCGCCGGTTTGCGAGCGAACACAAGCAGCCGGTTGCCGGCAGTGTGGCCGGAAAGGTCGACCAGGATGTCGATGCGGTCTGCCCGGATCTGCTCGGCCAGAGCATCATCGGAAGCACCTACTGTCGAACGCCAATTCTGCACAGCTTGCTTCAACCGGGCAGTGGCGCCATCCTCGCGCTTTACTCCCGAGTAGCAATAGATCTCGAACGCCGTTTGGTCGTGCGCAAGGATCACCGGACTGCAGGCGTAATAGGCCGAGTGCGTGCGAAAGTCCGCTGAAACGTAGCCAACGCGCAATCTACGATCGGGGGCGGGAACGTTCTGATGCGCACGGATCTCCCGCGAGAGTTTGCGACCGTGCTGCTCGTACCAGCGGCGCCGCTCCTCCTGCTGTTCCTGCATGCTGTACGCTGCCGAAAGATCCATCGCAAAGATCAGGTTCGAGTGCGCCTCAGAAAAATCAGGCTTCAACGCCATCGCACGGCGATAACTTTGAATCGCCTCTGGCAGCCGCCCCGAGTTCTGTAGAACACTGCCAAGATTGTTGTGCGCCGCTTCGTCGGGCTTGATGGCGAGCACTTGGCGAAAGCTCGCCTCGGCATCGCGGATTCGCCCCATATACCTAAACGTATTGCCCCTGTTGAGAAGCGCATTGGGAAAGTTGGGTTTGATCGCCAGCGCCTTGTCGTAACTGGCTAGCGCCTCCTCGTAGCGCTTGAGTTCCTGCAGAGCATTGCCGCGGTTGTCCAGCGCCTCGGCGTAGTCAGGCTTGATCGCCAGCGTCCAGTCGTAGCTGGCCAGCGCCTCTTCGTAGCGCCCGAGTTCTTCGAGGGCAACGCCGCGGTTGTTTGCCGCCTTGGCGAAGTCGGGCTTGATCGCCAGCGCCTTGTCGTAACTGGCTAGCGCCTCGTGGTAACGCTTGAGTTCTTGCAGAGCATTGCCGCGGTTGTTTAACGCCTCTGCGAAGTCGGGTTCGATCGCTAGCGCCTTGTCGTAACTGGCTAGCGCCTCCGGGTAGCGCTTGAGTTCTTGCAGGGCAAGGCCGCGGTTATCGAGCGCGTCGGCATAGTCGGGCTTGATCGCCAGCGCCTTGTCGTAGCTGGTCAGTGCCTCCTCGGGGCGCCGCAGTGCGCGATAGGCCTCGCCGAGGTCGTTATGGAAATGCGGATGGGAAGGGCTAAGGCGTATCGCCTCTTCAATTAGTTGAACAGCGCTTTCATGGATGCCGACCTGATGAGCTACGACTCCGAGCAAATACAGAGCATCTGGATTGCTCGGCTCAGCCTTGAGAACTCGCCGGTAGACCTGTTCCGCCTCCGATAGGCGCCCCGCTTGATGGTGTTCTACGCCCAGCTCTATCGCCTGGCGGATCGTAGTGATCGGCTGCTCGGATCGCACAGATTGGTTCAGCGAACTATACGCCGGTCATTGTCGATGTCCGCTTTGGTCTCGGCCAGAAGCGCTTCATTCAACCCACAATCCGTGTTTCTTGTGCCAATCCTCGATCGACAATTCCGGGTATCCGTCGAAAGCAACGTCATTCGGGCCGATTTGCGGTTCGCTCAGCGCGAAAGGCGCTTCATCGCCGCATCGTAATAAGACAGGTCGACGTAACGGTCCGGCGCCGGCGCCTTGCCGCCCCAGCTGCCCTCGATCTCCGCGCGCAGCGCGAGCACGTTGCGGAATCCCTCCATGTCGAAGCGCGCGTCCCGGGCGATGCCGAACTTCGGATCGGTCATGAGCTGCCAGGTCTGCGCCGCCGTGTCGGTGCCGACCTTGAGGCGCTCGGCGAGGATCTTCACCGCGGCATCCTTGTTGGCCGGCGACATCGCCCAGCGCGTGCCTTCGATGAGCCCGGCGATATAACGCTCGAGCGCGTCGCGGTTCGCCTGGCCCCAGCGGCGCAGCACGAACGCGCCGTTCGCCTGGTACGGGCCGATCATGTCGGTGACGCGGCCCATGCTCTTCAGGCCGGCAGCCTTGGCATCGAGCGCGAACGGCAGGTTGAGGATGGCCGCCTTGTAGTCCTTGTTCTCCTTCATCCCGCGCAGGCGCTGGCCGGTGCCGCCGATCGGGTAGACCTGGTAGTCGACGCCCTCCTTGAGACCGTTCATCAGCAGGATTTTCTTCAGCTGCAGCGCATAGGCGGTATTCGGCGCATCGACCAGCAGCGTGCGGCCCTTGAGGTCGCCGTACGACCGCACGTCGGGCTGCACGAAGAGCTCGTTCATGCTGCTGTCGCCGCCCGTGACGATGACCACGTCCTCCCTGGCGAGCTCGACCATCGCCACGGCGTTGTCGACCGCGGCCTGCGCGATCTCGAACTCGCCCTTGGCGAGCCCCGCGCGCTGCTCATCGGAGTTCGCGGTGAAGAGGATCTCCACCTTGAGGCCGTGGCGCTCGAAGATGCCCTCCTGTGCCGCCGCCAGCGCGGGCAGCGCCTGCGCGCCGGGGAACATCTTCACCTTGAGCGCGGTCTGGGCCCAGGCGGGGCATGCGGCAAAGCAAAACAGAGCGAGCAGGACGCGAAGCATGGGCGGTCTCCTCCAGTGGCTAGATTATTATCGGCACTGCGGAGGAAACGCCATGCTGCAGGAACGTATTCCCGACCTCGCCAAATACGTCGAACCCGATCGGGTGCGCCGCGAGGTCTACACCGACCCCGTGATCTTCCAGCTCGAGATGCAGCGCATCCACGAGCGCGTCTGGATTTACTGCGGGCACGAGAGCCAGGTGCCGAAAGCCGGCGACTACTACACCGTGCAGATCGGCCGCCAACCGATGCTGATGGTGCGCGGCGCCGACGGCAAGGTCAAC
This sequence comes from Burkholderiales bacterium, assembly GCA_035635495.1. Taxonomy (GTDB): domain Bacteria; phylum Pseudomonadota; class Gammaproteobacteria; order Burkholderiales; family SG8-39; genus SCGC-AG-212-J23. The sequence goes on from DASQAW010000389.1 coordinate 5,983, forward strand.
GTGCTCTACAACCGCTGCCCGCACCGCGGCAACATGATGTGCGGCGACCGCAAGGGCAACACCGGCGACTTCTTCCGCTGTTCCTACCACGCCTGGACGTTCCAGCACGACGGCAGACTGCGCTCGATCCCGATGATGGAATCGGGCTACGCGGGTACGCGCTTCGGCAAGGACAACCCCGACTGCAGCATGAAGCGCGCGGCGCGCGTCGAGAACTACCGCGGCTTCGTGTTCGCCAGCCTGGCGGCCGATGGGCCCACGTTGCTCGAATTTCTCGGAGAATCGAAGGTGGCGTTCGACGATATGTGCGACCGCGCCCCGGAGGGCGAAGTCGAGATCGTGCCGAACTGCTTCCGCGTCATCCAGCACTCGAACTGGAAAATCTTCCTCGAGAACCAGCTCGACGCGCTGCACCCCTCGGTGGTCCACCAGTCCACCGGCCGCGCCGCTCATAATGTCGAGAAAGCCATTGAGAAAAAGACGGGCCATGCGCCGCTCAGCTACCACATGCTCTCGGCTTTCGCGACCGTCACCATCGACAAGTGGGACAACTTCCAGACGCTCAACTACCCGCAAGGCCATTGCATCCTTACCGGCTACATGGGACTGCGCCCGACCGATCCGGACACGCTCGCCTACGACAAGATCATGATCAAGGCCTACGGCAAGAAGCGCTTCGAAGAGATCGTCGGCGTCAACATCCACCACGTGCTGATCTATCCCGGCCTCTCGGTGCAATCGCCGCTCCAGCAGCTGCGCGCCGTGCGCCCGCTGGGCGTCGATCGCACGCTCACCGAGATCTGGCATTTCAGGCTCAAGGGCGCGCCCGAGCCGATCTACCGGCGCTCCCTCGCCTATTACAACCTGGTCAACTCGCCCGCCACGCTGATCAACGCCGACGACCTGGAGAACTTCTGGAAGTGCCACCAGGGCCTCGCGAGCGACGGCGGCGACTGGGTCAGCTTCGGGCGCCATTACGGCCGCGACGTCGAGAAGAACGGCGCGGTCGAGACCGCGCCCAACTGCGGCACCTCGGAAGCGCCCATGCGCGGGCAGATGAAGGCCTGGGCGGAGTACATGCGTGGCTAAGAAGATTGCAAAACCGGCTCCCCTGAAGAAGGCCAACGGCCACGAGCTGCAGCACGCCGCGGAGCAGTTTCTGTACCGGCAGTCGGAGCTGCTCGATGCCAAGAAATGGCAGGAGTGGATCGATCTCTTCACCGACGACGGCATCTACTGGATGCCGCCCGAGCCCTCCTATAAGACCTGGGACGGCATGCCGTCGATCTTCGCCGAGGACAAGAACCTGATGACCGTGCGCATGAACCGCGTGCTGCATCCCGACGCGTGGTCACAGCGGCCGCTGTGGGAGACCAACCACGTCGTCTCCAACGTGGTCATC
>DASQAW010000390.1:0-3997 GCA_035635495.1 Burkholderiales bacterium
CGACATGCTCGGCGGCAACGGCATCTCGGACGAGTTCGGCGTGATCCGGCATGTGGTGAACCTCGAGGTGGTCAACACCTACGAGGGCACGCACGACATCCACGCCCTGATCCTCGGCCGCGCCATCACCGGCATCCAGGCTTTCTCCTGAGGAGATCGCCATGACGCCGCTCGCCTCATGCCGAACGGCGCGGTGGCGATGGGCAAGTACCCGCCTACGTGGTCGGCCGCACCGTCCCGCCGGTATAGACGCTCGTGGCGCACGACCCTCAAGGCGACCGTCGATGGGGCGGTCTACGCCCTCTTCACCGGCGTTGTCTTCGCGTCGATGTGGCCGCGGTAGCGCGGCTTCACCTCCGGGCGCTCGGCGCCGGAGATCAGCAAAGCCTCTGGGACTGGCTGCACATCGCGCTGTGGGATCCGCCGCCGGCGCCGCTGCGGCCGCGCCGGGTCCTCGACGCTCCGCAGGTGCGCATCTACGCCGACGACTGGGGCAAGCCGGGTGACGTTGGCGTCGTCGGCGAGCTCGAGGGGCGAGCCATCGGCGCCTGCTGGCTGCGGCTTCTGCCGCCGGGGATCGGCCTCGCCTCGGTCGACGGGCACACGCCGCAGCTCGGCATCGCCATCCTGCCCGAGTTCCAGGGAAAGGGCTTCGGCCGGGAGCTGCTGACGGCCGCGCTGCGCGCGGCGAACGAGCAGGGCTACCGGCAGGTCTCGCTCACCGTCCATCCGCAGAATCCGGCCATCGGCTTGTACGAACGCTGCGGCTTCGAGAAGCGCAGCTTACGCAACGCGTACCACCTCATGGTCGCAACGCTCCCGTAGTTTTGCTATCGTCGCGCGCAAGGAGGTACACCTAGGAACAGGCCATGCGCGGCACCGTTCGCGTGTTCTGCATGCTCTTCGCGCTCGTCTTGCCGTGCGCGTCCGCGATTGCGGCGTCCAGCTGCAGGCTGATGAAGATCGCCGAGTGGTTCGTCACGCCGCAAAGCGGCCGGCTGATCGTCGACGGCGCGATCAACGGCCAGAAGATCGGCATCCTGTTCGACACCGGCGCCGCGAGCAGCCTGGTGCAACGCGCGGCGGCCGACCGCCTCGGGCTGACGCGGCAGGAGGCGAAGGGTTACCGCGCGGCCGGCGTCGGCGGCGGTACCTACGTCGAGTACGCCGTCATCGAGGAGCTGAAGCTCGGCACGGCAAGCCGGAAGAACTGGCGCGTGTTCGTGATGGGCGAGCGCGACCTGGGCCGCGCATACGCATTCATCCTCGGCTACGACTTCTTCGAGCAAGTGGATATCGAATTCGATCTGGCGAACAATGCCGTGCGCCTTTTCCAGACACAGGACTGCGGCGATGCCCCGCTCGCGTATTGGGCCCGGGGCGGCGCCGGCGAGGTCAGGCTCGAGACCGACAGCGAAAGGCCCGGCATCCTGGTCAACGTCAAGCTCAACGGCAAGCCGCTGCTTGCCCATCTCGACACGGGCGCGAGTTCGTCCGTCCTGAGCCGGTTGGTCGCCGCGCAAGCGGGCGTCACGCCTGAAACCTCGGGCACTGTCCCGGCGGGCACGACCGGAGGCTTCGGCGCCGGTCGCCCCGAGCAGTGGATCGGCGCGTTCGAGAGCTTCAGCATCGGTGACGAAGTCATCCGCAACCCGAACATCCGCTTTACCGATCTCGGGGTTACGCACACCGAGACCGGGACTCGCCTTGCGATCAAGCGCGAGATGTGGGAAATGCTGCTCGGCCTCGATTTCCTGCGCTCGCACCGCGTGTTCGTCGCGCATAGCCAGCGCAAGCTCTATTTCACGTACACGGGCGGCCCGGTTTTCGCTCGGCCGCCCCGTACCCTCAGCCCGGCTCCGGCCGGGCGCGACGAATAGAGCAGTACTGCACGGCCTGCTTCGTATCGAGGTGCTACGCTAAGCAGCGGGAGGGAAGTATGCCGATCCTTGGTGCGATCGTCTTACTGATTCAGTTCTGCTTCGTCTACCACGTCATGAAGACGGGCCGGCCTTATTGGTGGATGTTCGTCATCATGGGCTTCCCCGTGATGGGCTGCATCATCTACTACTTCGTCGAGGTGTTCCCCGGCTCGCGCGAGGCCCGGAGCGCGAACCGGGCGGCCCGCGCCATCGCCAGGGCCCTGGAGCCCGACGCCGATCTGAAGAAGCGCGCCGACGAGCTCGAGATCTGCGGCAGCTTGGACAACAGGATGGCGCTCGCGGCGGAGTGCATGACGCACCAGATGTACGGCGAAGCGATGCGGCTCTACGAGAGCTGCCTGAGCGGCGCGTACGCGAGCGACGGCGCGATTCTCTTCGGCCTGGCGCAGGCCGCAGTGGAAGCCGGGGATTGGAGCAAGGCCGGCAGCGCTCTGGCGAAACTGAAGAGCGATGCGCCGAAGACCCGGCCGCTCGAGGTCCGGTTGCTCGAGGCCCGCGTGCTCGAGGGGCGCGGCGAGAACGATGCCGCACTCGCCGCCTATCGCGGGCTGATCCCCGTGTTCGTCGGGCTCGAAGCCCGCTATCGCTACGGCGGGCTCCTGCTGCGGCTGGGCAAGAACGAGGCGGCGCTGGAGATGTTCAACGAGGTGGTCAAGCACGCGAAGCGCTTCACCTCGTCCATCGAGGAAGAAGAGCGCTGGGCCTCGGCCGCCAGGCGGGCCATCGCGGGCAACTGAATGGCAGGGCAGGCGATCGCGCCGTGCAAGGCCGGGGACTTGCCGGCGATCTTCGAAATCATCAACGAGTCCGCGCTCGCCTATAAGGGCGTGATTCCCGCCGATCGCTGGCACGAGCCGTACATGCCGGTTGACGAGCTCAAGTCCGAGATCGCGAAGGGCGTGCGCTTCTACGGCTCCACGCTCGAGGGCCGCCTCGTCGGCGTGATGGGCATCCAGGACGTCAAGGACGTCACGCTCATCCGGCATGCGTACGTGCGCACGCAATCGCGCCGGCACGGCGTCGGCCAGGCGCTGCTCGAGCATCTGAACCAGCTCACGCAGCGGCCGGTGCTGATCGGCACCTGGAAGGCGGCGACCTGGGCCATCCGCTTCTACGAGAAGAACGGCTTCACGCTCGTCGGCGACGAAGAGAAGAACCGGCTCCTCCGCACGTACTGGACCATCCCGGCTCGCCAGGTCGACGCATCGGTGGTATTGGTGGACCGCCGATGGAGATCCGCGAAATAGCGCAATCGGAGTTCGACGAGCCGGCGTTCATCGAGCTGCTGCGCGACTCGGTCGATTCGGGCGCCTCGGTCGGTTTTCTGGCGCCGCTCCCCACGCACGATGGGCGCGAGTTCTGGCGCGCGGTGCGCAGCGAGCTCGCCGACGGGCGCGTCCTGCTCGGCGCCTTCGTCGACGGGAAGCTCGTCGGCTCGGTGCAGCTCGCGCCGGTCGCGAGGCCGAACGGCCGCCATCGCGCCGAAGTGCAGAAGCTGATGGTGCTGCGCGCGTTCCGCGGCCGCGGCATCGCCAGGGCGCTGATGGCCGCGGTCGAGCGCAAGGCGGCCGAGCTCGGGCGCTGGCTGCTGGTGCTGGACACGGTGCCGGCGCAGCCGGCCGAGAAGCTCTACGAGCGCCTCGGCTATGTGCGCGCGGGCGTCGTACCGGACTATGCGGAAAAGTCGAGCGGCGGCTTCGATCCCACGGTGATCTTCTACAAGCGGCTCGCGTAGTGGAGATCGGCTTTCTGGCCGAGCAGCCGCAAGCGATCCCGCGGCGCACGTGTACTCGGCTGGTGCGCGAGGGAGCGGTCGGAATGGGAAGATATGGGCGCCATCCTCCATAGGGGCCAAGCGCTCAGGCGGTGGCACGTAGCAGAATGAACATTTCGGGGTCGCGGGAGGACTAAAGCCTAATGGCGGGCTGGCTACAAGCGGCGCTCAAGGCGGTGATCCCGCATGTCGGCGACATCCTGTCGGCGACCAAGCCCGCATTCACCAAGCGCAAGCCCGAGGTCGCGGCCAACCAGCCCGACCTGGTCCAGCAGCAGAT
>DASQAW010000391.1:0-8493 GCA_035635495.1 Burkholderiales bacterium
ACCGGCACGCCGAGCACGAGCAGCAGCATGAAGACGAGCACGGCGATCGCGATCATGCTTTTGGCGCCCGCAAGGCATTGATGGCCATGAGAGCGCCGCCGGCGGGCATGGCGGCGTAGATCCACGACACCGGCATGCCCATCACCGCGGTGGTCTGCGCCGCGCCGTGCTGCATCAGCAGCCAGCCGAGCCACGCGAGGGCGGCCGAGAACGCGATCACCGTGAGCGGCGCCAGCAACAGCGCCGCCCGCTTGAGCCGCGGCGGCAGCGTCTCGACGAACACGTGCAGCCCGAAGTGCGCGCCGCGGCGCACCGCCACCGCCGCGCCGAGGAACACGAGCCACATGAAGCAGGCGCGCGCCACCTCGTCGTACCAGACGAAGGTGCGCTCGAGCACGTAGCGCGAGAAGATCCCGGCGAGCAGATCCACCGAGATCGCGGCGAGGAGGAGGAGGCACAGCGCCTCCACGCCGCGGTCGAGGTATCTCACTTAGCGGCTGCGAGAACCTTGTCCAGCCACTCCTTGCCGACCTTGGCGCCGATCTCCTGATACACCGGGCCCATCATGTCGCGGAAGGGCTTGAGGTCGGCGATGTCGTTGACCTGAACGCCGGCCTTGCGGATGGTGGCCAGGTCGCCCTCCTCGCTCTCCACCTCGGCCTTGCGGTCGAGCGCGCAGGCATCCTTCGCCGCCGTGTCGACCGCCTGCTTCAGATCCGGCGCGAGCGCGTCGTACTTCTTCTTGTTCATGTACCAGGTCACCGGCTCATAGGTGTGCTTGGTGAGCGAGTAGTACTTGCCGATCTCGTGGTACTTGTCGGAGACGATCGAGACCGCCGGCGCCTCCATCGCGTCGACCGTGCCCTGCTTGAGCGCGAGAAACACCTCGGTCCAGGGCATCGGCACCGGGTTCGCGCCGAGCGCCTTCATCATGCCGATGTACACCGGCGACTGCTGCACGCGGATGGTGATGCCCTTCATGTCGGCGGGCGTGCGGATCGGGCGCTTGTTCGACATCACGTTGCGATAGCCCCAGCCGCCGCCGTAACAGAGCGTCTTCAGGCCCTTGGCGGCCATTCGCGTCGCCAACTCAGCGCCCACCGGCCCGTCCATCGCCTTCCACACGTGCTGGCGGCTCGGCCACAGGAAGGGCAGCGACAGCGGCAGGAAGCCCGGCTCGAAGATGCCGCCGATCGGCGCCGCGCCCACCGGCCCCATGTCGATCGTGCCGAGCTGCGTCGCCTCGAGCTGCGCCGCTTCGCCTTTCGCCAGCTGGTTGTTGATGTAGACCTCGCCCTTGATCTTGCCGCCCGATCTCGCGGCGAGCTGCCGGGCGAGCTCGTTCGCGGCGATGTTCCTCGGGTTGTCGCCCGAGACGACGGTCGCGATCTTCATCGTCGTCTGCTGCGCCGATGCGGCGTCGCTCAGCCCGCCGAGCGCGACGGCGCACGCGAGCACGATGGCTCTCCGAACCAGAACGTCACGCTTCATGGCCCCTCCTCCAGGGTGAAGCGCCAGTCTACTTCCGTTAACGGCGGAGGAACCAGAGGACGAGCGACAGCACGACCGAGATGATGAGGCAGGTGACGACCGGGAAATAGAAGCCGCCGCTCTCGGTCTCGATGCGGATGTCGCCCGGCAGCCGCCCAAGCCCGAGCTTCGAGATCCACGGCCACGCGAGGCCGACCAGCACCAATGCGACGCCGATGATGATCAGCGAGCGCTGCATGCGCCAACTCTAGCGGGAAATCTTGCTGACCTGTGGCGGATTCGTGCGCCGGCGATTGAAAGGCGCGCATTCGGGGGGAAACTAGCTGCATCGAAATTCGCGAGGAGTGCTCGATGGCGAAGACCGTGATCGGCCTGTTGCAGGACCGCGGCGAGGCGCGCAACGTCATCCGCGAGCTCCTGCAGAGCGGCTTTCGCAAGCAGGACGTCGGCATCATCGCGCCCGAGGACGAGGCCTCGAGCGACGTCGCCAAGGCGGTGACCAAGGACATGGCGAAGGGCGCCGCGGTCGGCGCGCTGAGCGGCCTGGTGCTCGCCGCCGCGACGCTCACGGTTCCCGGCTTCGGTCCGCTGCTCGTCGCCGGACCCGCCGCGGCGCTCGTCGCGGGAACCGTCTACGGCGGACTCGCCGGCGGCATCATCGGCACGCTGATGAGCAAAGGCGTCCCCGAGGGCGAGGCGCATGCCTACGCCGAAGGCCTGCGCCGCGGCGGCACGCTGATCACCATCCACGCCGAAGACGACGAGCTCGCGCAGCGCGCCGTGCGCTGCCTGAAGCGTCATGGCGCGATTTCGCTCGACGAGCGCACGCGGCAATGGAAAGCCGAAGGCTGGAGCGGGCGCTTCGACGCGCCGGCGGCGCCGCTGGCACTGGAGCTGCGCGCATTCGCCGTCTACAGCGCGGTGATCGAGATGCCCGAGCGCCGCAAGAGCCGCGAGGGCTATTCGGGCGTCGAGCGGCGCAAGGCCGTCCTCGCATGATGCGCGCGGTCTTCGCGGCCCTCGCGCTCGCGATGCTGCTCGGCGCCTGCGGCACGGCGACCGAGCCCGGCGCGGTCGGCGTGCAGCGGCGGCAGATGCTGCTTGTCTCGTCGGAAGAGGTGAACCGGAGCGCCGCGCAGGCGTATCACCAAGTGCTCGCCGAGGCGCAGGCGAAGGGCGCGCTCGACCGCGATCCCGGCCAGGTGCAGCGCGTGAAGACCATCATCGGGCGGCTGATTCCGCAGACCGCGGCCTTCCGCAAGGACGCGCCGGGCTGGCCGTGGGAGGCACACGTGCTCAGCTCCGATGAGGTGAACGCCTGGTGCATGCCGGGCGGCAAAATCGCGGTCTACACCGGTCTCATCCAGCGGCTGCAACCGAGCGACGCGGAGCTCGCCGCGGTGCTCGGCCACGAGATCGGGCACGCGCTGCGCGAGCACAGCCGCGAGCGCGTGTCGATGGCGCTCGCCGAGCAGATCGGCCTCGACGTCGTCGCGAGCGCGGCGAACCTGCCGCCCATTGCCCAGAACCTCGCCCCGCTGGTGCTCGACGTCACCGTCAACCTGCCGCACTCGCGCGGCCAGGAGCAGGAGGCCGACCGCATCGGCGTCGAGCTCGCCGCGCGCGCCGGCTACGATCCGCATGCCGCGATCTCGCTCTGGGAAAAGATGGCCAAGATTGGCGGAGAGCGTCCGCCGAAACTGCTCTCGACGCACCCGGCGCCCGAGGAGCGCCTCAACGACCTGCGTGAGTACGCCGAGAAAGTGATGCCGCTTTACCAGGCCGCGCTTCGGCAATAAGCCGCGCCGCCTCCTCGAGGTTCACGCCGAGCGCCTGCGCGATCTCGGGCACGGTCAGGCGATGCACATACCGAAGGAGCCACGCCAGCCGCGGGCGCGGCGCGAGCGAGCGCAGCTCCTCCTCGGCCTGGACGACCTCCTCGGGCGTGAGGTCCTCCGGCTCGGCGGCGACGTCTTCCCATTTCGTCATGTCGTCGGGCTGGTACCACTCCCAGAACTCCTCATCGTCGTCGTAGATCGGCGGCGGCGGTACGGCGCGCTCGAGCGGTACCGCCTGCAGCTTCCGGAAATGGCGCTCGCGCTGCACGATGCTCTCGCACACCCGGTGCAGGAGCGCGAGCAGCCACGCGCGCACGCCGAGCGTCCCGGGACGGCGGTGCCGGTCCTGCCAGGCGCGCGCCAGCGTGTCGCCGACCAGCTCCTCCGGCGCGAGGTCGTCCGGGCCGAGATCGCCGATCGCCACGCGGTAGCGGATCTCGCGCCGCGCGGCTGCGCGCAGCTCGTCGAGATGCGGCAGCGTCAGACGGTTGAATGCCGCGCGCTCGTCTTCTACGCTGGTCGCCATCGCCGCAGTCTAGGCAGCCGGCCCCGGCATTTATTCCCGTTTCTTGCTCGCCTTAGTCCGAGGCGCAGATCGCCATCGACTTGCGGTCGGGTGCGGGGGGAAGCCGCCGTTCCCAATCCTCGGCGCGCGAAGGGTCGCCCGACACATAGCCGCGCACCGCGATGACGCCCGGCACCAGGTCCCCCGGCCGCAGGCCGTGCGCCTTGAGGTCCTTGCCGCAGACGTAGATCCCGGCACCGCCGCGGCGTGCGCGCCGGATCAGCTCGATGGTGTCCGGCGTGGCGCGCGCCGCCGCGAGCCGCGCCGCCTGGTCTCCGGTCACGAGGATCTTGGGGGGCGGATCCTCCGGCGTGCGCTGCGCCTGCGCATCGGCCATCGCCTGCTCGAGCGTGAAGCCGTCGCCGGCCACGAACAGATTCGGCCCGAGCGGCGCCGCCGCCAACGCGAGCGCCAGCATCAGTGGCGCAACACCCATGGACCGCTAGATAAGGGCAGTCCCTATTTTCGCAAGCGGCTAAGCCCTTTGTAGACCGGCACCGCGATCGCCGCCAGGGCGAGGACCATGAGCACCGCCGAGATCGGCCGGGTGAAGAAGATGGCGACGCCGGCGTCCGAGATGATGAGCGACTGGCGCAGGGCGCGCTCGGCCATCGGCCCGAGCACCAGCGCGAGCACGAGCGCGGCGGGCGAGTAGCCGAGCTTCTTCATGAGATAGCCCACGACGCCGAAGACGAGCATCTGGCCCACGTCCCAGACGCTGTTCTTGAGCGAGTAGGCGCCGGTGACGCAGAACACGACGATGAGCGGCATCAGGATGCCGTAGGGCACGCGCAGCGCGCGCACGAAGAGCGGGATGAACGCGGTGCTCAAGATGAGCAGCATGACGTTGGCTATGTACTGCGACGCGATCAGCCCCCAGACGAACTGCGGGTTCTTCTCGAAGAGCAGCGGCCCGGGCCGCAAGCCCCACATCATCAGGCCGCCGAGCATGATGGCGGTGGTGGCCGAGCCGGGGATGCCGAGCGTCAGCATCGGCACCATCGCCGCGGTGGCCGCCGCGTTGTTGGCCGACTCCGGGGCGGCGACGCCTTCGATCGCGCCCTTGCCGAACTGCTCCGGATGCGCGGAGACCTTCTTCTCCACCGTGTACGAGAGGAACGACGCCACCGTCGGCCCCGCGCCCGGCAGCATGCCGACCGCGAAGCCCAGCACTGTGCCGCGCGCGATGGCCCAGCGGCTCCGTGCCCAGTCGGCAGCGCTCGGCATGACGTCACGCAGGCCGTAGCGACCCTTCGCGACGGGCGGCTTGCCGACCTGCTCCGCGTCGTAGAGCACCTCGCCCAGGCCGAAGAGGCCGATCGCCACCGGCAGGAAGTCGATGCCGTCCATCATCTCCGGGATGCCGAAGCCGTAGCGCGCGTCGCCGGAGATGATGTCGTAGCCGACCATCGCGAGCATGAGGCCCATCACCATGCTGATGTAGCCCTTGAGCGGATCGTCGCCGGCGAGCAAGGTCACGGTGGTGAGGCCGAGGAGCATGAGCGCGAACGTTTCCGGCGGCCCGAACGACAGCGCCCATTTGGCGAGGAGCGGCGACACGAGCATCAGCAGCACGACGCCGATCGTGCCGGCGATGAACGAGCCGAAGGCGGCAATGCCGAGCGCCGGACCCGCACGTCCCTGCAGCGCCATCTGATAGCCGTCGAGGCAGGTGACCACCGAGGCCGACTCGCCCGGCGTGTTGATCAGCACCGAGGTGATCGTGCCGCCGTACATCGTGCCGGCGTAGAGCGCGGCGAGCATGATGATCCCCGAGGTCGGGTCCATGCCGAAGGTGAGCGGCAGCAGCATCGCGACGCCCGAGGGCGGGCCGACGCCCGGCAGCGCGCCGATCAGCATCCCGACCATCACGCCGGCGATCGCCATCATGATGTTGAACGGCGTCAGCGCGACCGAGAAGCCGAGTGCGAGGTTCGCTAGAAAGTCCAGAACATCCCCTCGGGAAACGGCACATGCAGCCAGTGCGCGAACACCAGCCAGTTGACGAACGCTGCGGCCACGGCGACCAGGACCGTCAGCCACCACGCGTGGCGGCCGAGGTAGCGCGCGAGGAACGCGAGATAAAGCGCGGTGCCCAGCACCATGCCGATCAGCTTGAGCCCTGCGATGAACGCCGCGGTGACGGCGACCACCACCAGCACGCGCCTGCGCCCCTCGCCGCGCGGCACCCAGTCGACTTCGGCGTCCGCCGCGCGCGGCCGGCGCACCAGCATCAGAGCCGCGAGCCCCGCCATGACCACGCCGAGCCAGAACGGCAGGAACGCCGAGGCCGGCCCGCCTTCGCCCCAGTACGGGTAGTACTTGAGCGCGCCCGCCGAGAACGCCACGGCGAACGCGAGCAGCAGCGCCGCTGTTATGCGGTCGGCTTTATGCACTTACTTCTTGACCGCGCCTAGATCGTGCAATGCCTTTTCGTATTTGGCGGTCAGGCCGTCGAGATACTTGTTCGCTTCCTCGCCGGTCCACTGCGTCGGCGTGAGGAGATTGCGCTTGATGTAGTCCTCTTTCCACTTGCGGGTGTCGGTCACCTTGCGCAGCGTGTCCTGCCACCACTTCACCGCTTCGGGCGCCATGTTGGCCGGGCCGACCACGCCGCGCATCTGCTCCCAGTAGAACTCATAGCCCTTCTCTGCAAACGTGGGCACATCGGCCGCATCCGCCAGCCGCTTCCTGGAAGCGACGGCCAGGTTGCGCGCCTTCTTCGCCTCGATCTGCGCCACGATCTCGTTCGGATTCATCACGCCGGCGTCGATGTGCCCGCCCATCAGCGCGGCGGTCACTTCGCCGCCGGAATTGAACGGCACGTACTTCACCTTGACCTTCGCCGCTTGCTCGAAGAGGTGCGTGAAGATGTGGTCCTCGGTGAAGGTGGCGGTGCCGCCGACGGTCAGCCCGCCGGGCTTGGCGCGCGCGGCGTTGACGAAGTCCTCGATCGTCTTGTACGGCGACTCGGTGCGCACCGAGAGCATGAGCTCGTCGATCGCCACGATCATCAGCGTGGTCATCGCGTCGCGGTGGTTGCCCGGCAGCCGGCCCTCGATCTTGCCGGAGACGACCATCGGCGTCGCGCCGGCGACGACGTGCGAATCGCCTTTCTTGTTGATCAGGTAGTTGTAGCCGATCGCGCCGCTGCCGCCGGCGCGGTTGTTGACGTTCATCGGCACCGGCGACCATTTGTTCTCGTCGATGATGCCGGTGATCATGCGCATCAGGTTGTCGGTGCCGCCGCCGGGCGCGTAGGGCACGACCACCTCGATGGTGCGCTGCGGGTATTTGGCCTGCGCGAAAGCCGTTGCGGATGCCGCAAGCAGCACGGCGCCAATGATGGTTTGGTACATCGTCCTCCTCCTCGTTGGAACTACTCTTGCCGGTCGACGCGGCGGAATTTCTGGATGCGCTGCCCGGTCTGCACTTCGGCGGTGTAGAGATTGCCTTGCCGATCCACCGCGATGTTGTGGAGCGCGGTGAACTCGCCGGCTTGGCGCCCGGGGCGCCCGAAGTGGCCGACCACGGCTTTGGATGAACGCTCGACGATGCGCACCTCGCCGTTCATGCCGTCGATCATGTAGATGAAGCGCTGCCCGCGGTCGGGCGAGAACACCAGGTCGTACACCGTGCCGTTGCCGCGCGTCTCGCGCTCGAACACGTGCTCGGAGACGAAGCCGCCGTCCTTGCGGAAGATCTGCAGCCGGTTGTTGGTGCGGTCGCAGACGTACACCAGCCCATCGACCGGCGAGATGCGGATGCAGTGCACCGGGTTCGAGAACTGCGCCGCGGGCGGTTTTGCTGGATCGTAGGGCGGCGTCTTGTCGTCGCTCGGCCGCTTGCCGTAGGCGCCCCAATGCCGCTTGTAGGCGCCAGTCTCCGAGTCGAACACCACCACGCGGCGGTTGGCGTAGCCGTCGGCCGCATAGACCTCGCGCGCCGCGATATCGACCGCGACATCGGCGGGCGAGCCGAGTCGATCGGTGGAATGGCTGTCGTTACCGCTCCCCTGCTTCCCGATCTGCAGGACGAACTTCCCGTCCATTGTGAACTTGAGGAGCTGGCCGTCGGTCTTGCCGTTGCCCGCGAGCCAGACGAAGTCGTTGCCGTCGACGTAGATGCCGTGCTCGCTCTCCGGCCACTGGTAGCCCGAGCCCGGTCCGCCCCACGAGAAAAGCAGGTTGCCCGAGGCGTCGAACACCAGCACCGCCGGCGCGGCCACGCAGCATTTGGCTTCGGGCGGCGTGCGCTCAGCGGCGCGCTCGCGCGGCGTGAGCGAGCCCGGGCGATGCACCACCCAGATGCGGTCCTGGCGGTCGGTGGCGATGCCCGAGACCTGGCCGAGGATCCAGCGGTTCGGCAGCGTCTTCGGCCAGCCGGCATCCACTTGAAACTGTGGCACCTGCGCAAACACAGACGTGCACAGCATCCCCATCGCCAAAAAGCAGCGCATCGCGCGATGGTAGCATCGCCGCCATGGACGAACTCCTCTACGAACTGCGCGACGGCGTCGGCTACGTCACCTTCAACCGGCCGCAGGCGCGCAACGCGCTGACCTTCGCGATGTACGAGCGCCTCGCCGAGATCTGCAAC
>DASQAW010000392.1:0-1833 GCA_035635495.1 Burkholderiales bacterium
ATCCTCTACCTGACGGCGGACACCGAGCGCGTCAACTTCGGCATCGGCTATGGCCTCACGAGCGCGAGCGACCGCTGGACCATCAAGACGATCATTTCCTTCTAGGAACCCGCGATGAAAATCCACATCCGCCCGGCCGAAACCCGCGACGAACGCCGCTGGCGCGAGCTCTTCAACGGCTATTGCCTCTTCTACGAGAGGAAGCCCGACGAGGTACTCAACACCTACACGTGGCGCCGCATCATGGATCCGGAGGTGCCGGTGCACTCGATCGTGGCGGAGAAGGAGAACGGCGAGGTGATCGGCATCGCCAACTACCTCATCCACGAGCACACCCTCGGCATGACACCCGCGTGCTACCTCGGCGACCTCTTCGTCGACCCGAAGGAGCGCGCAGGCGGCGTGGGCAAGCAGCTCATCGACTGGCTCGTCGCGGAAATGAAGCCGAAGGGCTGGTGCCGGCTTTACTGGCACACGCGCCACAACAACTACCGCGCGCGCGGCCTCTACGACAAGTTCACGAAGCACAACGACTTCGTGCGCTACACCGTGTACCGCGAGTAGGAATTCGGGGTCAGGGTCGTAATTATTCAAAAGCGCTGCGCACAATAATTACGACCCTGACCCCGAATTCCGCCGGCGCTGGGGGCTAGGGGCTGGGGCACCGGTGTGCAGGGCCGCACACCGCGTCGAGGTGGGGAGGAGACCAGGCAAGGCCCCAGCCACCAGCCACCAGCGCCGGCGAGTTTTCCTGGCTAGGCGGCGAACAAGCGCACCACCAGGAAGGCGAGGCCGCCGACCGTCGCGCCGGTCGCCAGCGCCGCGAGGGCGGTGAAGGCGAGGTCGTTCAGCACCTGGCGCATGGTGACGTTCAGCTTCGGCTCCATCGGCATTTCCGTTTCTTCTTGCATGGAGCCCATTCCACCAGCGCATTGCGACCGCCGCGCGACCGCGGCGTGGCGAAGCACCGATTAATAGTGGCAAAGCGCGGGCAGCGTGCAATAAGCGTCCATGCCCGGCCCGGCCGCCGGTTATATTTCTCACATGGCCCGCACCGTAGCCATCGTCGAGGACGACGCGGCGATCCGCGCGAACTATGCCGACATGCTGAAGAAGCACGGCTACCAGGTGAGCACGTACGCCGACCGCAAGTCCGCCGCGGAGGGCTTCCGCACGCGGCTGCCCGACCTCGCGCTGCTCGACATCGGCCTGGGCGAGGAGCCCGACGGCGGCTTCACCCTGTGCCGCGAGCTGCGCGCGATGTCGGCGGCGCTGCCGATCATCTTCCTCACGGCGCGCGACAGCGATTTCGACATGGTGTCGGGCCTGCGCATGGGCGCCGACGACTACCTCACCAAGGACGCGAGCCTGCCCCAGCTCCTCGCGCGCATCAGCGCCCTCTTTCGCCGCGCGGATCTGCTGCGCGAGCCGCCCGCCGCGGAAGAGACGCTCGAGCGCGGCCCGCTCAAGCTCGACATGAAGCGCTTCCAGGCAACCTGGCGCGGCGCGCCCGTCGACCTCACGCTCACCGAGTTCTGGCTCGTGCATTCGCTTGCGCGCTTCCCCGGCCACGTGAAGGACCGCGAGAGCCTCATGCGCGACGCGCACATCGTCGTCGACGATGCCACCATCACCTCGCACGTGAAGCGCATGCGCCGCAAGTTCCAGACGGTGGATGAGAAATTCGCCGCGATCGACGCCGTCTACGGCATGGGATATCGCTGGAACTCCCCATGAGGGTGAGCCTGCGCGCCAAGGTCGTCTTGGTCGCGCTCGTGCTCGCGGTGATTCCCGCAGTCGGCTACGTGCACGTGAAGCAGATCGAGCGCCTGC
>DASQAW010000393.1:0-9625 GCA_035635495.1 Burkholderiales bacterium
CTACCTGCGCAACTCGGAAACCGCGAGCGCCGTCGCCGCCTTCTCCGCCCGGGCGCGTCCGGGTGCGGGCGTGTCGACGCCGCTCGCATGGGATGAGCTCACCGCGGACGAGGACATCCGGCAGAAGTTCACCGTGCTTACGGTGCCGCAACGCCTTGCGCAGCTGGAGAAAGACCCGTGGGCCGGCTACTGGAAGACCCGGCAGAGCATCACAGAAGCGATGTCGCGGGCCTTGGGGAAAGAAATAGGGAAATGAGAGAGGGAAAGCCGTGCCGTGCCGGATGAAAAAAAGACAAGCGCTTGACGCCGCGAGGCGACAGTGGGGCGGGGTGAACTTTTGGCAACTGCTTGAGCGGGCGAGAGAAAAATTTTCGCGCCCGCTGGTATGCATTTTGCGGCTACTCCTTGCCGCCATCCATGCAAGAGCTACAACGGAGAGCATAGGTGCCCCATCTGCTGCTGGTAGACGACGACCCCGAAGCGCTGGAGTGGCTTTCGGAGCTGGCCAAAGGCGAAGGCTTCACGGTCGCGCAGGCCGATTCGCTGCGCGCCGCGCGCATCCACATGTCGCGCCTTCAACCCGACGTGCTGCTCACCGATCTGCAGTTGCCCGACGGCCAGGGCATCGAGCTGGTCAACGATCTCGAGGCGCGCGAATCGACCGAGGTGGTGCTGATCACCGGGCACGCATCGGTCGAGAGCGCCGTGCAGGCGTTGCGCCTGGGCGCCACCGATTACATGGTGAAGCCCGTCGACGTCGAGCGGCTGCGCTCGATCCTGCGGCGCGTGCCGCGTACCGGAGAGCTGCGCGCCGAGATCGGCGAGCTGCGCGAGGAGCTGCGCAAGCTTGGCCGCTATGGACACCTGCTCGGCTCGTCCACGCCGATGCAAAAGCTCTACGACCAGCTCGGTCGCGTGGCGCCGACGTCGGCGACCGTTCTACTGGTGGGCGAGTCGGGCACCGGCAAGGAGCTCGCGGCGCAGACCATCCACGAGATGAGCCGAAGGAAGCGGGCGCCGTTCCTGCCCCTGAACTGCGGCGCGGTATCGCCCCAGCTGATTGAAAGCGAGCTGTTCGGCCACGAGAAGGGCAGCTTCACCGGCGCCGACCGCCAGCACAAGGGCTACTTCGAGCGCGCGCACGGCGGCACGCTGTTCCTCGACGAGATCACCGAGATCCCGCAGGAGCTGCAGGTGAAGCTCCTGCGCGTGCTCGAGACCGGCACGTTCATGCGCGTGGGCACGACGACGCCGATCTCGACCGACGTGCGCATCATCTGCGCGACCAACCGCTCGCCCGAGACGGCGGTCGCCGACGGCAAGCTGCGCGAGGACCTGTACCACCGCCTGAACGTCTTCCCGATCGCCATGCCGCCGTTGCGCGAGCGCGGTACGGACATCGAGCTCCTGGCGCAGCACTTCCTCGACGTGCTGAACAAGCAGGAAGCCGCGTCCAAGACGTTCGCGCCGCCGACCATCGCCGCGCTCTATGCGCACACCTGGCCGGGCAACGTGCGCGAGCTGAAGAACTACGTGCAGCGCGCCTTCATCCTCGCCGACGAGGTGATCGACGCGCACCTGGCGCCCGCGACCGTGGCGCAGCCCGAGTCGGCGCCGCTGCTCTCGGTGCGCGTCGGCAGCACGCTGGACGAGGTCAGCCGGCGCCTGATCGAGGCGACGCTCGCCGAGTGCGGTTCCAAGCGCAAAGCGGCGGACATGCTGGGCATCAGCCTGAAGACGCTCTACAACCGGCTCGCCGCCTACAAGAGCGAGGACTCGGGCAAGCGGCGCGCCCCCGCCGAGAACGAGGACTACGAAGAGGAAGATCACCGGGACGCGGCATGAAGGCGCAGAAGCCCGCGTTCGTGCCGGCGAAGAGCCGGTTCCTGCGGCGCAAGCGCATCGTCAAGGCGGTGCGCGACGTCGAGCGCGGACTCAAGGACACCGAGCGCCGCGGCCTTCCCAACGATGTGCCCGGCGAGGCGCCGAAGCGCCGCCGGGTATAGAGGTTGCTTTCCGCATTTCCGCACACTCACTGGAGAATTTCATGGCCGAAACCAAACGCAGCATCGAAACGAATGTCGATCGCCTCTCCCAGTCCGCGCACGAAGCGGTCGACAAGGCCGCCTCGTACGCCGAGCGCGTCAGCGCCAAGGGCGAGCGGCTCATGGAGATGCAGGAAGACTGGTTCGACACGGCGCGCGAGTACGTGCGCGAGAAACCGCTGCAGGCGCTCGGCATCGCGCTCGCTGCGGGGTACCTCCTGCACATGATCACGCGCCGGTAAGGCGCCTCCATGGCGGAACCAGCGACCCGGCGCGCGGCGCCGAGTCTGGGTCAGGTCGTCGGGCGGCTGCTCGGCGAGGCGCGCCAGCTCGTCGCCGACTACGCCGAGCTCACGATCCTCGACGCGCGCCGCGCGGCGATCCGCCTCGCGTGGATCCTCGGCTCGGTGCTCGTCGCCGCGGTGCTGATCGTCACCTCGTGGATGGGCCTCGTCGCCGCGAGCATCGTGTTCGCATGGGGGCAGGGCGCCTCATGGCCGGTGGCGTTGGGCATCGCCGCGCTGCTCAACCTCGTGGCCGCCGGCGCGCTCGCCTGGTTTACCTTCAAGCTCGCGAAAGAGCTGCCGTTCACGGCGCTCCTGCGCCAGCTGCGCGGGCAGGATCCGGAGCCACCGCAATGATCCCACCCGACCGGGAAATCTACGAAGTCGAGCGCCGCATCGCCGAGCGGCGCCATCGCGTCGAGGCGGTGGCGCGCCAGACCGGCGAGGCGGCGATGAGGGCGCTCACCTCGCCGTGGACGCTCGCGGGGGCCGCGGTCCTCGGCTTCTTCGTTGCGCGCGGCGTGGTGCGCAAGCACGAGCACCGAACCCCCGTCCCGCGCGACACCAAGCAGAAGGCGAAAGGCGGCGCCGTCGCGAGCATGGCCATGGCCGCGGCGACGTGGGTCATCAAGTCGCAGTTCGGCTCGCCGATGGCGCTGGCGCAGTTCGTGCTCTCGAAAGTGAAGAAGCAGCAGCCGCAGCCTGTGCGGGCGTCGCCCCGCGGCGACAGGGCCGCGGCGATGACCCGCAGGTAGTCATTCGGCCGATAGTAAGGGGGCGCGCTCGCGGCTAGTCTGCGGGTAAGGATGCCGTCGAATTCGTCGCTCGTCTCGAGGCTGGCGCGCGCCTCGCGCGCCTGCTACGGCGTCGTGGCACTGCTGGGCGCCAGCGCGATCTGGGGCTGGGTGCTCGGTGTGCCGTGGCTGCGTGATCTCGGCGCGGACTTCGCGCCGATGGCGCCCGGCGCCGCGCTCGCGCTGCTGCTCCTTGCCACCAGCTATTTCGCTGCTCACTCCGGCCGTGGAAGGAGCGCAGTCGTTGCCGCGGCCGCCGCCGGCACGATTGCGGTGCTGACCCTCGTCGAGACGCTTCTCGGCATCCCGCTCGGGATGAACTTCGCCTGGCTCGCCGTGCGCGGCGCGGAGCTGCCCGGCCTGATGTCGATCGCCGCGTGCGTCACGCTGCTGCTCCTCGCGCTGGTCACGCCGCTCGCGCGCGACCCGAGAATCTTCGGCGCGCCGGCCAATGCGCTCGCGGCGCTGGTCGTCGGCACGGTCGCCTTCTTCGCGCTGCTCGGCCTAAGCCTGCGCGTGCTGCGCTTCGACATCGCCGCGCCGCTGCTCGGCTTCTCGGCGCCGGCCGCGCTCGCGACGATGCTCGCGGCGGTCGCGCTCGCCACCGGGCGGCCGAGCGAGTGGCTGCTCGACACGCTGTCGAGCAAGCGCACCGGCGCGGTGGTGACGCGCTGGCTGCTGCCCGCCGCCGTCGTCGTGCCGATCGCGGTCGGCTGGATGCGCCTGTACGCGGAGCGCGAAGGCCTGTTCGGCGAGGCCTTCGGCATGGCGCTGTTCACGCTGGTGATGATCGCGTGGTTCAGCTCGCTCATCGTCTGGGTCGCGCGCACGCTCGACCAGGCCGCGGCGCAGCGCGCCCAGGCCGAGGGCGCGGCGACCGAGCAGCGCGAATGGCTGCAGGTGACCCTCGCCAGCATCGGCGACGGCGTGATCGCCACCGACGCCTCGGGGCGCGTGCGCTTCCTCAACGCCGCGGCGCAGCGCCTCACCGGCTGGCGCGCGGCCGAGGCCGCCGGCCGGCCGCTGGACGAGCTCCTGCAGCTGTTCGACGAGCGCGGCGGCGCGCCTTTGCGCAACCCGCTCAACGGCGCACTCGCCAATCGCAGTGCCGCCGCGGCATCCGGCGAACCGGCGCTGCGCGCGCGCGACGGCACGGTGCATCCGGTGACGGTGAACGCCGCGCCGATCCTGGACGGAGACGGGCTCCTCGGCGCGGTGCTCGTGCTCCGCGAAGTGGCGGCGCAGCGCCAGTCCGAGCGCGCCATGCGCGAGGCGTATACCGAGCTCGATCAGCGCGTGGTGCGCCGGACCGCGGCGCTCGAGCGCGCGAGCGCCGCGCTGCGTGAGCGCAATGCGTTGCTGAACGCGATCACTACCAGCACGCCCGACCTGATCTTCGCCAAGGACCGGCAGGGACGGCTGCTGATGGCCAACCCGGCCTGGAACAAGGCGGTCGGCAAGACCGGCGACGAGGCGATGACGCTCGACGACAACGAGCGCATCGTGCTCGAGGCCGGCGAGACGATGATCCTGGAAGAGCTGGTCGGTGAACGAACCTATCTGACCACCAAGTCGCCGCTGCGCGACGAGCAAGGCCGCGTCATCGGCCTGATCGGCGTCGCCACCGACATCACCGAGAGGAAGAACGCGCAGCGCGAGCTCGAGAAGCTGGTGGTCGCCGAGCAGCGGCTGCGCGCCGAAGCCGAGCGCGCCAACCGGGCGAAGGACGAGTTCCTCGCCATCGTCTCGCACGAGCTGCGCTCGCCGCTCAACGCGCTGCGCGGCTGGAGCCACCTGATGGCGACGACGCACCCGCTCGACGAATCGCTCGTCGAGCGCGCCTCCAAGGCGATCAAGCGCAACGTCGACCACCAGACGCGGCTGATCGACGATCTGCTCGACACCTCGCGCATCGTCAGCGGCAAGCTCACCATCGAGCGCCGCGTGGTGAACCTCGCCGACACGGTGCTCGCCACGCTCGACGCGGCGCGGCCGGGCGCCACCGCGAAGCAGGTCGACCTGCGCTTCGCGCCCGACGATCCGGCGACCATGGTGATCGGCGATGCGGGCCGGCTGCAGCAGCTCGTGTCCAACCTGCTGTCGAACGCGGTGAAGTTCACGCCCGAGGGCGGCACGATCAGCGTGCTCCTGCACAAGAACGCCGAGCGCGTGCAGCTCCAGGTGAAGGACAACGGCATCGGCATCGCGCCGGAATTCCTGCCGCATGTCTTCGACCGCTTCACGCAGGCCGACACCTCGGCCTCGCGCCGCGCCGGCGGTTTGGGCATCGGCCTCGCGCTCGTGCGCCACATCGCGCTCCTGCACGGCGGCCAG
Organism: Burkholderiales bacterium; assembly: GCA_035635495.1. Taxonomy (GTDB): domain Bacteria; phylum Pseudomonadota; class Gammaproteobacteria; order Burkholderiales; family SG8-39; genus SCGC-AG-212-J23. Next base: position 5,458 of record DASQAW010000393.1, read on the forward strand.
GTGCGCGCCGACAGCCCCGGCCCCGGACGCGGCGCGACCTTCACCGTCGATCTGCCCGGCGCGCCGGCCGCCGCGGTGCTCGCCATCGCCAGCCAGCCGCCCGAGGATCGTCGCCGTTCCACCGTCGGGGCGCTGCGCGGTCTCAAGGTCTGGATCGCCGACGACGACGTCGATGCCCACGAGGTGGTCGCGCTGACGCTGCGCCAGGCGGGCGCGCAGGTCGAGTGCTTCAACTCGGGCCGTGCGCTGGGCGCCGCGCTCGAGGCGGCGCTGCCCGCGCGCGGGCCGCATGTCCTCCTCATCGACCTTGCCATGCCCGGCGAGGACGGTTTCGAGGCGCTGCGCCGCGCGCGCTCGATCGAGCTCGGCTGTGGCAACGACCGCTACACGCCCGCCATCGCGCTCACCGCCTTCACGCAGATCGAGCGTGAGCGCCTGATGGCCGCCGGCTTCGTCGACCGCGTCGACAAGCCGGTCGACGCCGAGAAGCTGATCACCACGATCCGCGCCGCTTTAAGAACAGAACAGCGCTCCCGCGCCGCCGTCTAGGTTCGCGCCGGGTCGCAGCCGAGAGGCGCGCAGACCTCCTCGAGCGGCTTGCGCTCGGCGTCGACGCCGATCCAGAGCGCGACCGCCGCGGCGGCGCACATGAGGACGCCGGCGAGCGCATAGGCGCCGAACAGCGCCTGACGGCTGCCGCTCTCGATGATCGCGCCGTAGAGCGGCGGGCCGGCGAAGCCGCCGAGCGCGGTGCCTGCGGCATAGAAGAGCGAGATGGCGATGGCGCGCATCTCGACCGGGAAGATTTCGCTGACGGTAAGGTAGGCGGAGCTGGCCGCCGCCGAGGCGACGAAGAAGATGGCGCTCCAGCACAGCGACAACTGCAGCGCGCTCAGCGCGCCGGTGGAGAAGCCGTAGCCCGCGCCGACGAGCCCAAGTCCGGCGATCGCGTAGGTCGCGGCGATCATCTTGCGCCGGCCGATGCGGTCGAACAGGTGGCCGAGCAGCAGCGGCCCGAGGAAGTTGCCGAGCGCGAAGGGGAAGATGTAGTAGCCGACGCTCTGCTCCGGCACGTCGTAGAAGCGGGCAAGCACCAGCGCGTAGGTGAAGAAGATCGCGTTGTAGAACAGCGCCTGCGACGCCATCAGTACAAGACCGAGCGTCGCGCGCTGGCGGTAGCGCGTGACCATCAGGCGGAGGATTTCGCCCCAGCTCGGCGCCGGCAGCGCGCGCATCGCGAGCTTCGCGGACACCGGCGGCAATGGGCCGTTCGACTTTTCCACCTGTCTTTCAATTTCCAAGACCACGTGCTCGGCCTCCTCGTCGCGGCCGTGGCGGATTAGCCAGCGCGGGCTCTCGGGCACGTGGCGCCGCACGAGCAGGATGGCGAAGCCGAGCACGCCGCCCAGCAGGAAAGCGAAGCGCCAGCCCCATTGCGGGCCGATCCAGTCCGGCTGCAAGAGCACGATGGTCAGGCCGGCGCCCATCGCCGCGCCGACCCAGAAAGTGCCGTTGATCGCGAGGTTCACCGTGCCGCGCACGCGCGCGGGGATCAGCTCGTCGATCGCCGAATTGATCGCCGCGTATTCGCCGCCGATGCCGAAGCCGGTGAGCGCGCGGCAAAGCGCGAACGACCAGATATCGAATGAAAACGCCGTGAGGACGGTCCCCACGAGGTAGACGGCGAGCGTGACCAGAAACATTCGCTTCCGCCCGAGGCTGTCGGCCAGCCGTCCGAAGACCAGCGCTCCAAGCACCGCACCGCCGATATAAGCGGACGCGGCCCAGCCGATCTCGCCGGCGCCGAGGCCGAGCGTGTCGGCCCGCTGCAGAGTGGGGCTGAGCGAGCCGACCACCGTGACCTCGAGCCCGTCCAGCAGCCAGCTCACGCCGAGGGCGATCACCACGCGCCAGTGCCACGGCGACCAGGGCAGCCGGTCCAGGCGCGCCGGAATGGCGGTCTCGAGCATCGGTATAGACTTGGACCGGGAAGGAGAAGAAATGATCGGCTTCATCGGGGTGGGCGTCATGGGGGAGCCCATCTGTCGCCACGTGGCGTCGAAGAGCGGCAAGGAGGTGCGGGCCTACGACATCCGGCGCGAGCCGCTCGAGCGGTTGAAGCAACACGGCGTGGCGCCCGCGGAGAGCGTCCGTGAGGTCGCACAGAAGTCGGAGTTCGTGTTCCTTTCGCTTCCCGGCGCACCCGAGGTGAAGCAGGTCTGCGTCGGCCGATCGAGCCTCCTGATGCACATGCGGCCGGGCACCTACGTCGTCGATCTGAGCACGATCACGGTCGGGCTCACGCGCGACCTGGAAGCGCGCTTCGGTGCACGCGGCATCCATTTCGTCGATGCGCCGGTCGCGCGCACGCGCGCCGCGGCCGAGGAGGGCAATCTCTCGGTGATGGTCGGCTGCAAGGAGAACTTCTTCCCGCGCGTGAAGCCGCTGCTCGAGTACTTCGCGAGCGACGTCACGCGCTGCGGCCCGCCGGGCGCGGGGCAGGCGATGAAGCTCATCAACAACATGGTGCTGTTCCAGAACGTGCTGGCGGTCGCCGAGGCGCTCGCCGTCATCCGCAAGCTCGGCCTCGACCCGGCGAAGGCCTTGGACGTGCTGTCGAAGGGCTCGGCCGACAGCTTCGCGCTGCGCCACCACGGCATGAAGGCCATGCTGCCGAACCAGTTTCCGGAAGCAGCCTTCTCGGTGGAGTACGCGCTGAAGGACGTGAGCTACGCGCTCGAGCTGGCCAAGATCGCGCGCATCGACCTCGCCGGCCTGAAGACCGCCAAGGCGGCGCTCGAAAAAGCCGCCTCGGCGGGGCATACGGCCGAGTATTTCCCCGTGATCGCGAAACTGATTTGAACGCCGATCCGCTCGACCTGCGTCCCTGGCTCGCCGAAGTCGAGAGACTCGGCGAGCTGCAGCACGTGCGCGGCGCGGACTGGAACCTCGAGCTCGGTGCGATCAGCGAGCTCAACGTGAAGAAGGATCTCCCCCCGGCGCTCCTCTTCGACGAGATCAAGGGCTATCCCAGGGGCTTCCGCGTGCTGACGTGCAGCACGAGCAGCCCCGCGCGCCTCTCGTCGATTCTCAGGCTTCCGGTCGTAAAGACCCATCGGGCGCTGGTCGAGGCGCTGCGCGGCAAGCCGGCGCAATGGCAGGCCGCGGCGCCGAGGTTTCCCGCTACCGTCGTCAAGACCGGGCCCGCCCTCGAGCACATCGATAAGGAACCGAACATCGACAAGTTTCCGTCGCCGCTCTGGCACGAGATGGACGGCGGGCGCTACATCGGCACGGGATGCTCGGTGGTGACGCGCGACCTGGACTCGGACTGGATCAACGTCGGCACCTATCGCGTGCAGGCGCTCGACAGGAACCACGTGGCGCTCGACATGGTGCCGGGCAAGCACGGACGCATCCACTACGAGAAGCACAAGGCGGCGGGCAAGCGCTTTCCCGTCGTGATCGTCCTCGGCGCCGATCCGCTGGGCTACCTGATCTCGGGGATCGAGGTGCCGTTCGGCATGTGCGAGTACAACTACATCGGCGCGATCCTGGGTTCCCCGGTGGCCGTGATCGAGGGGCAGATCACCGGCTTGCCGTTTCCGGCGGCGGCGGAGATCGTGCTCGAGGGGCACATCGAGCCGAACGACGAGCGCACCGAGGGTCCCTTCGGCGAGTTCCACGGCTACTACCCGGGCAAGGAGGGCATCGCACCCGTGGTGAGCGTGGAGAGAATTTATTGCAGGGAGAACCCGATCCTGGTCGGCAGCCCGCCGGCCAAGCCGCCGAACGACTACTCGTACTCGAAGGCGGTGATGCGCTCGGCGCTGCTGCACGATGCGCTCGTCGCCGCCGGCGTGTCGGAAGTGCGCGCGGTGTGGGCGCACGAGATCGGCGGCGCCCGCATGTTCAACGTCGTGGCGATCAAGCAGCGCTACGCGGGCCACTCGCGCCAGGCCGGGCACATCCTCAGCCAGTGCGGCGTCGGCGCCTACATGTCGCGCTACTCCGTGGTGGTCGACGAGGACATCGATCCGTCGAACCTGCACGAGGTGATGTGGGCGGTGGCGACGCGCACCGACCCCGTCGTCGACATCGACATCATCCAGCGCGGCATGGGCTCGAAGAACGACCCGATGTTCGTCGCCTACCGCTACGACGCGCC